>JAOPZB010000161.1 GCA_025964355.1 Solirubrobacterales bacterium | reverse complement strand
CTCGTGTAGCTTCTCGCCAGGGCGGCGCCCGACGATCTCCAGGTCGATGTCGCGGTCGGGCTCGAGACCGGACAGGTCGATCATCGCCCGCGCGAGCTCCACGATGCGGACGGGCTCGCCCATGTCCAGCACGAAGATCTCGGCGCCCCCCGTGCTCGCGGCTCCCGCTGCCAGCGAACCGGAGCGGATGATCAGCTGGACGGCCTCTGGAATCGTCATGAAATAACGGGTCATGCGCTCATCGGTGACGGTCACCGGCCCGCCGCGCTCGATCTGCCTGCGAAAGATGGGCACGACGCTGCCCGACGAGCCGAGCACGTTGCCGAACCGCACGGCTGCGTAACAGGTGTCGCCGAAGCGCGCCGTGGCGGCCTCCAGCGCGAACTCGGCGAGCGCCTTGGAGGCCCCCATCACGGTCGCCGGGGCGACCGCCTTGTCGGTCGAGACGAGCACGAAGCGGCGTACGCCGGACTCGCCGGCGACGTGTGCGACCACGCGCGTCGCGATCGCGTTGTTGCGCACCGCCTCGACCGGATTGGCCTCCATCAACCCGACGTGCTTGTAGGCAGCGGCGTGAAACACGGTGGTCGGGCGGTGCTCGGCGAACACCTCGCGCATCCGCTCCTCCTCCTTGCAGTCGGCGAGCACCGCCGCCAGCATCGAGGCAGGCACATGGCGCTCGTCCTCGAGCTCCCGCTGGATCGAGAAGAGGTTGTCCTCGGCGTGATCGAGCAGCACGATCCTGTGCGGCTCCACGCGCGCGATCTGCCGGCATAGCTCCGAGCCGATCGAGCCGCCGGCGCCGGTCACGAGCACCACCTCGCCGGCCAGGTAGCCGCCGACGGTCTCGAGCTCCATGTGCACGGGCTCACGGCCGAGGACGTCCTCGACCCGCACCTCGCGCATCTGTTTGGAGAGCCCGCCGCGCGTCTGGAGAAGCTCGAACACGGTCGGGAGCGTGCGCACCGGGATGCCCCTCTCGCGGCACTCGCGCACGATGCGCCCGCGGGTCGAGCCCGGCGCGGACGGGATCGCGATGATGACTTCATCGGGCTCCGCCTCGTCGAGTATGCGCGGGAGGTCGTCTTCGGTGTTGCCGCGCACGCGCACGCCGTCGATGCGCAGGCTGCGCTTGTGGGGGTCGTCGTCGACGAAGCCCACCGGAGCGAGTCCCAGCTCGCGGTTGCGCATCATCTCCCGCAGGACCAACCGCCCCCCCTCGCCCGCGCCGGCGATCAGGACGGAGCGCTCGCCCTTGCGCCCTCCACGGAAGGCCGCGAGCGGGCGGCGCTCGTAGATGCTGCGCGAGATCGCCCGCACGCCGACAAGGAACACGAGCGCGAGCAGCGCGAACAGCACGATCACGCCGTTGGGCAGGACGACGGCCACGGCGCTGCGGTGCGGGTAGCGATGCACCGGGCGCAGCACCTCGATCGCCACCACTGTCAAGAGCACGATGGCGATGACCGCCCGCACAACTGCCTCGTAGTCGCGCTGGCCGGAGTAGCGCCAGCGCCGCTGGTAGACGCCCGCGAGCGCAAGCACCGGGAGGCTCCCGGCGAGCACCCACCAGATGGTCGTTTCACGTAGCTCGGCGTACTGCTCCGGCGGCCCGCTGTTGAAGCGCAGCTGGAATGCGAGGTAGTACGCGACCGCGACCAGCGCCCCGTCCACTGCGAGTTGCGGCAGCGAGCGACGGTGGAGGGGAAGGGCCGCCGAGCGGATGCGTCGGCGCATTGTCCAGATTGTAAGCGCCTATCCCGATCGCAGCGCGCGTGACGGCGTGTGAGCGCCGGCGGCCTGCAGCGGCGAGAGCAGCAGCTCGACCAGCGCCTGCGGGTCGCGGCGGACCCGCGAGCCGGCGCTCGAATGCTCGCGCTTGGCGAGGTCCAGCCCATCGGGGTGCTCGAGGCGGCGCAGCCGACCCTCGGCGATCAGGCGCTCGTCCACTGCCCCGAGGCGTCCCTCGAAGGTCGTGTAGACGGGAGTCCCGAGCGCAACCGCCTCCCGGTTCATCGTGCCGCCGGCGGATATCACGAGGTCGGCGTGCGCGATCAGCGACTGGGCGTCGATCGCGTGCGCCGGCACCAGGAATCCCGGGATCTCCGACAGCTGCGCGCGCTGGGACTGCACGCGCGGCAGGACCACCGGCTGGGTGCCGTCCTGCTGGGCGGAGCTGCGCAGGCGCTGCAGGACGGCTGCGAACAGGTCGTTCTCGAAGCGGTGATAGAGCGACACCTCGGGCGGCGGGCGCACGACGACGATCGGCCGCGTGCGGTCGAGCGACAGGTCCTCGAGCACCGCCTCGCTCGGCTCGAAGTCGGCCAGGTAGTACTCCTCCTTGAGACCCTCATAGGCCCGCACCTTGCCGCGCGCGCCGTAGCGATCGAGCCGCGCCGGCGGGATGGCGTCCGGCACGACGACCGCGCGGGCCAGGCGGCAGTTGACGTTGTGCTGCACGGTTGCCCACTCGTAGTCGAACATCGTCGCGCTCGGAATCCGCAGCAGCGCGGCGGCGATGCTCACGTCGTTGGAGCCATGGCCGAGGGCGATGTCGAAGCGGGCGTCCGCCGCACGCGCGTCCGCCCGCGCCCAGCGAACCAGCGCGACCGAGCGTGAGGCCAGCCCGAGCGCCTTGGCGGCGACCCGTCCGCCTCGATGGCTGCCGATCACCGTGTGGGGGATATTCAGGCGCTGGCACAGCTCGACCGTCTGGGCGAAGTCGCGAGCGGTCACGCGAACGTCGTGCCCGGCGCCGCGCAGCCGTTGGATGATCGGGCGCATCACAAGCACGTGAGGGCTGTTCGTGAGGTCGATCCAGACGCGCACTGGCGAGGACGCTAACGCGCGGCGGCCCGCGCCGTCCGCCCCGACTGTGGCCCTCCGGTCCCAGATGGCCGGTATCGTTGCGTGGCAGTGCTCGTCGTCGCGTCCATCTCGGAATCGCTCTTCAACCTGGCCTCGGAATTCGTCGGCGAAACGGGCTTGGCTGCCGTCTTCGTGTTGATGGTCGCCGAGAGCGCCTGCATCCCGATCCCCTCGGAGGCGACGATGCTGTTCGCGGGCTTCGCTGTCACGAGCCCGAGCGCGGCGCACAATCACCACCTGACGCTCATCGGGATCGTCGTCGCGGGCGTGCTCGGCAACCTCGTCGGCTCGTGGATCTCCTACGGCGTCGGGCGTTTCGGACGGATCGAGCTGGTCGAACGCCACGGGCACTGGCTGCATCTGAAGCCGAGTCACATCCAATGGGCCGACCGATGGTTTCAGCGCTATGGCGCGCCGGCGATCTTCTTCAGCCGCATGCTGCCGATCATCCGGACGTTCATCTCGCTTCCCGCCGGCGTGGCGAAGATGCCGTTCTGGAGGTTCACGCTGCTGACGCTGGCGGGCTGCATACCGTGGGTGCTCGGGCTGGCCCTGGCCGGTGAAGCGCTGGGAAGCGAATGGAAAAACGCGCGTAGCGCCTTCGAGTACGTCGACTACGCGGTGGTCGTCCTGGTGGTGCTCGCGATCGTCAGCGCGGTCGTGCGGCGCAGGCGCAGGCGCCCGGAGCCGGGCGACCCCGCAGCCGATGCCGCCGGATAGGGAGCCGCTTCCGCTCCGCCACGCGATCGCGCTCGGCCTGGCACAGGGACCCACCGAGCTGCTGCCGGTCTCCTCCTCCGCCCACACGGCGCTCCTGCCGTGGCTCGCCGGCTGGCCGTATGCGAGCGTGGACGGCGACCTGCGCAAGTCCTTCGAGGTGGCAGTGCACGCCGGCGCGGGATGCGCTCTGGCGATCGTCATGCGGGGTGAGCTCCGGCGCCAGCTCGCGACGATGGACCGCCGCCGGGCTTCGGTGCTCGCGCTCTCGCTGGCGCCGCCGGCCTTCGCCGGGTACGCGCTGGGGGGTTCCATCGAGCGGCGGCTCGGCGGCCCGCGCTCGATCGCCGGGGCGCTGGCGGCTGGCGCGCTGGCGATGGCGCTCGCCGACGTCCCCAAGGCCGGGCGCGCTCGCGGCGTCGAGGATGCGCGCGC
>JAOPZB010000156.1 GCA_025964355.1 Solirubrobacterales bacterium | reverse complement strand
CTGGCAGCGCTGGCAGACATGGCGTTCGATCTCGTCATAGATATTGAGAACACCCCGGGCGCGCTTGCCCGGGTCGCCGCCGCGGTGAGCGACGCAGGCGTCAACCTTGCAGCCGCGACGTGCATCGGATCTGGCGAGCGCGCGGAGCTGCACATCCTCGTCCCGCACGCTGAGGCGGCCAAGCATTCGCTCTCCATCGCGCACTTAGCGGTCAGCCGCGAGCGCGAGGTCGTAGTCGTCGACGTCGAGGACAATCCCGGGGTACTTGCGGACCTCGCTCGCAAGATCGCCAAGGCCGGCGTCAACCTCGACCTCGTATACATCGCCACACGTAACCGAGTCGTTTTCGGAGCGCCCGACCTGGATGCACTGAAGGCGGCCCTAACGCCCGAGGTGCAGCCGCCCGTCGAGGGGCCCGAGGTGGGACGCGGCCGCGCCTGAGCGAGCGCACTTGAACTACCTCCTCGCGCCGACGGGGCCGAGGGGGAGAGCCGAGCTGCGCAAAATCTGCTCACGACGCGCCTCGGGGGAAAGCGACGCGCCGTGAGCGATCTGGCCGTTCCCGCTCACACCGCCCAATGGACTCCGCCCTCTTAAGGAGCTGTGCGCCTTGGGGAGCGATGGAACCCGGCCGATCCGTTAGGGCCTTCATGCCCCAAACAAATGGTACCCACATCGCACCATTCCGAACCTTAGCCATGTTGCGGCCAATCCGACTGCGCCGGTTACCTTGGCATGGCGCGGGTATAGAGCGACGGAACTAGCCCCCGATCAGAACACAGAAGGAGTCCCGGCATGGCCCAACAGACGAAAGCTCAGCGCTCCGAGGCAGCCAAAAAGGCAGCGGCGACGCGTCAGCGTGACGCAGCAAATGCTGCCAGCAAAGACGCGAAGGCGGCCGCCAGGCGCGCTACCAGCGCCGGCGGGCAAGCTGCCAAAGCGGCCGGGCGAGCGGTCAAAGCAGTCGGGAAGGCCGCGACGACCAGGTCGAAGTGATGCGCTAGCGAGCTGTAGCTTTATCGCTCGCGGCCTGCGATCTCAAGAAGGGAGCCACGATGGACCACATCTGTCTCACCATCCCGGTCCTTCCCGGCCAGGCGGAGGCTGCCCGCAGCTTCCTTCGCCTCCTCGACGGGCCTCGACGGGCGGAATACGCCCAGTCCGAGCAGCGCATAGGCATCGAGAAGGAGCTCTGGTACATCAGCGACCTCGGCGAGCAGCAGTTGCTCGTCGCCTACATGGAGGCCCGTGATTTCGGCCACGCCCTCGGCACGTTTTCCAGCTCGCGCGACGGCTTCGACATGTGGTTCAAGGCGCAGCTGGCCGCCGCGACAGGACTGGACCTCAACGACCCGCCCCCGATGCAGTTGCCGGAGCTGGTCTCCCACTACGAGGCAGGCCCGCCGGCGAGCGCCTGAATCTGCTCTGTGCGAAGGAACTCGCATTTCGGCGGCGGCGTATTCGACCCCGCCTCGGGCGCCTCGCCCTACTGGTCCTGACGGTCGGGTGTCGCTGCCGTCCTCGGCGACGAGCCTCCGGGCGGGGACTTGCGGAGACGGGGGCCGAGCGATTCGCATTCGTAGGCGACGGGCGCGCCGACGGTCTTTCTTCGGTAGTACGCCTGGGGCGCGAAGTGCTCCGCGTGATTGATCCTGAAGATCAGGGCGAACAAAACGACGACTAGCGGAGCGACGATAAGCAGGATGGGCGTCATAGACACCTGCCCTTCCGTTTCCTTGGGTGCAACGAAGGCTATCTCGTCTAGCACGACGCGAAGAACTGAACCCCGGCCGGCTCCGGCTAGACCGCGAATCGCGGTCGTAGTCGTTCAAGCTCAGCTCGGCGGCGCGGCGAGAGGCATCTCTGCGTCGACCGCAGGGCCGATTCGGTCGAGCACGGCCGTGGCGCCCGTGTACTCGACGCCGTTTGCTCGTGCGTCCGCGGGTTGGAGCAGTCCGAGCAGGAGTCCCATGACTGGCATTGGGGGCCCGGTGAGCGTCGCATCGGGGCTATCGGCTGGTCCCAGCCGAGTGTGGATCGTGCCGCCGCGCGTCTCGAGCACGATCGGCTGATCGCCAATATTAAGCTCGACGGTCACCGGCGAGGCGTCCGGCTGTTGGTCGCGTAGCGTCAGCTCGATCGCCGACGCGAGCCAGTGGCTGCGGACGGCGTCGCCGGGCTTCTGCTCGGTCATCAGTGGAAGTCCCCACCGGACCAGGTCGTCGAGTAGCGGCCGCAGCCGCTCGCCGCGCGGGGTGAGGCGGAAGAGGGTGGTGGCAATCGGCGGCGGCGCGTCCTCGCGTGCGATCACACCGGCGTGCTCGAGCTCGCGCAGCCGGTCGGCCAGCAGGTTGCTGGCGATTCCGGGCAGGCCGTTGCGCAGGTCTGTGTAGCGGCACGCGCCGCGCAGCGCGAGCTCGCGCACGATCAACAGCGTCCACCGGTCGCCCACAACGTCGAGCGACTTGGCGATCGCGCAGTACTCATCGTAGGACCTCATGCACAACTAACTCTAGCAGTGGGTGCAGACTCTTGTGCGGATACTTGATTTTCTCCACTCAATAGTTTAGAACTCTGTCCAACATCCAACTGCGCTCCCAAGGAGGCGTCATGCAACGCAAGCCGCTCGTCCTGATCTCACTGCTGCTGGCGGCGTTTGTGATCAACCTCGACACGACGATCGTCAACGTCGCGCTGCCGTCGCTCGTGCGCCAGCTGCACGCATCGAACTCGCAGCTGGAGTGGGTCGTAGACGCTTTCAACTTGACGTTCGCCGGGTCGGTACTGGCCGCTGGCAGCCTGTCTGACCGGCTCGGGCGCAAGGGGATGATGCTCGCCGGCTTGGCCCTGTTCGGCCTGGCGAGCCTCGCGGGTGGGCTGATGGACAGCCCCGGCCCGCTGATCGCCGCACGTGCGGTGATGGGCGTTGGGGCGGCGATGGTGTTCCCGTCGACGCTCTCGCTGATCGCGAATGTGTTCACGGAGCGGGGCGAGCGCGCCCGCGCCATCGGCTTGTGGGGCGCGATCACCGGAGCCGCGATCGCGCTCGGGCCGATCGTCGGCGGCTGGCTGCTCGAGGTATCCGACTGGCGCAGCATCTTCTTCGCGATGGCGCCTATCGCCGCCATCGCTGGCGTGCTCACCGCCCGCTACGTACCGGCCTCGCGCGACCCGCACGCTCCCGCCACAGACCGCGCTGGGTTCGCGCTGTCGACTGGGATGGTCGTCCTGCTCGTCTACACGATCATCGAGGCGCCAAACCATGGTTGGGGAAGCACGCAGACGATCGCGGGCTTCGCGGTGACGGCGGCGCTGGCGGCGGCGTTTGCGTCGTGGGAGCGGCGCACCGAGCATCCGATGCTCGACCTGAGCCTGTTCCGCAACCCCCGCTTTACCGCCGCGAGCGCCTCTGTCGCTATCTCGTTCTTCGCGCTGTCGGGGTTCATCTTCCTGGTCACGCAGCTGTTCCAGTTCGTGAAGGGCTACGGCCCGCTGTCAACCGGCGTGCGCCTACTGCCGGTCGCCTCCTTCGTCGCGATCTCCTCGATCGTCGGCGCCAAGCTCGCCGTGCGGCTCGGCACGAAGCTGGTCGTCGCGTCCGGGCTGTTCTCGATGACCGCGTTCTACCTATGGGTCTCGACCTCATCGGCCACGACCGGCTACGGGACGATCGCCGGCCAGATGGTCGTTCTCGGGACAGGAATGGGCCTCACGAGCGCGCCCGCGACCGAGGCGATCATGGGAGTCGTGCCTAAGGCGAAGACCGGCGTGGGGTCGGCGGTCAACGACGCCACCCGGCTGCTCGGCGGCACCCTCGGCGTCGCCGTGATCGGCAGCGTTTACGCCTCGCTCTACGCCAGCCGGCTCACGAGCGAGCTCCCCGCCCGGTTGCCTGCCACCGTCGATGAGACCGCGCACGGATCCGTCGGTGCCGCACTCACGGTCGCCGGCAAGCTGACCCACACCGGCCATCCGGCACTCGCGTCGGCAAT
>JAOPZB010000116.1 GCA_025964355.1 Solirubrobacterales bacterium | reverse complement strand
AACAGCTGACCCCCGAGTCGCTGGCGCATGACATCGGGAGGCTGGATGGAGAACCCGGCCACCCTGATACCCTAGCTGGCAGGTAGGAAATCTAGCGATGATGTTCTCAACCAAGGCCGAGTACGGCGTACGCGTGATGGTCGAGCTTGCCCGGCGCGCGGGCGACGAGCCGATCCCGCTCGCGGAGATCGCAGAGCACGACGGGCTTCCGCTCGCCTATCTGGAGCATCTCGTCGCCCGGCTGCGCAAGGCCGGGCTGGTGGACTCGCGCCGCGGATCACACGGCGGCTACCTGCTGGCTCGTCCGGCGGCGGAGATCACGATGGCCGAGGTGGTCGAGGCACTGGAGGGCTCGATCGCGCCGATCGAGTGCATCTCGGAGGCGTCCGACGGGTCGATCGTCTGCGCCCGCGAGGCCGCCGCCGACCACGTCTGCCCCACCAAGCTGCTGTGGACGCGCGTGCGCTTCTCGATCGTGAGCACGCTGCGCGAGACGATGCTCGCAGACCTGCTCGTCGCGCCGGCTGGGGATCCCCTTCCCACCGGGCCGACCCTCCATTCCCTTGACAGCGAAGCACTCACGACCGGAGCTTGACGACACGACATGGCCGACCTAGAGATCAAAGACCTGCACGTCCGAACAGAGGACCGCGAGATCCTGCGAGGAGTGGACCTCGAGATCAACCGCGGCGAGATACACGCCCTGATGGGGCCGAACGGATCCGGCAAGTCCACGCTCGCCAACACCCTTCTGGGCCACCCCGCGTACGAGATCACGGAGGGCTCGATCACCTTCAAGGGCGAGGACATCACCGGGGCTGAACCGCACGAGCGGGCCAAGGCGGGGCTGTTCTTGGCCTTTCAATATCCGGTCTCGATCCCGGGCGTGTCGGTGGCGAACTTCCTGCGCATGGCGATCAACGCCAAACGCGAGGACCCGATCCAGGTCAAGGAGTTCCGCACGCAGCTGCAGCACGCCGTCGAGCTGCTCGACGTCGACCGCGCCTTCACATCGCGCCATCTCAACGACGGCTTCTCCGGCGGCGAGAAGAAGCGCGCAGAGATCCTGCAGATGGCGATGCTCGCGCCCGACGTGGCGATCCTCGACGAGACCGACTCGGGACTGGACATCGACGCGCTGCGCACCGTGGCGGAGGGAGTGCAACGCCTGCACGACGAGCAGGGCCTCGGCGCGCTGATCATCACCCACTACCAGCGCATCCTCCACTACGTCAAGCCCGAGTTCGTCCACATCCTGATGGACGGGCGGATCGTGCTGGAGGGCGGCGTCGAGCTGGTCGAGCGGCTCGAGCGGGAGGGCTACGACCAGATCCGCCAGGAGGTGGGCGCAGGCCCCACGGGCGCCCTTGCGTCCGGTGACGGCAGTGTCTGAGCCGCCTGAGGTGGCCCTGGGCTCACCTGCCAACGGCGCCGCGCCCGCGCAGCCGAAGGCCGGGCGTCACCGCGAGTCGACCCTCTACCAGGCCCTCGCCGGCGCGGGAGCCGGTGACGGGCGAACGCTGGCGCAGCTGCGCGAGGCTGCGCTGAGGGCCTTCGAAAGCTCCGAGCTGCCGGTGTGGCGGCGGTCGGGATTCTGGACTACGAGCCTCGAGACGATCGATCTGGACGCGCTGCAGACAGGCGCCGGCCCGGAGGCTTCCGGCGGGGAGCGCGCCGCCGTCCCGGACGTCGTCAGTCGCACGTTGCCCGATCGTGCCCGCGCAGGCAGGCTGGTGCAGAACGTCAACACCGTCGTGGAGGTCGAGCTCGACCCGACGCTCGCCGAGCGGGGCGTGATCCTCTGCTCGCTGCAGGACGCCTTCCGCGACCACCTCGACCTGGTCTCTCCGTGGTACTCGAAGCGGCTGACAATCGATCGTCACAAGCTCGAGGCGGCGAACGCGGCCTTCTGGAGCGCGGGCGCCTTTCTGTACGTCCCGCCGGGCGTCGTGGTCGAGGATCCGTTTGAGATCGTCTACGCGATCGACCGTCCGGGCGTCGCACAGTACGCGCGCACGCTCGTGATCGGCGCACCGACGAGCGAATTCCGCGTACACGAGTACGACCTCGCCGAGGACTTCGATAGCGAGCCGGACGGCAAGCGCCAGGCGCTGCACGCGGGAGCGTTTGAGCTGTACCTGCAGGACGGCGCTCGTTGCCGGCTGGCGCAGGTCCAGGACTGGGGATCGGGAGAGGTCTTCGACGTCTCGAGCCGCTTCGTCGGCGTCGGCCGCGATGCCTACTGCCACTGGCTGCCGGCACTGCTGGGCGGACATCTCGTGCGCCAGCATCTCGAGCTCGCGGTGTCCGAGCCCGGCGGTGACATGGCCTTCCGCGGCATCTTCTTCGCCGAGGAGCACGAGCACCTGGACGTGTTCGCGGTCGACCTGCACGAGACGGGACCTTCCGGCGGGGACGTTCACTGGCGCGGGGCGGCCAGCGGCGAGAGCCGCGCGAGCTTCGAGGGCCTGATCGAGATCGACCCGGGCGCGCAGCAGACGCACACGTATCTGCAGATTCACTCGATGATGCTGTCCCCCAAAGCTCGCATCGACGCGATCCCGTCGGTGCTCGTCTCCTCCGACGACGTCTCTGCATCACACGGCGGAACGGTGGGCGAGCTCGACGAGGCGGCGATCTTCTACATGCAGACCCGCGGCCTGGACCGCCCGGCGGCCGTGCGCATCATCGTCGAGGGCTTCTTCGAGCCGCTCGTGGCCGAGCTCCAGGACGAGGCGCTGGAAGAGGTCGTGCGCAAAAAGGTTGCCGGCAAGCTGGCGGCGGCGCGCGAGGACATCGAGGCGTATGCCACCAGTCGCTGAGAGCTCGCTCGACGTCCGGACGGACTTCCCGATCTTCGCCCGCCGGCAGGACCGCCCGCTCGTCTACCTGGACTCGGCGGCCACCTCGCAGAAGCCGCAGGTCGTCATCGATGCCCTCGACGAGCATCTGAGCAGCCACAACGCAAACGTGCACCGCGGCGTGTACGCGCTCGCCCAGGAGGCCGACGCGGCCTTCGAGGGCGCACGCGCGCGCGTGGCCGCGTTCACTGGCGCAGAGCCCCAGGCGACGATCTTCACCAAGAACGCGACCGAGGCGATCAACCTGGTCGCCTACGCCTGGGGCCGAGCGAACATCGGAGCGGGAGACGCGGTGCTCATCACCCAGATGGAGCATCACGCGAACATCGTGCCCTGGCAGGTGCTCTGCTCCGAGCGCGGCGCCGAGCTGCGCTACCTGGAGGTCGATGAGCGCGGCGAGCTCTCGCTGCAGGCGCTCGACGCCGAGCTTGCGCGCGGCGACGTGCGCCTCGTGGCCTTCGCACACGTCTCCAACGTCCTCGGCACGATCAACCCGGTCGCCGAGATGGCGGCGCGAGTGCGCGCGGCCGGCGCCGTGTCGCTGATCGACGGCGCGCAGGCGGTTCCGCACATGCCCGTCGACGTGGCCGAGATCGGCGCGGACTTCTACGCTTGGACGGGACACAAGGCCCTCGGCCCGACGGGGATCGGGGTGCTGCACGGGCGACGCGAGATCCTCGAGCAGATGCCGCCATTTCTCACCGGCGGCGACATGATCGCCTCGGTGGACTTCCAGAGCGCGACCTGGAACGAGCTCCCGTGGAAGTTCGAAGCGGGCACGCCGATGGTGGCGGAGGCCGTCGGCCTGGGCGCTGCCGTCGATTACCTCACGCAACTCGGGATGAGCCGCGTGCGCGCCCATGAGCGATCCCTGACCGAGTACATGCTCGAAAGCCT
This sequence comes from Solirubrobacterales bacterium, assembly GCA_025964355.1. GTDB lineage: Bacteria > Actinomycetota > Thermoleophilia > Solirubrobacterales > Solirubrobacteraceae > Palsa-744. The sequence continues at coordinate 11,493 of JAOPZB010000116.1, read as the reverse complement.
TGCGCGCGTTCCGGCCCTGCGCGTCGTCGGTCCGCCGGAGGCCGAGGCACGAGGGGGGCTGGCGTCGTTCACGATCGATGGCATGCACCCCCATGACGTCGCCGAGCTCGTCGACCGCGGCGGGGTGTGCATCCGGGCCGGCCACCACTGCGCGCAGCCGCTCATGCGCTGCCTCGGCGTGGGCGCGACGGCGCGCGCGAGCGTGGGCGTCTATAACGACAAGGCCGACATCGATGCCCTCGTGGACGCCCTGCTGGCGGGCCGCGAGGTCTTCGGGCTCGGCGCAGAGTGAGCATGGACGACCTCTACCGCGACTACATACTCGACCACTACAAGCGGCCCCGAAACTTCGGCGAGCTCGACCCCCACGACCTGGAGGCGCTCGAGCACAATCCGCTCTGCGGAGACGAGCTGGGGGTGCACATCCGCGTCAGCGACGAGCGCATCGAGGACCTGCGCTTCCACGGCCATGGGTGCGCGATCTCCCAGGCCTCCGCGTCGATCGCCTCGGAAGAGCTCAAGGGCATGACGCTGGCAGAGGTTGGCGAGCTCGACGCTGACTGGATGATCGAGCTTTTGGGTATCCCAGTATCAGCGACCCGACGCAAGTGCGCACTGCTCAATCTGAAGGTCGTGCGCGGCGCGGTCACCGGAGACCACAGCTGGCCGACGGGGTCGGGCTGACGGTGTCGGTACAATTCCTAGTTCAGAGCACAGGATTCTGAGAGCGACAGCAGCGAGGAGCCAGATGGCCACGATAGACCGCACAACGATCACCAAGCCAAGCCCGATCGTCGAGGACGACCAGGGTCAGCTGCGCGCGCGTCAGGGCATCTCGCGGGAGGTCGTCAGCGAGCTCTCCAAGATCAAGGGCGAGCCAGACTGGATGGCCGAGAAACGGCTGAAGTCACTGGAGATCTTCGAAAGGAAGCCGATTCCGACGTGGGGGCCGGATCTGAGCGGCCTGAACCTCGACGACCTCGTCCTCTACTCACCGCCGACGGCCGGTCGCTTCAACAGCTGGGATGACGTCCCGGCCGACATGAAGCAGACCTACGAGGACCTCGGCATCCCACAGGCCGAGCGCGAGCACCTCGCCGGCGTCGTCGGCGTCTGGCGCCAGGAGCCGGTCTACGAGGGCCTGAAGGAGGAGTACGCCAAGCAGGGCATCCTGTTCTGCTCGATGGACACGGCGATCACGCAGTATCCAGAGCTGGTCCAGAAATACTTCATGAACAAGTGCGTGCCGCCGCAGGACAACAAGTTCTCGGCGCTCCACGGCGCCGTCTGGTCCGGTGGCGCGTTCTGCTACATCCCGAAGGGCGTCAAGTGCGACCTGCCGCTGCAGTCCTACTTCCGCATGGAGGGAGCCGGCGAGGGCACCTTCGAGCACACGCTCATCGTCGCCGACGAGGGCGCCGAGGTGAACTACATCGAGGGCTGCACCGCGCAGACCTACAGCGTCAACTCGATGCACTCGGCCGTGGTCGAGATCTTCGTGCACGAGGGCGCCAAGGCGCGCTACACGACGGTGCAGAACTGGTCGAAGGACGTCTACAACCTCAACACCAAGCGCGCCGTCGTGGACGCCGAGGGCACCGTGGAGTGGGTCGGCGGCTCGATGGGCGCCAAGTACGTGATGCTCTACCCCGGCTCCTTTTTGATGGGCGAGGGGGCGCGGGCCGACCACCTCAACGTCGGCGTGGCGGGCAAGGGCGTGCACAAGGACACGGGTGCGAAGGTCGTGCACCTCGCGCCGAACACGACGTCGAACATCCTCGCCAAGTCGATCTCCAAGGACGGCGGCATCATGGGCTACCGCGGCCTGGTCAAGATGGGCCACAACTCCGCGGGATCCAAGGCCCGTGTGCAGTGCGACGGCCTGATGATGGACGGCGAATCGAAATCCGACACCTGGCCCGACATCCAGATCCAGAACCCCCATGTGACGGTCGCTCACGAGGCGACGGTCGGACGCATCTCCGACGATCAGCTCTTCTACATGGGCTCACGCGGCTTCACAGAGGACGAGGCCGCGGCGATGATCGTCAACGGGTTCATCGAGCCGGTGACCAAGGAGCTGCCGATGGAGTATGCGGTCGAGCTCAACCGGCTGATTCAGCTCGAGATGGTCGGCAGCATCGGCTGATCTGGCGCCCGATGGCCTGCGCCTGCCGGCGTCCTCGCTCGCTCGCGTGCCGATCGTCGATCGATGGGATCGACTGATCGGCCAGCACGCCACGCTCACTGCGTCCTTGTCAGGCTTGACCCTCGACCCCCAGATGGGCGCTCGGGACCAGATGACGTGCGCGCACCTGTAGACACGATATTCGCGCCGCTGTTCCCGACGCGACTGCCGTGGGTCAACGTGCCTGCGGGCAAGGTGAGCACGCTCCAGCGGGGAAGGCCGATGCTCGTCGAGTTCTGGGACTTCTGCCGGCCCAACTCGCTGCGCACCTTGCCCTATTTGAAGGGATGGCATGAGCGCTACGCGCCGGCAGGCCTACGCGTCGTCGGCGTCCACTGTCCCGGCTTCGAGGCCTCGAGTGATGAGCAGGCGGTGAGGGACGCTGTCGCGCGACTGCAGATCACCTATCCGGTGCTGATCGACAGCTCGTTCGAGCTGTGGCGCGACTACGAGAACGAGGGCTGGCCGGCGCGCTATCTCTTCGACGGACGGGCGCGGCTGTTCGAGTACCACTACGGCGAGGGCGCCTACGACGAGACCGAGCGCGCAATCCAGGAGCTCGTGGGAGTCGAGGACGAGCCGCTTGCGCCGGTCCGCCCGGAGGACGCAGCGGGGGCGACGCTGGCCGCCCAGACCGAGGACCAGCCCGGCCCCTACTCCGGTCCCTATGAGGCGGGCGGAGTGTGGGCCGTGCTGGCCGGCGCCGGGAGCGTGACGGTCAGCGGGGGCGGCACGGGCGGGCGAGAGGTCGCGGTCACGCATCCGGGCGCCTATCCGCTCATCGAGCACGACCGCCACACCGCCGGTGTCCTCGAGCTCGAGATCGGAGCGGGAGTGAGCTGTCTTGCTACCTGCTTCACGCCGGGCCTCGCCTGAGCTCGCGCCGGGGACGCCAGGGCAGCGCTGTAGGCTTGCGGCGAACCCAACGAATCGGAGGAGAAGATGGCCGAGACGCCGACGCTGTTCGTTTGCCACGGCGATGACGGCGGCCCGCGGATTCATCCGTGCCGCCGCGTCCAGGAGGCGCTGCGCGCGGCAGGCATCGAGTACGACAAGGTGGTCGCCGCGCACGGCAGTCCATTTCCCTTCCTGCGCAAAGGCTCGCGCGAGCAGCTGCGCGATGCGACCGGAGCCACGAAGCTGCCGGCGCTGAAGCTGGGCGACGGGACGGTCCTCACCCACTCCCGCGCGATCCTCTCCTGGGCTTCCGACCGCGCCGGCGACCCGCGATCATCGACGGACGGCGCCCCGGACGTCAACGCTGCTTGACGCTAGGGTCAAGCTATGGCTTACGAGCCGCGGCTCATCATCCAGCTGCCGAGCGACGGGGCGGTCGACCGGCAGCTCCGCGCGCAGGCGCTCGCGAGCGTCGCCAGCGGCGACGTGGTCGTCGAGGCGGGCCCGACCGACGAGCAGGGCCACCTCGAGGCGTCCGCCGCAGGCCAGGTCGTGCTTTCGGTGCCGTCGCCCGAGGCGCTCGAGCGAGACGCGGAGGAGGTCCGCCGGGTGATCGGGCAGGCGGGTACGGGCGCCGAACCGCTCGTCGTAGAGGTCGAGGCGGCCGATGAGCTGCGCGAAGAGGAGCTTGCTGCGGTGCTAGACGCGGCGAGCCACAGCTCGCGTGCGGTGATCCTGCGCATCATCCGCGACGGCTGATCAGGCCCAGGCGGGTGGGGTCAGGCCGGGTCCTCGGAGCTGTAGGGGTCGTCCTCGCCTCGAAGATCACGGTAGCGGCGGTCGAAGAGCTCGAGCACGGCGGTCACGTCCGCGGGCCCGTTGATGCCGTGGCTGACCATGTCGGACTCTGGCATCGCGTCTCCATGTTCGACCAGCTCGTCGTGCTCGGGCGTCGGAAAGCGCAGCTCGGCCACGCCGCGGTCGCGATCGAGTACGCCGAGCTGCATGTCCTCGTAGCGGACGACGGCGGCGCCGTCTGAACGTCGCTCGATCCGGACACCGGGCCAGGTGTCGAGCTCGTTGGCGACCTCGTCGACCAGTGCATCAGTGGGCACGAGCCGATGGTATCCAGTAGTTCGGCATTAGTACACGAAGGCCGACAGCGCTCGGGCGATGTCCGCAGCGGGCAGGGGGCCGAACCGGAGGGTCCACGCGCCGTTGAGCTCTTGGCGGAACGTGTGCGACACCCCCTGCTGTTCGAGTTCGGTCCGGTGAATCTGCGCGCGTTCGTAGCCCGAGCCGCCTTGGAAGGTGGCATCGAGCCCGTAGCGGCCGTCGTCGACCGGCCAGATCGTCAGGCGGTCGGGCACGGGGCCCGCATGCATCGGAAGGAGGGCATCGCCGGTCACGGACGCTGATAGTAGATTGGGCCCGTGGGCGAAGGACGACTGGACTGGGCCAGCGGCCGGACCTGGTTCCGCGTAGAGGGCGAGCTCCGCGCAGACGGTCCGGCGCCGTTGGTGATCCTTCACGGCGGACCCGGCGCGGCGCACGATTACCTCGAGCCGATAGCGGGCCTTGCGAACACGGCGGGGCGTCCGTGCGTGCTCTATGACCAGATCGGCTGCGGGCGCTCCCAGCACCTGCCGGACGCGCCGACTGACTTCTGGACCGTCGAGCTGTTTCGCCGCGAGCTGACCGCGCTTATCGAGCAGCTCGGGATCGGTGCCCGCTATCACCTGCTCGGCCAGTCCTGGGGCGGCATGCTTGCGATGGAGCACGCGCTCGAGCACCCCGCAGGCCTGCGCTCACTCGTCCTCGCCAACTCACCGGCATCCCTCGATCTGTGGCTCAGCGAGGCGAACCGACTGCGCGCGCTGCTCCCGCCCGACGTCCAGGAGACGCTTACCCGCAACGAGGCGGCGGGAACGACCGACAGCGAAGAGTACGAGCAGGCGGTGATGGTCTTCTACGAGCGCCATCTGTGTCGCGTGCCCTTTCCGGAGGGGCTGCAGCGCTCCTTCGCCCAGCTGGGCGAGGACCCGACCGTCTACCACACGATGAACGGACCGAGTGAGTTTCACGTGATCGGGACGCTGAAGGGGTGGGACATCACCCCGCGGCTGCCGGACGTCGACGTACCGGCGCTCGTCATCTCGGGCGAGCACGACGAGGCCACTCCGACCGTCGTCCGTCCGCTCGTCGACGCGCTCCCGGACGCGCGATGGGAGCTGATCGAGGGCGCCAGCCACTCCACCCACCTCGAGCAGCCGGAGCGCTTCCTTGGGATCGTCGAGACCTTCCTATCAGCACACGACTAGCCCGCGTGGCCGTGGCTCAGCCGCTGCCCGAGCCGAGCCCTGCGAGCGCGCTCTGCGTGGCGTCGAACACTTCGCGCTCAGGCGGCGGCGTCACGTTCGGCGTCGGACCGAACCCGAACAGGTCAACCGTGATCTCCATCTGCAGCCTCTGGCCGGCGACGGGGAGGGAGAGCATCAGCGTCATGCGACGCACGAGCCCGTGGGCGTCGACCCACGCGCCGACGGGGAGTGTGGCCACCCCGGTCTGCGCGATGACCTTGTCGAGCGCTGCGCGAAGCTGAGCGCGGCCACTCGAGGGCATGACATCGGCGACTTTGCGGAGGTCGACCGTACCGGTGTAGTGGGTGGTCGCAACGCCGCGGACCGTCTCGTGTCCGACCCGCGTGACCTTGCCGGCGCTCGCGCGCAGATACTGGAGGAACTGCGCCGGGTTGGACTGGCCGCCGGCGAGCTGCTGGAGGTTGAAGCCAAGGGACTGCCCGACGCGCGCGAGGCTGAGCTTTATCCAGCGCGCACCGCCCGGAAGCTTGCCCGCGAACAGGGGCGAGCTCACGTAGATGTTCGAGGACTTGAACACCTCTTGCATGTGCAGGCCGCCCGCAAGGCTCGCTGCACCGACGCCGGGGATGGCCGACATGTCGAGCGTCAGCGTGCCTTCCTGGGCCTTGTAGTTGAAGAACCCTTCACCGCTCATCGTGAAGGGGGACGACGATCGCGGCGCGCTGACCTTCGCGCTGAGCGTCACGTGAGCGCCACCGACGCTTGACGTGGCCTCGGCTGCCTGAGCCACCGGATCGAGGGTGACGCCGGACGAGCCGCAACCGCTGCTCAGCAGCGCGAGCGCAAGCGCGGCCGCTGCCGCCGGTAAGAGCCGTGTCAACGCTCGCGAATGCATCGTCTCATGTGGCATCGGCGCCCCCCCTCCCGTGCTTTAGCCCGGGTCGCGGCTCTGGCGCGTGCGAGCCGTCAGTCTGCAACGGGGCTGATGTCGGCGTGCGTGCGGTCCTGGAGCAGCCGCTTGACGAGCGGCGGACCGGAATCCTCGACGACGACGCAGGTGCCCGGCCAGTACGGGCTCTGACCAGGGGTCGCGGTGAGGAATACCTCGGAGTAGGTCCAGTTGCCGGCGTTCACGAGGCGGGCCCCGCCGCTCCCGTGCCACTCGCTCTGCTCGTCGGCGGGCAGCGGCCCGACCCTGTGGGTATGGCCGAACACGACGTAGGCGTCGCCGAGCCCGAGCCGGGCGGCCACCTCGCCCATCGCCCTCAGCCCGGCCCGACGGAGCTCGGTCGGCGAGATGTCGGCGCGAAGAGGTCCGAGGCCGGCACGGTTGAGCGCTGCGACCGCGACGGGGAAGGCTCCCACCAGAGCGCGCCTGCGCAGCTTGAGGACGGTCGATCCGAGTCCCGTCGCGTCCTCCCGGCCACGGAGGTCTCCTCCCGCGCCAGCGCCATCGGTGCGCGCGCCGCCTCCAAGCGCTCTCCAGGCGGCGACGGTCGCGATCCCGTTGAGCGCATCTCCAGTGCGGACGTCCCTCGCGACGGCGTCTCTCCAGGCGAACACCGGCGCTCCGATCGCCTCGTAATCGCCGACGCTCGAAAACTTCTGCGCAGGGCGCCCGAGCAGGCGGCTCATCGCCCCGACGCTCAACCGCTCCAGCGTCGGCACGGTCAGATGGCAGTCGAGGTAATGCCCATGGCAGGCGTAGACGTCTGGCCGGACCCACAGCCCCGGGTAGGCGACGCTCACGCGCGCCGGGGCCGCCCAGTCTGCGATGCGCGCGAACGCCGGCGACACCTGCGCCGGCTCGAGCAGCTGCTCGACGCCGAGCGGCGGCGGTTCATCCTCCTCGCCACGAAGCGCAAGCCACGGTTCGACGAGCGCGTGGTCGTGGTTGCCCGCCGTGAGAATCAGCTCGCGGCCGGCGAGGGCCTTGCCCAGGTCCGCGAAGACGGGGCGTGCCGCGCTCATCGCGTCGCGCATCGGTCCGTGGCGCAACTCGAGCACGTCCCCGAGCAGAACCACGCGGTCAACGGCCGCGACCGCGTCGAGCAGGGCGGAGCGGAGCTCCGGACGGCGCAGCAGGTCCGCGCCGGAGAGAGTCCCGAGATGCAGGTCTGAGACGATCAGCGTCCGCATGGCTTCAGGTCGCGGCCGTTCGCGGCGGCGTGAGCGCCACCACCTTGGGGCGTGCGCCGTTCAGCGTGGCTCGCCGGTCACGACGGCGTCGCGTATCTGCTTGGGCAGCATGAAGCGTACGTCCTCGCGAACCACGTCGAACTCGGAGATGTCGCGCACGCCTCGGGCCCGAAAGAAGTCGACCAGCTCGGCGACGAGGTTCTCCGGCGCGCTGGCCCCCGAGGAGATCCCCACGACCCGGCGCCCGGTCAGCCACTCCTCCTGAACCTCACCGGCGTTGTCGATCAGGTGTGCATCGGTGCCGCAGCCGCGTGCGACCTCGACGAGCCGCAGCGAGTTGGACGAGTTGCGCGAGCCGATCACGAGCATCAGGTCACAGCTCGCGGCCATCTGCTTGACGGCGGCCTGACGGTTGGTGGTCGCGTAGCAGATGTCGTCGGTGCGGGGCCCGGCGATGTTGGGAAACCGCTCGCGCAGCCGGGCGATGATGGCGGTCGTTTCGTCGACCGCGAGGGTCGTCTGGGTGATGTAGGCGATTCGCTCGGGGTCGTCGACCTCGAGCTCGTCCACGTCCTGCTCGCTCTCCACGAGGACGATCTGATCGGGCGCCTCCCCCATCGTGCCTTCGACCTCCTCATGGCCGTCGTGACCGACGAGCACGATCGTGTAGCCGTCCTGCGCAAAGCGGACGGCCTCACGGTGGACCTTGGTGACCAGCGGACAGGTCGCGTCGATCGTCTTCAGCTGCCGCTCGTCGGCGCCCGAGCGCACGCTCGGCGCCACGCCATGGGCCGAGAACACGCACACGGCTCCCTCCGGCACCTCGGTGTGCTCATCGACGAAGATCGCTCCGCGCTCTCGCAGTTCCTCGACGACGTGCTTGTTGTGCACGATCTCCTTGCGCACATAGACCGGAGCGCCGTGGATGCTGAGTGCGCGTTCGACCGTCTGGACCGCGCGATCGACGCCCGCGCAGTAACCGCGGGGCGCTGCGAGCAGTAGCTTTTCGACCGTGGCCGACACGATGTCATTGTAGGGGGCGTACAGGTACGCTAAGCCGTGATGCCGCAGCGCCACCTCGACAGGCTCACTCCGGTCGACGCGGCCTTCCTGCACCAGGAGGGCCCCGTCTCGCACATGCACATCGGCGGCGTCACGATCGTCGAGGGACCTCCGCCGGCGATGGAGGACTTCCTCGAGCAGATCCGCAGGCGCCTGCACCTCGTCCCGCGCTACCGCCAGAAGCTCGCCCACACCGCGCTGGACAGCGGCCGGCCCGTCTGGATCGACGACCCGAGCTTCAATCTCGACTACCACATCCGCCACACCGCTCTCCCGGCGCCCGGGCGCTGGGAGCAGCTGCAGGATCTGACCGCACGGATCTTCTCCCAGCAGCTCGACCGTTCCAAGCCCCTGTGGGAGATGTGGCTGATCGAGGGCCTCGAGGATGATCGCTTCGCGCTCATCACCAAGACGCATCACTCCCTGATCGACGGGATCGCCGGGGTCGATCTGGCGACGGTCCTGTTCGACCTCTCGCCCGACCCGCCGCCCGTGACGAACTCGGGGCGCCCGTGGCAGCCCCATTCCGAGCCGGGCACCGTGCAGCTCGTGGCTGCGGGCCTCGCGGGGGCACTCCGCGCCGGCGTCGAGCTCGCCGAGGGCGCGATAGACGCTCTGTCGCATCCCGAGCGCGCCATCGCCCGGGCCCGCGAAGCCGCGGAGGGCGTCGGCGAGATCATCTGGGCAGGGCTCAATCCCGCTCCCGAAACGCCGCTGAACGTGCCGATCGGACCGCACAGGAGGTTCGTCGGCATCACCAGCGAGCTCGAGGACTTCAAGGCGGTCAAGAACGCTTTCGGCGGGACCGTCAACGATGTCGTGCTCGCCATCGTCGCCGGCGCCATGCGCTCGTTTCTGATCTCCCGCGGCAGACGCACCGACGGGGTGGAGATGCGGGCGCTCGTGCCGGTGTCGGTGCGGACCGAGGACGAGCGCCTGGGGGTCGGCAACCGCCTCGTCGTGATGCGCGGCCCGCTGCCCGTTTACATCGCAGATCCCCTCAACCGGCTGCGCTTCGTCAGTCGGGCGATGGAGGGACTCAAGGAGTCAAAGCAGGCGCTCGGCGCGGAGGTCATCGCCGGCGCCCAGAACTTCGCGCCGCCGACGATCCTCGCGCAGGCGTCGCGGCTGAACTTCTCCACACGCCTGTTCAACCTGATCGTCACCAACGTGCCCGGCCCCCAGTTCCCGCTCTACGTGCTCGGTCGCGAGATGCTCAAGGCGATACCGGTGGCCTTCCTGCCCGAAAACCACGCGCTGGCGATCGCGATCATGTCGTACAACGGCCAGATGAACTTCGGGCTGCTCGGTGACTTCGACGCGCTGCCGGACATCGACTCGATCGGCGAAGACATCGCCGATGAACTCGCGAACTTCGTCTCGCTCGCACGCGAGTCGGTCGCGGCAACGGCGTAGACCCGGCAGACCGCCGACGTGCTCGTGGGCGCGCTCAGAAGCCCAGCGCGAACTTGGCGTCCTCGCTCATCTTCTCCGGCGACCACGGTGGTGTGAAGACCATCTCGGAGTCAATCGACTTGACCCCGTCAAGTTCGCCGACGAACTCTTCGATCTGCTCGGTCACCTGAGGGCCGATGGGGCAGCCGGGCGTGGTGAGCGTGAACGTCACGCGAACGTGACCGTCGTCGACCTCGACGCCGTAGATCAGCCCCAGCTCGACGAAGTCCAAGCCCAACTCGGGATCGATGACGTTCGACAGCGCGTCCATTACCTCGGCCTCGCTGGGCGCTGCTGTGAGCTCGGACATGTGAGGCCAGTCTAGCCCGTTCAAGAGCGCCGGCCCCACAGGGGAACGCTGTTTGCCTCCGCCTCACTCCCTCGTCCGCGCCATGGGCGCATTCGGTGGCTTACGGGCTTCGGCCGGCGTTCTGTCTGCAGGGCCAGCTCGTGACAAATGATACACCTTTTGGCGCGGCTGAGCGCGCCTAGTTATCGCAGCCGAGGCGATCCCACATGTACAGCTGGATGCATTCGTTGGCGAGCTCGATGGCGCGCTCGGTCGACAGGCGCGGGAGCACCGTGTCGAGCGCCTGGTCCTCGGCGACGCCCGCCTGGAACGCTTCCTCGCCGCGGAAGCCCGCCGCGATCTTCAATGCCTCCCGCCGGTTCTCGCCGAGGCTGGGAAACACTCCGACGAGGAACTCGGTGTTGGGGATCGGCTGGCCGACCTCCAGCGAGGCATGCCATGCGGCCAGCAGGTGCAGGTCCTGCTCGTCGAGATCGGCGATCGCCTTCGCGTAGTGGACGGACAGCTCCTGATCTGGGATGTCGTCCACCCAGGCGCGCACGACCTCGCCGACCAGCTGGCGGCGCGCCTCGCGCCCGACCGACTCGGCGATGACGCGGATCGCATCCTGAGGCTCTATGAAGCAGAGGGGCATCGGGACTCCCGGAGGACGAGGAAACTGATGTCCCTGACTGTAGGCGCCCGTGTGGACGGCATTTTTCCGGCGCGCCCCGAAGCGCCCGATGGGCCGCCCCGCGCCGGCCTGCGAGCGCTGCTCACAGTCCCAGGGCGTCTTCGGCGAGCTCGAGCGCGTCAGAGTCCCGGGTGTCGGGCGAGAACCCGAGGGTCGCGCGCGGCGGCGAGGCCCAGTTGGCGAGCGCCAGGTCGAGCGCCTCCACGGGCAGCGACGCGGCCTGGGCGAGAGCGGCGGCGCGTCGCTCGAGCAGCAGCGGGTCGCCGATCCCGAACACGCGCTTGGCGCCGAGCGTCGTGGGATCCTCCGCGGAGAGGCCGCGTGCGCCGCCGAGGTGCAGCGCGTCTGGGCTGAGCTCGTGCACGCCGAGATAGCCGAGGGTGACGAGCAGGTCGTAGCGCCCCATGCGGCCGAAGCCGGGCAGCGCGAGCCGCTCGAACAGCCGCTC
>JAOPZB010000004.1 GCA_025964355.1 Solirubrobacterales bacterium | reverse complement strand
CTCAGCGCCGCCGCCGCCAATCTGGCCGGACTGCTGCCGTGGTCACTAGAGACCAGGTCGGGGGTCCAGCTCAGCGTCGCGTCGGTGTTCAGGGACTACGGACTCGGGCTTGCATGCGGCGGCCTGCTCGGCCGAGACCAGCTCGGGGTCGCGCACAAGACGGCGCCCTGCGGAACGCCCATCACGTTCACCTACGGCGGGCGCAGCATCACCGTGCCGGTGATCGACCGCGGCCCCTACATCGTCGGGCGAGAGTGGGATCTGACTGGTGCAACGGCCGCGGCGCTTGCCTTCCCAGGCCTTGGACAGATCGCGTGGTCGGTCGCCCGCTGAGCCGGCCTCGCGGCGAGCTCTCAGAATCGCGTCAACGCCCGCTCGTGACAGTCAATCACCCGCGGCGCGCGAGCCGCCCGACGGCCGCCATCAGCTCGTCGGTGCGCTCGGCCTGAAGCTCCTCATCGGCGCCGATGACACAGGTGCGGGCGTGCCCGTCGAGCAGCCCGAGCGCTACCTTGTCGAGCGCGGCCTGAATCGCAGATATCTGGGTAAGGACCTCGATGCAGTAGCGATCCTCCTCGACCATCTTCTGGATGCCTCGCACCTGCCCCTCGATTCGCCGCAGTCGAGTCTGCAGCTGATCCTTCGACGCGGCGTAGCCACGCACCGGCGTTGCCTGATCCGTGTTCACCCGGCGAGCATATCATCAAACCCCCCGGGGGTATGCTAGCTTGGCGGAATAAGCGCGCAGGGACCCCCATGACTGACCTCCTCGAAGTCCTCTGGCATGGCCTGAGGGACTCGTTCCTGATGGCCTGGGAGGTGTGGTGGGCGCTGGTGTTCGGCTTCGCTATCTCGGCCATCGTGCAGGCGTGGGTACCGAGGGAGCGCATCGAGAAGGCGCTGTCGGGCTCGGGGCCGAGGCCCGTCGCGCTGGCCACCGGCCTGGGCGCCGCGTCGAGCTCATGCTCCTACGCGGCGATCGCGATTGCGAAGAGCCTCTTCGAGAAGGGCGCGTCAGCCGCGTCAGCGCTCACCTTCCAGTTCGCCTCGACCAACCTCGTGTGGGAGCTCGGCCTGGTGCTGTGGGTGCTCATCGGCTGGCAGTTCACGCTCGCCGAGTACATCGGCGGGATCGTGATGATCGCTCTGATGACCGTCATGCTGCGCGTGTTCGTCTCCCCGCGCCTGGAGGCGCAGGCGCGCGAGCACGCCCGTCGGGCTGACGCGGGCCACCGCCATCAGGCGGTCGGAGAGCAACTCGGTTGGCGCGAGCGGTTGACGTCGGTATCGGCGTGGTCGGATGTGGCGCATAACTTCCGCGGTGACTGGCAGATGCTTTACAAGGAGATCACGATCGGCTTCGTGCTCGCGGGGTTCATCGCCCAGCTCGGTAACGGTTTCTTCAACGGGCTGTTCCTGCGGCACACCGGCGGAGTGCTCGGTGCCGTCGAGAACGTGATCGTCGGCCCGATCATCGCCATGCTGTCGTTCGTATGCTCGATCGGCAACGTCCCTCTCGCCGCCGTGCTGTGGTCGGGCGGAATCAGCTTCGCCGGCGTGCTGGCGTTCTTGTTCGCCGATCTGATCGTGCTTCCGATCATCGCGATCTACCGCAAGTACTACGGCACCGCATACGCCCTTCGGATCGTCGCCTTGATGTTCGTGACGATGGGCGCGGCCGCGCTCGCCGTCGACGGCCTGTTCAGCAGCGCAGGGCTGATCCCGAGCGGTCCGCGGCCTTCGCGCGGCGAGATCTTCGGCACGATCGCGATCGACTACAAGCTCGTGCTGAACGTCCTCGCGGTCGCGCTGTTCGCGGCGCTGCTGTGGCTGACCCAGCGACGCGGCGCCTCTGACCCGGTGTGCGGGATGAAGGTCGACCGAGCCAAGGCCGTGCGCAAGGACTTCGGCGCCGAGACCTTCTACTTCTGCTCGGAGCACTGCCTGCACGTATTCGAGGCTGACCCGCACCGCTACGACGACGACCACGGCGAGCAGATCGGCGCACGGCCGGCGCATGCGCACGATGGGTGAGCCGGGCGGGACAGCGCCGGCTCGCGACCATCCACACGAGCACGCCGATCAGGGTCGCGAGGACCACGGTCACAGCCACGGCCTGGTCGACCCGTCGATCAAGCGCTCGCGCGCCGGGCTGCGCGTCGTCGCCGTGTCGCTAGCGCTGCTCGCGGTCACCGCGATCGCCCAGGGCGCGATCTACATCGCGACCGACAGCGTCGCGCTGCTCGCCGACCTGATCCACAACGCCGGCGACGCGCTCACGGCGGTGCCGCTCGGCGCAGCGTTCCTGCTGCGCTCCGAGCGCGCGGAGGGCGGGGCGGGCGTCGCCGTCGTGCTCGCGATCCTGGCCAGCGCTCTCACCGCCGGCGTGTTCGCGGTGGTGCGGATCATCCACCCGCTCTCCCCCAAGCACCTGCTCGCGCTGGCGCTCGCCGGAGCGATCGGCGTGATCGGCAACGCGATCGCCGCCCGTGTCAGGCTCCGCGGCGGCCGGCGGCTGCGCAGCCCTGCGCTGATCGCCGACGGCAACCACGCCCGCAGTGACGCGATCGTCAGCGCCGGCGTGATCGTCAGCGCCGGCGCCGTCGCGCTCGGCGCGTCGATCGCCGACCCGATCGTCGGCCTGCTCATCACGGCGCTGATCCTGCGGATCACGTGGGAGAGCTGGCGTACGGTCCGCGGCCACGCCCACGATCACACCTGACGGCCGGCGCCAGATCGCTCGGGGTGCTCATGAGCGGTCCGACGAACGTGACAATTCGACCTCGCAAACTTTGGACCGGCGACCATTCGCTGCGCGGGCTCGACGACCGACCATTGTTCTCGGCGCTTTATGGAGGCGCCCGATCCCCAGCGGTGACACCCCGGGCCGTTCTCCCTGATGCCGGCCCGGGGTGCACCCGGGCTGCAGGGCGATCTCCTGAAAGGTGGCCACGACCGATCAACGCCGAGCCGCGAAGGAGTCCCAGATGCCCAGGATCATCGTCACCACAGACCAGTCACAGCTCCCCGACAACGCCCCGGTCCTGCTCGACGAGCAGGTTCGCTCCGTGCACCTGAGCACGAGCCACGCCGCATCGCAACTCATCGAGCGGCTCGTGTGGGCGATCGGCGACGCCGAGAATGCGGAGGCGCCGCTGCGCGCGTCCCCGGCGGCGGCCCTCCCGTAGCCCGGCGCGCACGCGCGCCCCGTCTGGGACCCGTCCGGTAGGACCCGCCCGGCGCCCGGATCCTCTGATCCCACCGGTGCCGGTGGGCAGAGCCGCGCTCCGCCCACCCGACACCGACGGGCCTAGCCCGGTGCTGTCACCGCCTAGGGACTGGTCGTCGGGAATTTGCCGGCGGTCTCTTCGGCCTCGCGCTGCGCGCTCTCTTTGGCCTCGTGCGCCGCGTTCTCATTCGGTTTGAACGTTCCGTTCGGAGGCGCGCCCTGAGGCGGCGCCTGACCGCCCGGGCCGCCGGGCTGACCGCTCGCGGCACCGGAGGTGCTCGTCTGAGTCGAGGTCGTGGCGGCGCCGCTGGAAGCGGCACCGAAGACCGTCGCGCCGACGGCGCCGCCGGCAAGCATCGAGCCGGCGATCGCCGCGGTCGTGATACCTCTGCGCATCGGTTTCATGTTCACCATCTCTTTCACTGGCATCGTTTCCTCGTTGGCGAGGCTGATGTCAGCGTGAGGCGCCCCGGTTAGAGAACGCTGTGGGCGGCCTGGGAGTTCACACCCCTTTGGCGTGAGGAACCGCTGCGCGTGCGGTCGCGCTTCCCCCCACGATTGCGATTGCAGACCACGCTGGCGTGCCGGTTTTGGCGATTTGTCCGACGGCCGCGGAGGGGCGGCGACCGGCCGCGGCCTCGACGTCCGCGCTAGATTCGCCCGGCATGCGCCTCGCCACGTGGAACGTCAACTCGCTGCCTGCGCGGATGCCGCGCGTGCTCGAGTGGCTGGACCGGACGCAGCCGGACGTCGTCTGCCTGCAGGAGACCAAGATCACCGACGCCGCCTTCCCCCACGCCGCGCTCGAGGAGCTCGGCTACGCGTCGGTCGCCGCCGGCGACGGCCGCTACAACGGCGTCGCGATCGCCTCGCGGATCGGGATCGAGGACGTCCGGCGAGGGTTCGCGGGTGAGCCGGGCTTCCCGGGCCTCGAGAAGCGGGCGATCGCGGCCACCTGCGCCGGCCTGCGGGTGTGGTCGGTCTACATTCCCAACGGCCGCTCGCCGGACAGCCCGGCGTTCGAATACAAGCTCGCGTGGCTGGACGCTCTGCGTCCGGCGGCCGGCGAGGAGGTCGCTGCGCACAGCGCGCTCGCTGTGTGTGGCGATTTCAACGTCGCGCCCAGCGACGAGGACGTCTGGGACCCGCAGGCCTTCACGGGCTCGACGCACGTCACCCCGCAGGAGAGAGCCGCCGTCAAACAGCTGCTCGCGCTCGGGCTGACCGACGTCCATCCGCGCGCGCTGAAGGGCGCGCCATACACCTACTGGGATTACCGCGCCGGAATGTTCCACAAAGGAGAAGGCATGCGGATCGACCTCGTGCTGCTGAGCGACGCGCTGGCCGCCAACGTCCGGGACGCCTATATCGATCGCGACGCGCGCAAGGGCACGAAGCCCTCCGATCATGCTCCTGTCGTCGTGGAGGTCGAGCTCCCGCCGCAGGACGGGAGCTGAAGGGCGCGGCGCCAGGCCGCCGCCGCCCTTCAGGCCCGTCTGCTTGCCCTTCCCTCCCTACTTCAGCCAGCTCGAGAACGACGCGGCGGCCCACCCTTCCCCGGAGTTGGCCGGCGCCCGACCAAGCGGCCTGCCGCCGTAGATCACGGCGGCGCCGGCGGGGTCGCTCTGGTAGGTCTGCCAGGGGACGGCGCCCTTCTGGCTGACCCCGGGCTTGCTGAAGTCACAGACGCCGGTTGGGAACGCCTTCTGCAGCTGCGTGAACTGCTGCGCTGTGAAGGTGACCGGGTAGTAGTCGGACTGCGCCAGCGGCTTGAGCTGGCATTCCTGGTTGTCGGTGGTGATCGACTCGCCGGCCACGACGCGCGGGGTGGCGAAGCGGGTCTGCGCGAGCGGCAGCTGGCAGACGGGCCCGACGCCGGGCACCGACACTTCTTCGACGACTTCCACGTTCGAGCATTTGTCGTGGACGTCTTCGGGCCGGTCCGCCGCGACCTTTTCGCCGAGCGTCAGTTTGCGCTTGTCCACTTCCACCGCCGACAGCCAGCGGTCCATCGCGAGCAGCGCTTCAGTCGTGTAGGTCGGGGAGCCGATCAGCGGCGCCTCGCCGAACCAGATCACGTGGTTCTTCGGGAAGTGGCCCTCGTCGCGTTCCAGGCGGGCCCGCATCGACCAGGTGCGGTAGGCGTCGTGGAACGCCCCGGGGTCGGGGCCGCGCAGGTCGATGATCGGCACGCTGACCAGGTTGTTCGCCTCGTTGACCGACCCGGAGAGATAGACGTATTTCAACGCGGGTTCGTCGGCGCGGATGCGTTGCGTCGTCGGGTTCAGGTCGATGTCAGCTCCGCCGACCTTGGCGTTCAGGTCGACGAACTGTTCCGGACTGATGATGCCTTCCTGGAGAGCATGCAGGCCGTATTGAACGCCGACGTTGCCGACCGGCCTCCCGGCGAAGCCGTGGCCGAGCTGCCTCTCGACCGATCCCCACGCCTTTTCCGGCCGCTGACCGAACACGTTGATCATGTAGTCGGCCAGCGTGCAGCGCGCCCCTCCCGGGTTGGTTTCGGGGTTGTAGGCTTGCGCGCTTTCCACGCCCGGGCAGCTTTTCGTCGGGTTGGCGAGTTCTTCCCAGTAGACGGTGTCGAAGATGATCGGGTTGCCGTAGTTGGGATGCCCCTCGACGGCGGCGATCTGGTTGTAGGTCCAGGCGATCCCGGTACCCCACTGTTCGGGGTGCTCGAAGTATTTGCGGGTCTGGTGGTAGTCGGAGATCTCCTCGGCGTTTGACCATGAGTCCTGGAAGCTGCATTGCGGGAGGATGCCCTGGTAGACGCCGGGGTAGGCGTTGGCCACCTGCTGCTGCACCAGGGAGCCGCCCGAGCATCCGGTCCCGATCGTGTAGCGGAGGGTGCCGTAGTGGTCGACCAGGTGCTCCTTGGCCATGATCAGCGACTCGGCCTCGGTCGCAAGGTTGCAGTTGTGCCCCGCGTTGTCGAGCGCCGTCGACATCACCGCGAAACCGCGGCCCAGAGCGGTGGTCGGGCTGGCAGTCGAGGCGTTGACGCCGGGGACGCCCACGGTATCGCTGGTCACGCTGGGCGCGGTTCCAGATTGGTGTTCGATCCCGCAGCTGGCTCCGTGGGTGATCAGCAGCTTGTGGTTGAACTGCGGCTGCGGCGCCCACGCTTCCCAGGGCTTGCCGGGCTGGAACAGCACCGCTATCTGGTACTGGTCGCGGTCCTGGTAGCCGGTCTCGATGCGAATGATGAAGGGAACCGTCTGACCATTGTCGGTTGTCGCCGTCGCCACGTCCGTCGGCGGGTTGCTGGGTTCGTAGGACGCGAGCGCCCCGGTGGTCGACGATTTGTACTCGTAGGCATAGGTCGTGGGCGCGTTGCACTGGGAGTCGGTGGCGCCGGCGTTCCTGCACACCCAGGGCTGGATCTGGGGACCGGCGACCACGGGTCCCCCGATCGCGTGGTCGGTGATCGTGGTTTGGCCGACCAGGCCGCCGGGCGCTTCGGCGACGATCTGGTTGCTGCCGAGATGCAGGGGAGTGACGAGGCCCTCATAGCTGCCGTTGGGCCGCAGCGCGAACTCGCCGGTCACATCGCCGCCGTTCAGCGAGACCTTCACCGATGACGGGGCGACAGTCCGCGGCAGCGTGACGGCGACGAGGGCTTCGCCGCCGGAGATCACGTCCGCGCGATCGGACACGACGTGCACCGGCAGGCTCGCGGCCAGGGCGCCGTTCGCGCCGCCGCCGATCAGACCGACCAGGACCGTAACCGCAACGAGGGCCTTCGTTCGCATCCAGCACTCCTTTCGCAAGGCGACTTACGCAACGTCGCCTTCAGGTAAGGCTCGATTTTCTCCCGTAAAGGTGCACTTTTTTCAGATGCACCTTTTCAGGTAAAACGAGGTTTATGGAGAATCGGCACGCCTCGCGACCCCTCGTCGCGGGGAGAATCGTATTTCCAAGTGTGAAAGCTGTCAAGCCAACGTGTTTACATCCTGGGCATCCGGGTCATCCTCCATATAACCGATTGCGGGAGAGCCACGATGAGCCCGGAGAGCATTCAAGAGCAGCTCACGAAGTATCTGACAGACGCCCATTCGATCGAGGAGCAGGCGCTTGCGCAGATGAAGGTGGCGCCGGAGCTGTCTCGCGACCCGGAGATCGCGGCGGCGTTCACTGCGCACCGCGCCGAAACCGAAGAGCATGAGCGCCTCGTGCGCGAGCGCCTGGAGGCCCGTGGCGCCGTTCCGGCGAGAGTCAAGGATCTGGTCGGCGCGCTGACCGGCAAGGGGTTCGTGGCCTTCGCCCGCTCCCAGCCGGACACGACGGGAAAGCTCGTCGCCCACGCCTACTCATACGAGCACATGGAGCTCGCGGCCTATGAGCTGCTCGCGCAAGTCGCTGAGCGCGCCGGCGACCATGAGACGGTCACGGTGGCCGTCGGTATCGCGGCGCAGGAGCGCGCGATGGCAGATCGCCTGGAGGGCCTGTTCGACCGCGCGGTGGAGGCCTCGCTGCAAGAGGTCCGGCGCGAGGACATCGACGAGCAGCTCGTGAAGTACCTCGCAGACGCCCACGCGATCGAGACGCAGGCGCTGAAACTGCTCGAGAGGGCACCGCGGCTCGCGGAGGACTCCGGGCTGGCCTCGGCGTATCAGGAGCATCGTTCCGAGACCGAAGAGCACGAGCGGGTGGTGACGGCGCGCCTGCAGGGTCTTGGCGCGTCGCCGTCCCGGTTGAAGGATGCCGTGCTGAGCCTCGGTGCGCTGAACTGGGGCGCGTTCTTCCGCGCACAGCCCGACACGCCGGCCAAGCTGGCCGCCTTCGTCTACGCCTACGAGCATCTCGAGATCGCCTCCTACGAGCTGCTCAGGCGCGTAGCCGAACGCGCCGCAGACGGTGAGACCGCGTTGCTGGCCTCGCGCATCGTGAGCGACGAGCGCGATGCTGCGCGGCGCATCCACTCGCTGCTCGACGACGCGCTCGACGCTTCGCTGTCCGCGCAGGGACTCGCCGCCTGACGCCGCGCCCGCGCCGCCGGCGCGCGCGGTGGCGGTTGCGCCGAACGTCCTCGCCGCGCTAGCCGGCCGTGAACACGTCGGGGCCGAACACGCTGGGCACCGAGGCCGCGTAGGCGAGCCGCGGCAGCCCGAGCAGCGACTCCCAGCTGGCGAGCGACGAGTAGTGGTTGTAGGGCTTCGTGCTGACGGTGGCGGGTTTGATGAACGGCGAGAGCAGGACCGCACCCA
The DNA here is from genome assembly GCA_025964355.1 of Solirubrobacterales bacterium. Lineage (GTDB taxonomy): Bacteria > Actinomycetota > Thermoleophilia > Solirubrobacterales > Solirubrobacteraceae > Palsa-744. The sequence goes on along the minus strand of JAOPZB010000004.1, from coordinate 12,796 downwards.
CCCTGCCGCCTCCCGGCCCGGTGATCCCGGGCGAGGGCGACCCCGGCCCGGGCACCTCTTCACAGCATGCTTCGGTTTCGGAGTTCGACGCCTCGTCGAAGACGATCTCGAGCAGGCCGTTTTCGCGATAGGCCTGTGAGCTCGTGATCTTGGGCACCCAGGTTTCGAGGAAGCTGTCGATGTCGGCCAGCGCCGAAGCTCCGCTGGGCTGGTTGACACAGGGGTAGTCGTGCCCGTCGTTGCAGAGGTTCGGCGTTATAAATGAGAACTTCGGGGTTTTGGTCACCGTCGTGAGGTCGGTCGCCAGCCCTGTCTCGCCCTTGAGCGCCGCCGCCGGCATGACGCCGCTGGGCGAGCCGAGCGCGACGACATGCTTGTCGCAGAACGTCCGTTCGTCGATCACGGAGTGGAAGTAGACGAACGGGTCGTGGCGCGTGGCGTAGCCGTCGCCGGCCTCGGCTTTCTGGGTTTCGTCGGTGGTATTCAGCGCCGGGTGACCGCAGGCGGCGGCCTCGCGGTTCGGGTCGTTGCCCATGTCCTCCTGATAGGCCTTCCAGGTCAGTTTCTTGGCCGTGAGCTGGTTGCCGATGTTGGGGACTTCGGCCGGATACACGCAGCCGGTTCCCGTCTCGACGCCGTTTGACAGCATGATCGCCCCGCTGAAATCGTCGAACTGCGGGCAGTCGGCCTGGTTCTGGGCGTTGGGCGGCTGGCCGGAGACGAGTGAGATGTAGTTGTCGTTGCTCGCGTGCCCGGTCGCGTAATAGCTTTCGAGCAGCGCGCCCTGCGCCGGGAGCGTCTGCGCCAGATAGGGATCCGCGCTCGGGTTGCCGAAGGTGGCGGCGTAGCCCTGGTTCTCGAGCACTATCACGAACACGTGGCGGACTTTCGGCGGCCTGGTGACGGCCTGGGCGCTCGATGCGAGCGCGCCGAGCGCACATGCGGCGAGGCCGGCGAGGACCACGGCCCGGGCGAGACGATGGGCGTGGTTGGCCCGGCCGCGCCGGCCGGCCCGGACGCGGCCGGAAACGGTCCGGACGGGGCTCGCGTGCGACATGGACAGCTGGCGCATGAATCGGTCTCCTTATGGTGTCGTCGCCGCGCCGACGGGGGCGGGCGCTTCGGCGATCGTGGGTGGTGCCAGGAAGGCGGGCGCTTCCAGGTTGAGGAAGTCCTTGACGGTCTTGGCGTTGGCGTCCCGGTAGGTGAGCGCCGGCAGGTTCCACTTCGCCTCGACCGTCGCGAGGAACGAGGTGTGGTCGTGCACGACGTTGGTGACGGCGTTCGGCTTGGAGTAGGGCGAGACGACGACGGCGGGGACGCGCGGGCCGTAGATGTCATAGCCGCCGGGCGCGTCGCCCGGGCGGAGCTTCGGCGGGATCGAGTCGGGAGCGATCGCGGACGGCGGCGGCACATGGTCGTAGTAGCCGCCGTGCTCGTCGTAGGTGTAGATCAGCAGCGTGCGCGGCCAGGCGGGTGAGCTGAGGACGGCTTTGACGACCTTGGAGGCCCAGTACTCGCCGTAGGCCATGTCCTGGGGGTTCTCCTCGTCGCCGCCGGTGGTTTCGAGCTTTTCGGAGATTGGCTGAAGGGCCGGCAGCGTGGCAAGGCTCGAGCCGACTATGCCGGCGACGCCGAACTCGGGGTCGACCAGGCTCACCGACGGCAGGCTGCCGGCTGCGCAGTCGGCGAAGAACTGCGCGATCGGCGAGAGGTTCTGCGGATACTTTTCGACGGTCGAGCCGATGATCCCGACGGAGGGCAGATCGGTGAAGTAGTTGCGCCAGCTGATTTCGTAGTGGTGCAGGCGGTCCCAGATGGTGCCGTTGGGTGGTGGCGGGTCTTTGAGGCTTTCGACGTCCGTCGAGATGTTGCCGTAGGCCGTGCCGGCCATCAGGAAGCGGCGGTTCGGGTAGGTCTGGCAGGGCGCCGCGCTGAACCAGCGGTTGGCGACGCAGAACGTACGAGCGAGCGAGTAGGGGAACGGCAGCAGCTCCTCGGTCCAGTAGCCCATCGGCTGGTCCGCGCCGCCGACGGAGCTGACGAAGCCGTCCATTTTTCCTCCGTCGATCTGCCTGTGGGTCGCATTCCAGCTCTGCGAGACGTTCGGTCCCTGGGCGGTGGTCGCGAACGGGAACGAGCGCACCGCGCCTTCGGGACCGGGGTTGCTGTTCAGAGCGACGCCCCGGGTGTTGAATTTGAGGCCCTGCGCTTTGGGCTGGCCGGAGTGTGCGAGCGCGCCGAGCAGGTTGTCGAAGGAGTGGTTCTCCATCATCACGACGACGATGTGGTCGAACGGGAGCGCTTCGGTGGGGGTCCCCGCCGGCCGCCTCGGATCGGGCAGGCTGTCGGGCTGGCGGACGATCGCGCCGGCGGCCGCGGCCGCCTTCAGCAGCGCGCCGCCGCCGGACATCCCCGCGACGGCGGCTCCGAGCGATCCTCCATAGCGCAGCAGCGTGCGCCGGGTCAGTTGCTGATCGAGTGGATGGCTTCGATGCTCTTTCAATGTCCCCCGCTTCCTGAACGGTCAGGTGGGCCCAGCGACCTGACTGTTCCCGCGCCGCCGCGCCGACTCGTGAAGATCCTGTGAGTCAGCGCGTGAAGATCTGGTGAGCCGCGAGCGGATGTCTGACGATGTACCCAGATGCCGGCTTCGCCAAGCGCAATTGCAATAGCGTGCCGCTCAGGCACCCCTGTGAAAGGATCGAGCGCACGATGACGACAGTTCGCGAAGCGACATTGGATGTGCTGCGCGCGCACGGGATGACGAGGATCTTCGGCAACCCCGGCTCGACCGAGCTGCCGATGCTGCGGGACTTCCCGGCTGACTTCTCTTACGTGCTGGGCCTGCAGGAGCTGGTGGTGGTGGGGATGGCCGACGGGTTCGCGCAGGCGAGCGGGCGCCCGGCGCACGTCAACCTGCACACGGCGCCGGGGGTCGGCAACGCGGTCGGCGGGATATTCAACGCGCAGGCCAACAAGTCGCCACTGCTGATCACAGCCGGTCAGCAGGTGCGCGCCCAGATCACGATGGAGGCCAATCTCGTCAACCGCGACGCCGTGCTCGGCCCGCAGCCGTATGTGAAGTGGAGCCATGAGCCGCCGCGGGCGCAGGACGTGCCGCAGGCGATCGCGCGCGCCATCCACCACGCGTCGCTCCCTCCGCGCGGTCCGGCGTTCGTGTCGATCCCGATGGACGATTGGGAGCTCAAGGCCGATGATGATCTTGATAGGAGCGCGCTTGCGCGCTCCGTGACGGGTCGCGCGATGCCCGACCCGCTCGCGCTGGAAGAGCTGGCTCAGCTGCTCAACGAGGCCCGCAGCCCGGTGCTGGTGGCGGGCCCGGACATCGATGCGAGCGGCGGCTGGGAGGCGGCGGTCGCGCTCGCGGAGCTGCAGCGCCTGCCCGTCTGGGCGACGCCGGCCACCGGCGGCGGTCGCCTGGGCTTCCCGGAGGATCACGCCAACTTCCGCGGACTGCTGCCGCCGGCGATCGGCCCGCTCTCGGAAGCCCTGAAGGGCCACGACCTGGTGCTCGTCGTCGGCTCGTCGGTTTTCCCCTACTACCCCTACATCCCCGGCCCGCTGCTGCCGGAGGGGACGTCGCTGGTGCAGATCACGAGCGACCCGAACGAGGCGGCGCGCGCGCCGATGGGCAGGGCGATAGTGGGCGACGTGGCGCTCGCGCTCGACCGGCTGTTCGAGCTGCTCGGGCCGTCGGAGCGCCCGGCGCCCCAGGCGCGGCCGCTGCCGGGCGAGCCCGTGCAGGCGGAACCGATGAGCGGGTCGACGGCGATGGCGGCGCTCGCTGACGTCTGGCCGCAGGACGGGATCGCCGTCGTCGAGACGCCGTCGAGCACCGTCGCCCTGCGCAACCGCCTGCGGCTGTCGCAGCCGGGCAGCTACTACTTCAGCTCCAGCGGCGGGCTCGGGTTCGGCATCGCGGCCTCCGTGGGGGTGCAGCTGGCGCAGCCGGAGCGTCCGGTCGTATGCGTGCTCGGCGAGGGCTCCGCGCAATACGGGATCACGGCGCTGTGGACCGCCGCCGCATACAGGATTCCGGTCACCTTCCTGGTGCTCCGAAACGAGGAGTACATGATCCTCAAGTGGTTCGCGGAGTTCGAGCAGGCGAAGGGCGTGCCGGGCCTCGACCTCGCCGGCCTCGACGTGGCATCGGTGGCCGAGGCGTACGGCGTCCCCTCGCAGGAGGTGACCACGCGCGAGGAGCTCGCCGAGGCGCTGCGCGCGGCGATCGCCGTGGAGGACGGCCCCCGGCTCGTGCAGGCGCCGGTGGCGAGCGGCATGTGGCTCGACTGACGGTGGCGCTGCTGCCGGCCGACATCAGCGGCATCGCGCCGGAGACGGCAGCGCCGGCGCCGGACCGAGCGCCGGACTGGGTCGCCGCCGGCACGCCGCAGCCACTGCGCCGGGAGCTCGAGGCGGCGATCGGGCCGCAGCGGGTCGCGGCCCGCGCGCTGGACCTCGTGCGCTACGCCTCGGACGCGAGCCCCTATCGCTCGATTCCCAGGGCTGTCGCGATTCCGGGCGGCGTGCAGGACGTGGTCAGGCTGCTGTCGCTGGCCCGGCGCACGCACACGCCGATCGTCTTTCGGGCGGGCGGGACGAGCCTGAACGGACAGTCGCAGACTGACGGCATCCTGCTCGACGTCAGGCGCCACTGGCAGCGGGTGCGCGTCGAGAACGGGGGGGCGCAGGTGCGAGCCCAGCCGGGCGCGGTGCTCGGTCACGTCAACCGGCTGCTCGCCCGCCACGGGCGCAGGCTCGGCCCTGACCCGGCGAGCACCGACATCGCGTGCGTGGGCGGCGTGATCGCCAACAACTCGGGCGGCATGCGCTGCGGCGTGGTCGCCGACTCCTACCAGACGGTGTGCTCGCTGACGTTCGTGCTGCCGGGTGGCGCGGTGATCGACACGGCCGCCGAGGACGCCGAGCAGGCCTTCGCGGCGGCGGCGCCGGACCTCGCCCGCGGCCTCGAACAGATCCGCGACGAGCTGCGCTCCGACCGTGAGCTCGCCGAGCGCGTGGCGCGCAAGTTCGAGATCAAGAACACGACCGGCTATCGCCTTTGCGCGTTCCTCGACGCCGACACGCCGCTGGAGATCTTCCGGCGGCTGATCGTCGGCTCGGAGGGCACGCTGGCGTTCGTCGCCGAGGCGGTGTTCGACACGGTCGCGCTGGGGCGGCACACGACGCTCGCGCTCGCCTTCTTCGAGGACATCGACACGGCCGTCGACGCGGTGCAGCCGCTCGTCGCGGCCGGAGCGACGGCCACCGAGCTGATGGTCGCGCCGACACTGATAGCGGCCGCCTGGAACATGCCGGGCACTCCGGAGCGCTGGAAGGAGCTGCCGCCGCAGTCGGCGGCGCTGCTCGTCGAGTTCAGAGCCGAAGAGGCCGCCGAGCTCGACGCTCCGCAGGCCGCCGCGATCGAGATCCTCAGCTCGCGCCGGCCGCTGGACCCGCCGCGCTTCACGCGCGAGCGCGAGGAGGTGGAGATGCTCTGGCGCGTGCGCGAGGGCATGCAGGGTCTGCTCGCCGCGATGCGCGCACCGGGCGTGTCGCTGATCATCGAGGACGTCTGCGTGCCCCCGGCTCGCGTCGGCGAGGCGGCGAAGGACCTGCAGCGCCTCCTCGGCGAGCATGGCTTTCTGCAGGGCGTCGCGGGGCACGCCTCGGCTGGCAACCTGCACTTCCTGCTGACGCCGAACTTCGGCGAGCAGGCCGACCTCGACCGCTATGAGGCGTTCATGCGCGAGCTGGTCGAGCTGATCGTCGGCACCTATGACGGCTCGCTGAAGGCCGAGCACGGCACCGGCATCAACATGGCCCCGTACGTCGAGCGCGAGTGGGGACCGAAGGCGACCGAGCTGATGTGGCGCGTCAAGCGCCTGGCGGATCCCGACGGGATCCTCGCCCCGGGCGTCGTCCTGACGAACGATCCGGATGCCCATCTGCGCAATCTCAAGTCGACGCCCCCGATCGAGCAATCCGCGACGCAGTGCATCGAGTGCGGGTTCTGCGAGCCGGTCTGCCCGAGCCGCAACGTGACCACCACCCCCCGCCAGCGGATCGTCTTGCGACGCGAGATGGCCCGCCAGGCGCCGGGCTCGCCGGTGCTGCAGGCGCTGCTGGCGCAGTACGACTACGACGCGATCCAGACGTGCGCCGCCGACGGGACCTGCGGCCTGGCATGCCCGGTCGCCATCGACACGGGCAAGCTGATCAAGGACCTGCGTGCCCGACAGCACAGCGAGCGCTCCGAACGGGTCGCCCTAGAGCTGGCACGGCACTGGGCCGCCGTCGAGCGCGGGGCGCGCGCCGCCCTGCGGACCGGCCGCACGGTCGGGGACGCGCCGATGCGCGCGGCCACGACGTTCGCCCGCCGCGCTGTTTCCCACGAGCTCCTGCCCGCGTGGAGCGACGCTGTGCCGGCGCCCGCCAGTCCGCAGCTGCCCCGAACCGAGCGCGACGGCGCCGCGGCCGTCTACTTCCCTGCGTGCGTCAACCGCATCTTCGGCAACCCGCGCGATCGCCCGGCGGGGCCGACACTGCCTGAGGCGCTCGTCGCCGTATCCGCGCGCGCGGGCCAGCCGGTCTGGATCCCGCGGGATGTCGCCGGCAACTGCTGCGCGACGCCGTGGAGCTCGAAGGGCTACCGCCGCGGTCACGAGCTGATGGCCCGCACGGTTGCAGCGGCCGTGCTGCGGTGGACGGGAGACGGCCAGCTGCCGCTCGTCGTCGACGCCACGTCGTGCACGCAGGGGCTGCTGAGCGACGTCAGGGCGGACATCGACGAGGCGACCCGTGAGCGCCTCGGGCAGGTGCGAATCCTGGACTCGATCGAGTGGGTACACGACTCGCTGCTTGCAACGCTTGTCGTCGAGCGCAGGGCGGAGTCGGCTGCCCTGCACCCTCCCTGCTCGGCGATCCATCTCGGCCTCACAGACAAGTTGCGGGCAATCGCCGACGCCCTCGCCGAGGAGGTCGTGGTCCCCGCCGGCACGACCTGCTGCGGGATGGCCGGGGACCGAGGACTGCTGCACCCCGAGCTGCCGGCGTCGGCGCTTGCGACGGCCGCCGCGGAACTCGACGGCAGCACGTTCGGCGCCTGCCTGTGCAGCAACCGAACGTGCGAGATCGGGCTGCAACAGGTCACAGGGCGCCCGTACGGCTCCTTCATCCTCCTGCTCGAGGAGCTGACGCGGCCTGGCCCGGAGGTGCAGGCAGGGCAATAGGGCGATACGCCCCATCATCCGAAAGGCGGTCCCAGATGAGCGACCAACCAGTCAGGACGCGCAACCACTTCGACGACGTGGTGCGCTTCAACCCCAGGCAGATCAAAAAAGCGGTCGGCGAGGTCGAGGGTTTCAACGCGAAATTCGCGGTGATCATCACCTCCGGCGTGGGAACCATGAGCTGCGCGTATCTGTTCGGGCTGCTCGCGCTCGTCAGCCTGCCGGCGATCCTGATCGCGGCAAACGTCCTGACGAAAAGCGACGTGCCGACGTTCTTCACGAAGCCGGGGCTGATCCTGATCGTCTCGTGGGTCGCGCAGACGTTCCTCCAGCTGGTCCTGCTGAGCATCATCCTCGTCGGCCAGCGGGTGCAATCCGCGGCGTCGGATGCTCGCTCGCTCAAAGAGTTCGAAGACACGCAGATCATCCTCGACCGGCTGGACACGAAGACCCAGGGCGGACTCAGCGACGTGCTCGATGCGATTAAGGCGCTCGGCCAGAAGGGCCTCGCCTGAGCGCCGCGGCGCCCACGCCCGCGAAGATCCGACCTGCCCGCCGCGGGCTCTAGGCTGCCGCGATGCGGCGCGTCTACTACCTCGGGGTGTTCGTCCCGCTGGCGCTCGCGCTGGAACTCGCGGACACGTCCGCGCCGGTGGTGTTCTTCGTCTCGGCGCTGGGCATCGTGGCGGCGGCGGCGCTGATGAGCGACGCGACGGAGCAGCTCGCCGAGCGCTCGGGGCCGGGCGTGGCGGGACTGCTGAACGTCACGTTCGGCAACACGCCCGAGCTGATCATCGCGGTGTTCGCTCTCGCCGACGGCCTGCAGGAGGTGGTCAAGGCCTCGCTCGTCGGCTCCGTCATCGGCAACTCGCTGCTCGTGCTCGGCGCGGCGATGCTCGCCGGCGGCTGGCGGCGAACGCGCCAGACGTTCAGCCGCACGGCGGCTCAGACACAGTCGGGGATGCTGCTCGTCACCGTCGCCGCCCTCGCCCTGCCGGCGGTGTTCCAACTCGTCCACGGCGGCGGGCTGCCGGCCGTGACAGCACGCCGGATGTCGTTCGGGCACGACCTCGAGCATCTCTCGGTCGGGGTGGCGCTCATCTTGATCGCCACGTACCTCGCCGGACTGTTCTTCTCGCTGCGGACCCACCGCGACCTGTTCAAGCCCGAGGGGGACGATCTCGCGTCGTCCGCCTGGTCGGTGCGCCGCTCTGTCCTGACGCTCGTCGGGGCCGCGGCCCTCGTCGCGCTGGCAAGCAACTCGCTCGTCGGGTCGGTCGAGCAGGCAAGCCACGATGTCGGACTGTCCCAGTTCTTCATCGGTGTGTTCGTCATCGCGATCGTCGGCAACGCGGCCGAGCACTGGGTCGCTGTAGTCGCGGCGATGAAGGACAAGATGGACCTGTCCGTCAACATCGCGATCGGCTCGAGCGCCCAGATCGGGCTGTTCGTGGCGCCCGTCCTCGTGCTGCTTTCGTTCGTGGTCGGGCCCGCTCCGATGGCGCTCGTCTTCAACGGCTATGAGATCGCGGCTCTGCTGCTCACGGCGCTGATCACAGTGACGCTCACCTCCGACGGCGAGTCGACGTGGTTTGAGGGTGTCCAGCTGATCGCCGTCTACGTCCTGCTCGGCCTCGTCTTCTACTTCGCCTGAGCGCCCGCGACGAAGCCGCCCGCCGTTCTACTTCGCCTGAGCGCGGACGTGCTCGTCGAAGAAGGCGAGCATCCGCCGCCAGCCGTCCTCGGCGGCCTCCTCGTCGTAGCCGACGGCCATCGGCGTGGGGACGCGAGCCAGCCAGCCCTGCCAGCCGTCGACACGGGAGAAGAACGAGTGCCCGGCCTGCGGGTAGGTCTTGACGTCGTGCGGCACGCCAAGCGCCTCGAGGTGACGCTCCAGGCGCCGAGCCATGCCGGCGCCGACGACCTTATCCCTGCCGCCGTAGCTGGCGACGACCGGACACAGCCCGTCCAGGCTCGAGCGGCCCGAGGGCACGGTCCCGTAGTTGACGGCGGCGGCGGCGAAGCCTGGCTCGGCGCCGGCGACGAGCGCGAAGCCGCCCCCCTGGCAGAAGCCGGCGACGGCGATGCGCTCGGGGTCGACGTCGGCGCGGGCGGCGAGCGCCTGGCGGGTCGCGTGGACATCGGCGATCTCGCGTCCCGCCGCACCGCTGAGCATGTCGACCATTACGCGGCTCAGGCAGACGATCCGCGTTCCGTGCGAGTAGAGGTCGGGGGCGAGCGCGGCGTAGCCGGCGTCCGCGAAGCGTGCGGCGATGCGGCGGATGTCGTCGTTCAGCCCGAACGACTCGTGAAGCACGACGACTCCCGGATGCGGTGCCTCGCCGGCGGGCAGGAATAGCTCGGCGCGCAGGCTTCTCCCGTCCGCCGTCGGCACGTCCAGGCGGTCTGCGCTCGCGGGCATCGGCGAGGACCATAGAGCAACGCGCGCGGGCCTAAGATGACGGGCGCGTCGTCCGGCGCTCAACCAAAGCCGCCGACCCTCGGGACGGAGGCGCGAAGGAGGGGATGATCGAGATGGCAGATCGCAACCGACGCCTGGTCCTGGCCGAGCGTCCGTCGGGAATGGTGGACCACGCGACCGTCCGCGTGGAGGAGGGCGACATACCCGAGCCCGGTGCAGGCGAGGCGCTGGCGCGCGTGCGCTTCCTGTCGATCGACCCCACGATCCGCACCTGGATGGACGACGCACCCGGCTACCTCCCCCCGATCGGCATCGACGAGGTCGTTCGCGGCGGCGGGATCGCAGAGGTGGTGCGCAGCAACAGCGATCGCTACGCGCCCGGCCAGCTGCTGTTCGGCATGACCGGCTGGCAGGACTACGTGATCGCCGACGAGGGTGAGCGCTCGATGCAGGGACTGCCCGACGGCGTGCCGCCAACGATCGCGCTCGGGCTGTTCGGCATCACCGGCATGACCGCGTACTTCGGGCTGATCGACGTGGGCCGCGTGCAGGAGGGGGACGTGGTGGTGGTATCCGGCGCGGCCGGCGCGACCGGATCGACCGTCGGCCAGATCGCGAAGCTCAAGGGCGCCAGCAGGGTGATCGGGATCGCGGGCGGACCGGAGAAGTGCGGTTGGATCGCCGACGAGCTCGGATTCGACGCGACGATCGACTACAAGGGCGAGGACGTCGGGGCGCGGCTGCGAGAGCTGGCGCCCGAGGGGATCGACCTGTACTTCGACAATGTGGGTGGCGAGATACTCGACGCCTGCCTCGCTCAGCTTGCGCTGCGCGGACGGGTGGTGCTCTGCGGGGCGATATCGACCTACAACGACCGGGGCGCGACCACGGGACCGGCGAACTACCGCAACCTGATCGTCAAGCGCGGGCGCATGGAGGGCTTCCTGATCCTCGACTACCTCGATCGCTTCCCGCAGGCGCAGGCCGAGATGGCGGGCTGGCTCGCCTCCGGCAGGATCAAGTCCTCCGAGCACGTCGTCGAGGGGCTCGAGCGGGCGCCGGACGCGTTGAACATGCTGTTCACCGGCGCTAACACCGGCAAGGTGATCGTGCAGGTTTGACGCTTGGCCCGTCGTCGCCCGGGGCTCGCCAGGCGCGAACCGATCCGTTTAGGGCGCCAGCCGGACGGGGAGCGTCTTGAGCTGGTTGAGGAACAGCGATTCCGCGTGGGCGGGCGAACCGGCGAGCGCGATCCTCGGGTAGCGCGCGAGCGTCTCCTCGAAGAGCACCTTCAGCTCCAGGCGCGCGAGCGCGGTCCCGAGGCAGAAGTGGCGTCCGCCCGCGCCAAAGGCCTGGTGCTCGGCCTTGCGGCGCAGGTCGAAGCGGTCGGGATCCTCGTAGCGCGTCTCGTCGCGGTTGGACGAGACGTACCACATGACGACCTTGTCGCCCTGCTTGATCTTCTGGCCGTGAAGCTCGGCGTCGCAGGTCGCCGTGCGCCGGAAGTGGGCGAACGCGGGGAACATGCGCAGGGCCTCCTCGACGGCATCGGGGATCAGCGCAGGATCGTCGAGCAGGAGCTGCATCTGCTCCGGGTCTTCCATGAGCGCGCGCATGCCGCTGCAGTAGGTCGCCTTCGTCGAGTCGTTGCCGGCGGCGACGAGCAGGAAGAAGCCCATCACGATCTCGTGCTCCTCGAGCTTCTCGCCATAGACCTCCGCCTGCACGAGGACGGTCGTCAGATCGTCGGTGGGGCGCTCCTGGCGGGCTGCGATCAGCTTGCGGCAGCGCTCGAAGATCTCGGGCACGTCTTTCTCCACTGCGCCCTCGAAGCCGGCCGGGTTGAGGTCGGGGTCCGCCGCCCCGAGCGTCGAGTTCATCAGGCGCGCCCAGATCGCGTCGTCCTCCTCGGGGATCCCCATGAAGCTGCCGATCACCCGCGAGACGACCGGCTGGGCGACGTCTGTGACCAGGTCGCAGCGCTCCCGGCCCTTGATGCGGTCGAGGACCCCGGTCGCGATCTCGCGGATCGCGCCCTCGTGGTCGGCGATGCGCTTGGGCGTGAAGCCGGCCTGGAACAGCGCCTTCAGGCGGTCGTGCTTGGGCGGGTCCATCCCGATGAACATCGCTCGCGCGAGCTCGATCGGGAAGCCGGCCGCCGCCGCCACCACGCCGCCGGCTTCGGAGGAGTAGGTCTTCCAGTCGCGGCTCACCGTGTGGACGTCCTCGGCCGTGGTCACCGACCAGAAGCCCGCCTCCTCGGGAAACTCTTCGAAGCTCTCGGTCCAGTGGATGGGGCAGCCGCGGCGCATCTCCTTGAACACGCTCAGCGGCGGACCGTCCTCCCAGTGCTCGCGCTCGGTGAGTTCGACGCTTGCGATGTCACGCCCGACCGTTGCCATCTGAAGACCCTCCTCGTCGCCGCCGTGGATGCCCGCTCGATGGTACTGGCTGGCTGGCCAATCTGTGCGCCGCGCTCCGAGCGCCGCCGGGCGCGGCGGATGTAGGCTGTTCCCCGGCAACGGCGAGGAGGATTGCGATGGGCGAGGAGCCGGTGAAGTACCTGCTAGCCGAGCGCGACATCCCGACGCGCTGGGTGAACCTGCTCGGCGAGTTGCCGGGCGAGCCGCTGCCGCCGCTGCACCCGGGGACGCTCGAGCCCGCGGGGCCGCCGGACCTGACGCCGATCTTCCCGATGGGGCTGATCGAACAGGAGGTCTCGCCGGAGCCCTACGTCGACATCCCCGAGGAGGTGCGCGACGCATACAGGCTGTGGCGCCCGACGCCGCTGTTTCGCGCGCGGCGCCTCGAGCGCGAGCTCGATACGCCCGCGCACATCTACTACAAGTACGAGGGCGTCTCTCCGGCCGGCTCGCACAAGCCGAACACGGCCGTGCCGCAGGCCTATGAGAACGCGAAGGCCGGCATCAAGCGCCTCGCGACCGAGACCGGAGCCGGGCAGTGGGGCTCCTCGCTGGCCTTCGCCTGCTCGCTGTTCGGCCTGGAGTGCGAGGTCTTCATGGTGGGCTCCTCCTACGACCAGAAGCCCTACCGCCGCTCGATGATGCAGACGTGGGGCGCCACCGTGCACCGCTCGCCAAGCACGCTGACCGAGGCG
>JAOPZB010000055.1 GCA_025964355.1 Solirubrobacterales bacterium | reverse complement strand
CGCGTCGCCTGTTCCGGTCGTCAAGGGACCTGGCCAACCAGGGAGCAAGTGGAGGCCGGTCGCAACCATCGGCGGTCAGCCCGCCGCTTGGATCGCGCTGCGGTCCGGCGTGACGCTGCTGCGTTTTGACCAGGGCGTCACCCACCTGGCCCTACACGCCGGATCTCAAGAACCCGGAGGTGGCGGTTGGACCTATGGCGATCACATCGGCGCCAACGAGTTCCACAGGGCCATCGCCGCGTTCAACGGTGGCTTCAAGCTGAGCTATGGCTCGGTCGGGTTCGTGGCGAATGGCCGCGTTGCGGTACCGCTCACGGCCGGACTGGGCTCGATCGTGACCTATCGCAACGGGACGACACAGGTGGGGGCGTGGCACGAAGGTGTTCCGGCCCGTGGGCTCGCTGTTGCCTCGGTGCTGCAAAACCTGCACCTGCTCGTGGATCACGGAGCCGCGTCGCCGACGGTCGGAGGCTGCATCGCAAGCTGCTGGGGAGCGACACTCGGAGGCGGGAGCGCCGTGGCACGCTCGGCGCTGGGCATCACCGGCAACAGCCAGCTGGTCTGGGCTGCCGGGGAGCACCTCTCGCCGGCCATGATCGCGCAGGCACTGGTCGGCGCAGGTGTCATGCGGGCGGTGGAGCTCGACATCAACCCGGAGTGGGTGGCCGGATACCTGTACGAGCACGGTCGCAGCCCTACCGTGGTGCCCCTCGTCCCCGGCCAGCTCGGAATCCCAGGCCGGCTGCTTGCTCCCTATAGCCGCGACTTCTTCACGATCCTCGCCAACTGACCGCGCCGACGAGCCGTCCGATTTCTGCTCAGCTCTCGAGCGGCGTCGAGGCAGCCGCGGCGGGTGAGGCCTTGATGCCATCAGCGATGGCACCCTTCGGGGCGGACCCGGCGGCGTCGCCTCGATGCCCGTTCACTGACTCCATCAGCGGTCCGATCAGGTCGATCGGCAACGGGAAGATCACCGTCGAGTTCTGTTCGCCGCCGATCTCCAGCAGCGTCTGCAGATAGCGCAGCTGGATCGTCACCGGATTGCGGCTGATCACGTCGGCGGCCTCGGCGAGCTTGGCGGCCGCCTGGGCCTCGCCTTCGGCGTTGATGATCTTGGCCCGACGCTCACGCTCGGCCTCGGCCTGACGGGCGATCGCATGTTGCATGTCCTCGGGGATTTCGACGTCCTTGATCTCTACCGCGGTGACCTTGATCCCCCACGGCTCGGTCTGATCGTCGATGATCTGCTGCAGGTCCTCGTTGAGGCGCTCACGCTCGGCGAGCAGGGTGTCGAGATCGGCCTTGCCGAGCACGGAGCGCAGGGTGGTCTGTGCTATCTGCGACGTCGCGGAGAGAACGTCCTGGACCTCGACGACGGATTTGTTTGGGTCGACGACATGGAAGTAGGTAACCGCGGTGACACGGGCCGGCACGTTGTCGCGCGTGATCACCTCCTGCGGCGGGATCTGCTGCGTAACCGTCCGCAGGCTCACACGCACCATCCGATCGACCCATGGAACGAGCAGAACCACGCCCGGACCCTTCTGATCCAGCAACCGCCCCAGCCTGAAGACGACGCCCCGCTCGTACTCGCGCAGGATGCGCACGGACGCCCCGGCGAGGGTGAGCCCCAACAGCAGGAGCACCACCACGACGACAACGACGATTGTGACGATCATGGATTCAGCTCCCATTCCTCGGCCTTGCGCACCCGCAAGGTCAAACCGTTGACGTGTTCGACGACCACCCTGTCGCCCTCATGCAGCTTGGCTGCATCGTGGATCGCGCTCGGTTGGGCGCGCCAGAGCGCGCCGTCGAGGAAGACCTGAGCCCCTGACGCGCCACCCGAGCGAACGACACCGACATGCCCCACGAGCGCCTCCCTGCCGGTGCGCGGGCGGGCGCGCACCGAGCGCATGAGCCCATGCCGGGCCAGCAGCAGCAGGGCGCTCGAAGCGACCGCGGCGACGAGCGCCACGAGAAGCACGACGGCCGCGCCGGCCCCGGCTGCGAGCAAGAGGACCACGATCCCGCCGACGCCAGCCGCGCTCGCGAAGGCCCCGATCACCCCGCCGCTCGAAAGATGCGCCTCCGCCACGACCAGCGCCAAGGACACCCCGATCAAAGCTAGACCGAGGACAAGCATGACCTTGACTCGTCCCTGCGACAGTACATCGCCCATTCAGCGTACCGCGCGGCCGCCGTGCTCCACGCAGGTGCCGCGCCATGCGCGCGGACCGGCCGATCGGTGGCGACGGCCGGTCGTGCGGGCGTCGCCACGAAGCCCGCAGCGGGCTGACGGAGCCTTCCGCGGCGGTCAGAACCTCTGACCTATCTCTTAGCTTCCCCTTGGCTGCGGCTCAGGTGGGCGCGCCAAATTGATCGCATGATCAATCGCGCAGCCGACTCTCCCTCTCAGCAGACGTCATGGCTCGACCAGCCCGATCACACGGACGGGGCCGCCACGGCTGAGCCCCGACGCCGCCCGTGGTACCTCTACCTGCTGGCAGCGCTGGGCGTCGTGCTGGCCGTGCTCGCGTTCGCCGAGATCGGCCCGCCCGCGAGCTCGGCCCGAACCTCCACGCAGATCGTCACCGCCGAAAAGGGGATCGTTCAATCGACGGTCACCGGCAGCGGCAACGTCGCGGCGGCCACCGACATCAACCTGAACTTCCAGACGAGCGGGACGCTCGCAAACGTTTACGTGAAAGTCGGCCAGCATGTCGAAAAGGGCCAGCTGCTGGCCACGCTCAACCAGACCAGCGCGCAGCTCACCCTCAACCAGGCCGAACAGAGTCTTACGGCCGCCGAGGATCAGCTGAGCAGCGCAGAATCGGGCTCCTCCACGAGCGCCGGATCGACGACCGGAGGGTCAGGCAGCAGCTCGGGCACGAGCAGCTCGAGCAGCACGACCTCCTCGGCCGCGACCGTCGCCTCCGCGCAGGCGGCGGTCGACGGCGCGCAGGCAAGCTTGAACAACGCGCGGACGGCGCTCGACAACACGAAGCTCTACGCGCCGGTCAGCGGGACGATCGCCTCGCTGGCGAGTCTCTCCCCGGGTAACTCCGTGTCCGCCGGCTCGAGCGCCAGCGCGGCCACGTCCGCCACGAGCGGAGCCTCGTCTTCGTCGGGATCCTCCGCCGGCGGTTCTTCTGGGACTGGAACGGGCAGCCTCGGCGGCGCGAGCACTTCGACCTCGTCCTCCTCGTCGTCCGGTGCGAGCTCGTCGTTCGCGGAGATCGTCAACACCAGCAAGATGACCATGACGGTCGCCTTCAGCCAGTCGGACGTCAACAAGTTGAAGCCCGGGCAGGCGGCGACGGTAACGCCCGACGCGCTGACCGGCGTGCAGCTGGGCGCTCACGTGACCGCGATCTCGCCGGTCGGGTCGACGAGCAGCAATGTCGTCTCCTACAACGCGACGCTGACGCTCGATCAGAACGACTCCAGCGTGAAGCCGGGCATGAGCGCCTCGGCGGCCGTGATCGTCGGACAGGCACAGGGCGTCACCGTGCCCAACGCGGCCGTGACCGGGAGCGGACCGATGGCGACGGTCACCGTTCTGCGCAACGGTAAGCAGACGCAGCAGCAGGTGGCCGTCGGGCTCAAAGGCCAGAGCCGCACCCAGATCGTCAGCGGGCTGAGCGCCGGCGAGCAGGTCGTCATCAAAACGACCCTGCCTCCCCTGGGGGCGGCAACTACGGCCACCGGCAGCGGATCAAGCGGAACGCTCGGTGGCACCACCGGCGCCCGGCCGGGCGGTTTCGGCGGAGCCGGTGGTGGCGGGTTCGGCGGCGGCGGCGGCGCAGCCGGCGGGCGCTCTGCGGGCGCTGGGGCTGGCGGCTGATGCGCGACCACCTTCATCAGCTCCGGCGGCCGCCCCAGCAGCGCCGCATGTTTGCGCGGCCCGCGCTTGAGCTTGTGCCGCAGCCGTCGACTCCGGGCCGCGGCGACGCGCCGGTGATCGACCTTCGCGACGTGCACAAGACCTATCGGCTCGGTGACATCTCCGTGCCGGCGCTTCGCGGTGTCAGCCTGCGCATCGAGCGCGGGGAGTA
>JAOPZB010000013.1 GCA_025964355.1 Solirubrobacterales bacterium | reverse complement strand
ATGCGCGTGGGGCTTTCGCTAGCGGCCGTAACGCTCGTGCTCGCGATGCTCGGGTTCACCGGCTCGGCCAGCGCGCACACCTCCTGCGCGCAGATCGGGACCGTCTACGGGATTCCGCCGTGGGGCTTTCACACGGGCGCTTACAGCGGCGAATCGTGGTTCGCGAAGGCGCACGGGAACACCAACTTCCAAGCCAACACCGTCTCGGGGGTCATGTGCCAGCAGGATGGGCACGGCACGATCCTGATGTCGGTCCTGCACCACCTCGTCTACCACTCGCACGTAGCGATGATGTGGGGTTACCCGGGCAACATCATGAAGATCAAGTTCCGGATCACGAGCAGCAGCGACCCGAAGTGCACCGTCGGCATGGTAGGTGGCGCGACCGTCTACGGGAGCTACAACGGCGTGCGCAGTGACAGCGTGCAGTTCTTCTTCCCTGGGGCCTGCAAGGACCAGAACCACCTCTACCACGGCACCAAGGTCAACGTCCAGGTACCGCCGCCTTGCGTCGCTCCTCGGCCAGCTTGCGTTGCCTCACGCCGAGGAAGCGGAAGTCGTTGAGGTCATAGTGTCCGAACCACACGCCCTCCTGGTCGGCCAGCTCGAGCGTTGATCGACGAAGCACCGCAGCGCGCCGGTCGCCGCTCCGCGACTACTCAGGCGGGGCCTAGCTCCGCTCGGTGACCTGCCGGCAGCCGGTGACGACTACTGGCTGGTGCCGGTCGCGCGGGGCTCTGCACTCGACTCCGAGCTGGAGCCCGTCCCGACAGAGATGCCGACGCCGACCGGGCAGGCGACGCCCGTGCTGTGGTCTGGACAGTACCCGCCGGGGTTCTTCGCGAGGTACTGCTGGTGATAGTCCTCGGCGTAGTAGAAGGGATGGGCAGCGTCGGCGTCGGCCACTTCGGTGGTGATCGTTCCGTGGCCGGCCGCCGAGAGCACCTGCTGGTAGGCGCT
The DNA here is from genome assembly GCA_025964355.1 of Solirubrobacterales bacterium. Taxonomy (GTDB): domain Bacteria; phylum Actinomycetota; class Thermoleophilia; order Solirubrobacterales; family Solirubrobacteraceae; genus Palsa-744. Next base: position 2,929 of record JAOPZB010000013.1, on the reverse strand, counting down.
GAGCGAGGCCTCGGCGGCGCTGCGCTGGGTCTCGTCGCTGCAGAGGATGAGCGACCGGTACTGGCTGCCGACGTCATTGCCCTGGCGCATGCCCTGCGTCGGGTCGTGGCCCTCCCAGAACAGCTTGAGCATGTCCTGGTAGCTCGTGGCTGCGGTGTCGAAGGCGACGAGGACGACCTCGGCATGGCCGGTACGCGTGCTGCAGACCTCCTCGTAGGTCGGGTTCGGCGTGAGCCCGCCGGCATAGCCGACCGCGGTCGTGTAGACGCCGTCGGCCTCCCAGAAGATCCGCTCGGCTCCCCAGAAGCAGCCCATCCCGAAGATGGCCGTCTCCACGCCGGCGGGGAATGGTCCCTTCAACGGCGTCCCGAGAACCGCATGGCGCGGCGCCACGTTGATCTCCTGGGCCCGGCCGGGGAGCGCGGCTCCCGGCTCGACCATCGTCGTCTTGCTCCGTCCAAACAGCCCCATGTCCTCCAGGCTAGCCGATGCTCGACGGCGAGCCGGCAGGCACTCGGGAGATCGTCGTGGGAGCTCGCGCGCGAGCGCCGGCGGCGCCGTTCGTTGGGCTCTGCGCTCAGCGCGAGTAGAGCGCGAAGAAGTCCCGGTCGTCCGGTTCCTGGTAGCGGCCGGAGGAGCGGCTCATGGACGGCAGCAGGTTCTTCGCCCCTTCGGCGCCCGGAGCCGCGTAGGTGATGAAGCTCACCCAGTAGGAGTTGATGTCCAACTCCATCGCGCGGACGGCGCCGGCGTGGATGAGCGCCTTGGCGAGGCTTTCGGCCGACTGGTCTTCGCCGGCCACATAGATCAGGTTGCCGTGGCTGTCCACGCCGACCCCCGATCGCCAGACGAGGACCGCAGCGCCCACGGTGGCCCCCCATTCGCCGTTTGCGAGATTCGAGTTGGGGCGTCCTTCGTTGACGATCAGCGGCAGGTTCTGGCGGGCGAAGGAGACTGACGCTGGGGCCGCCGAGCCGTAGCTCCAGTCGACCACGTCGACGTGCCCGTCGTTGTACCCGACGAGCGTCGCCTGGCCGTCCTGCATCCTCGCGTAGGTGTGACCGTTGAGGACGAATCCGCCGCGCGAGTCGCTCAGCTTGAAGCCGCTGTTGAAGGTCGCGAGCAGCCCGCCGCGCTGTGACGTCGGCACGTCCATCGAGCCTCGAGGCAATTCCACGGATGGCTCTAGGCGCCCCGGATTGAGCGTCAGCTTGGTGCGTTTGGTGTTGATCCAGGCGACCCCGGCCAGGACGCGCGGGTATTCGGGCTGGTCGCGATAGGTCGTGACGAGCACGGGCGGCGAGGATTCGAGTCCTGGTCGCGTGGCATGCCAGACGCCCTCCCCTGGCAGGGCGGGGCGAAGGATCGGTGCGACCCGCGAGGGCCGGTATTCACTGGCGGCGCCGCCGCCCTGTAGTCCCGTCCGGGTGCCGGCTGCGCCGGTCGCTCCGTAGCCGATCCGAGGCAGCGCATGCAGGGTCGCCCCACCCTTGCCGGGCGCGGTGAAGCTGTAGTAGATCGACTCGACCTGCGCGACGAGGCCGGCGGCCCCGTGATCGCGGAGCCACTCCACTGTCCGGATCCCGGTGCTCGAGTTCGACGGTGCGTTGATCGTTTTGAGATAGGAGAAGGCCGCCGGGATCAGCGCGACGAGGGCTGCGACGAGCGCCACCCTGCGCAGCCGTCCGAGGCCAGCGACTTCCCGTCGCGCCCGCCGTCTGCCCGCGCCCGCGTGGGCAGGATGGGTCGCTGTCCCGAACTCCATCCTGTGACTTTACGGCGGCCGCGGCCAGCATCCTCGGCAAGGCCGCTCGCGTGAGCGGATTCTCACTAAGAGGAATCTCACTGCAGGACAGGTAGAGTATGGGCGGAATCGGGAGGCGCGTGTGGAATGCTTCTCCACACGTCGACAGCGCCGTTTTTTGCCTGTCCCAAGCCGTTTAACGGAGGTTTACCATTCACCCGGTCGAGGCAGTTGCCAGCGATGAGGCAATTGAGCTACGCGCACTTCAGCACCCCCCGGCACGGCCGCGGCTGGTGGCACCAGGCGAGGCCGCCCAGGCGACTCGCCCGTCGGCGCGCGTGCTGCTGCGGGCGTGTCGCCCGCGCCAGTGGACCAAGAACCTGCTCGTGCTCGCGGCGCCGTGCGCGGCCGGGCTGATAGACCGCCCGCTCGTCGCGGCCCAGGTCGCGGGGGCGTTCGCGGTGCTCTGCCTGGTGTCGAGCGCTACATATCTCGTCAACGACGTTCGCGACCGCGAGCAGGATCGGCTGCATCCGCGCAAGCGCAGTCGCCCCGTAGCCGCCGGCGAACTGTCCCCTCGCGCCGCGCTCATCTTCGCCGCCGCCTTCGCGTTGATCGGCCTCGTGGCGGCAACCGCGATAGCGCCGGCCCTCGCCGCTGTCGCCCTCGCCTATCTGCTGCTCACGGCCAGCTACTCGCTGTGGTGGCGACGGGTGATCGTGGCCGACATCCTCGCGATCGCCGGCGGATTCGTGCTGCGCGCGCTCGCCGGCGGGGCCGCGACCGACATCTACCTGTCGCGCTGGTTCTTGATCGTGACGGCGTCGTGCGCCGTCTTTCTCGTCGCCGCGAAGCGCTACGCGGAGCTCCGCGAGCACGTCGGCAGCGGACCGGCGCGGGCGACGCTCGAGCACTACTCGACGCTCGGCCTGCGCCTGACGCTGGTCGCCGCCGCGGCGATCGGCGGGATCGCATACGTCTCGTGGGCCTTCACACGGCCCGCCCACGTGGCCTGGTATGCCCTCTCGGTGGTGCCCGTCCTGCTGTGGCTGGCCCGCTATGCGTCGCTCGTCGGGGCCGGCGCCGGCCAGGCGCCCGAGGAGTTGATCCTGCGCGATCGGACGCTGCTGGCGCTCGGCGTCGCGTGGGCCTTCCTCTTCCTCGGCGGCGTCTATGTCGGTCACT
>JAOPZB010000255.1 GCA_025964355.1 Solirubrobacterales bacterium | reverse complement strand
GAGGGCGTGCTCAGCAGCCGTTGCAGGGAGCGATGCGCTCCCACATGTCCGCGAGCGCGCCGAGCTCGAGCTCGGAGAAGTGCGAGAAGAAGTGCTCGCGCACCACCGCCAGATGCGTCACGCGCGCTTCTTCCAGGCGCCGGGCGCCTGACGTCGTCATGCACGCATAGGAGCCACGGGCATCGTGAGTGCAGGAACAGCGCTCGAGCAGGCCCTCCCGCTCGAGACGGTCGACCAGGCGCGTCAGGCCGCTGCGTGAGAGCTGCGCCTGCTCGGCGAGGTCACACATCCGCATGCGCCCGCCGCTGGCTTCCTGGACGTGGTGGAGGACCTCATATGAGCTCATCGGCAGCCGGTGCGCCTGCTCGAGCTCGGTGTCAAGCCGCTTGGCGAGGCAGCCGTAGGCTCGAAGCAGCCCGCGCCAGGCGCGGAGCTCCCCCTCGCTGAGTGCCTCCTGTTCGGAGGGTGAGATCTTGACGGCGGTCGCGGTCGACATGACAATCCTGATCCAGCTTCCTCTCAGCCGAACATAGCAGCGTCCGGTCGAGCAGCCCGAAACATGCCGGTCATCGACGGGTCGCCCTCCAGGCCCACCACATCATCAGCGGCTGCAGTGGCAGGCGTGCGTAGAGGGCCCAGCCGGGGATCCGCCGGAAGCGCTCGGGCGTCCGCGCCATGTAGAGGTTGGCCGGGAAGACGGCCGCCAGCAACCCGACCAGCCAGACGCCGGCCGCGCGGCGCGTGGACGGCAGCAGCACGGCGACGCCGCCGGCGATCTCCGCCACGCCGCTGACCTGGACGACGCGTCCGGCTCGGGCTTTCAGCCGCGGCGGCACGATCTTCTCGTAGGCGCGCGGGATCACGAAGTGGTTGATGCCGGCGCCGATGAAGAAGCCGCCGAGCAGGCCTTTGGATAGCCGGCTAGCCATGGTCGATCAACGACCGTCCGGTCATCTGCGCCGGCTGCTCGATCCCCATCGCCTCGAGCACCGTCGGCGCGACGTCCGCCAGGATGCCGCCGTCGCGCAGTCGCGCGCTGGAGCTCGTGAGGATCAGCGGCACGGGGTTCAGCGAGTGCGCGGTGTTGGGGCTGCCGTCTGGCTCGAGCATGTGGTCGGCGTTGCCGTGATCGGCGGTCACGACGCACACGCCGCCGGCCGCGTGCACGGCCACGACGACCTCGCCCAGGCTTTCGTCGACGGTCTCGACCGCCTTCACCGCGGCCTCGATCACGCCCGTGTGCCCGACCATGTCGGCGTTTGCGAAGTTGATTATCCCGAAACGAAGCCCAGCCCCCACGTCCTCACGCCAGGCGCGCACGAAGGCGCCGGCCGCCTCATGCGCGCTCATCTCGGGCTTGTGGTCGTAGGTCGGCACGTCCCGCGGCGAGGCGACCAGCTCCCGGCGCTCGCCGCTCAGCGGCGTCTCCTCGCCGCCGTTGAAGAAGTAGGTCACGTGCGCGTACTTCTCCGTCTCGGCGACGTGCAGCTGGGAGGCGCCGGCGCCGGCGAGCACGGTCGACAGCGTGCTGGCGGGACGCTCGGGCGAGAAGGCGACCGGATACGGCCAGCCCTCCTCATAGCGGGTCAGCGTCGCGTAGCGCGCGACGGGCGCGCCGGCACCCCGCCCGCTCCACCCGGGCAGGTCCTCTCCCCCGTCGCCGAAGCCGGGCTCGGCCAGCGCGCGGGTCAGCTGGCGCATGCGGTCGGGCCTGAAGTTGAAGGCGATGACGCTGTCGCCCGGCCGTATGCGAGCCTCGTCGCCGACGAGCGTCGGCTCGATGAACTCGTCGGTCTCGCCGCGCTCGTATGCGTCCGCCACGGCCTGCTCGCCGCTGGCGGCGTGGTGCGGCGCGCGCCCGTGCACGAGCAGGTCGTAGGCGCGCTGCGTGCGATCCCAGCGGCGGTCGCGGTCCATCGCCCAGTAGCGACCGATCACCGACCCGACGCGCGCTGCGCTCATGCCATCCACGGCGGCGAGATATCCGGCACCGGCATGCGGGAGCGTGTCGCGGCCGTCGGTGAACGCGTGCACGACGAGGTCCTCGACGGCGAGCGCCTCGCCGAGCTCCACGAGCGCCCGCAGATGCTCCAGCGACGAGTGCACGCCGCCATCTGAGACGAGCCCGAGCAGGTGCACGCGCCCGGCCGCGGTCAACGCGGCTCGCAGCACCTCGTTGCGGGCGAGCGAGCCGTCGGCGATCGCGTCGTCGATGCGCACGAGATCCTGACGGATGACCGCCCCGGCGCCGAGATTGAGGTGCCCGACCTCGCTGTTCCCCATCTGGCCGTCGGGAAGCCCCACCGCGCGCCCGCTGGCCGCGAGCGTGGTGTGCGGGTAGGCCGTCCAGAGCTCGTCGAAGAGCGGGGTGCGCGCCAGCGAGACGGCGTTGCCGGGCCCCGGCTCGGCCAGGCCCCAGCCGTCGAGCACGATCAGGCAGGCGCTCGCCGCCGGCAGGCTGGCCGCGCCGGCGGGCAGCGTCACGGCGTTGCAGCGGCGACGATCTGGGCGAACGACTCCGCCTGCAGCGAGGCCCCGCCGACGAGCGCCCCGTCGACGTCCGCCAGAGCGAGCAGCTCGGCGGCGTTGTCGGGCTTCACCGACCCGCCGTAGAGGATCCTCGTGCCCTGCGCCGCCTCGCTGTCGCGATCGCCGACGAGAGCCCGGATGAACGCGATCGCCTCCTGGGCCTGCTCGGGACTGGCGACGCGCCCCGTCCCGATCGCCCAGATCGGCTCGTAGGCGATGACGACATCGGCGAGCCGCTCGCCCGGCACCGCGGCGAGGTCGTCGCGGATCTGCTGGCGCAGCTTGCGGTCCGTTTCGTCGCCGTCGCGCTCCTCCTCGGTCTCCCCGACGCACAGGATCGGCACCATCCCGGCCGCGAGCGCGACCGGCACCTTGAGGGCGAGCGCCTTGTCGGTCTCTCCGAACAGCGCCCTGCGCTCGGAGTGGCCGAGCACGACGCCGCGCACGTCCAGCTCGCTGAGCATCGGCGCCGACACCTCCCCGGTGAAGGGGCCCTCGGGCTCGTGGTGCATGTTCTGCGCGTACACCTCCACGCGCGATCCCCGCGCGCTGTCGACCATCGCGCGCAGGTCGGTGAACGGGACGCAGATGGCCACGTCCACCCCGTTCACCGCCGAGACGCGGGGCAGCAGCGCCTGGATGTATTCCTCGGCCTGGCGCTCGGTCTTGTACATCTTCCAGTTGCCGGCGATGAGCGGCGTGCGGGTCATCGCTGCGCGGCCCCGGCGCCTTCCAGCGCCTGCACCCCGGGCAGGACATTGCCCTCGACCAGCTCGAGCGTCGCGCCGCCGCCGGTGGAGAGGTGATCGACCGTGCCCTCCAGGCCGAACTGCGCGAGGGCGGCCGCGGAGTCTCCGCCCCCGACCACCGTCAGCGCGTCCGCGGCGGCGACCGCCTCGGCGATCGCGCGCGTTCCCGCGGCGAACGGCGCGAGCTCGAACGCGCCCATCGGGCCGTTCCAGAAGATCGTGCCCGCGCGCGCGATCTCTTGGCCGTAGCGCTCGGCGGTCTTCGGGCCGATGTCCAGCCCCATCCAGCCGTCGGGCACGTCGACTCCGTCGAGCACACGATGCGCCGCGTCCTCGGCCAGCCGGTCGCCGATCACCAGGTCGACGGGCAGCTGCACGCGGGCGTAGGCGCCGCCGGGCCTGCGCTCCGACGCCTTGGCGAGCGCGCGGCGGGCGTGCTCGGTGTCCTGCTCGTCGCACAGCGACTCGCCTACGGCGTGACCCTGCGCGCAGAGGAACGGGAAGCACATGGCACCGCCGATCATCAGCATGTCGGCGAGCTCGAGGAAGCGATCGATCACGGCGATCTTGTCGGCGACCTTGGCTCCGCCGATGATCGCGACGAGGGGATGGCGGGGATGCTCGAGGATCCCGGCGAGCGTCCGCACCTCGCGTTCCAGCAGCCGCCCGGCGGCGCTCGGGAGCAGGTGCGCGACCCCCTCGGTGCTGGCATGCGCGCGGTGGGCCGCGCCGAACGCGTCGTCGACGTAGAGCTCCGCCAGCTCGGCGAGCGCACGGGCGAGCTCGGGGTCGTTGCGCTCCTCCCCCCCCTCGAAGCGGACGTTCTCGAGCAGCAGGATCTCCCCGTCGCGCAGTTGCTCGGCGAGCTCAGAGACCTCCTCCCCGACGACGGCGGGCGCGAGGGTGACCTGCGAGCGCGTCAGCTCGCGCAGGCGCGCGGCGACCGGCGCCATGGAGAGGCGCTGCACGCGCCGGCCCTCCGGCCGGCCGAGATGCGAGACCAGCACCAGCCGCGCCCCCCGCGCGCGCAGCTCCTCGATCGTCGTCAGCGCCGCGACGAGGCGCGTGTCGTCGGCGACCACCAGCGCGCCGTCCGCGTCCTGCGCGAGCGGCACGTTGAAGTCGACCCGCACGAGCACACGCCGCCCCTTTACGTCAAGCTCGTCGATGCTCCTCATTTGCCGGCCCCCATCGCGTCGCGCTCCTTCACCGTGTTTGCGGACGGGCCGGGAGCCCGTCAGGCTCCGCCGGCCATCCGCCGCCGGCCCGGCCCCACGTCACAGGACCCTCTGCACCAGATCCACGATGCGGTTGGAGTAGCCCCACTCGTTGTCATACCAGGCGACCACCTTGAGCATCGTGCCGTCCATCACGGCGGTCAGCTGCGAATCGACGATCGAGGAGAACGGCGACTTGATGATGTCGCTCGAGACGATCGGATCTTCGGTGTACTGCAGGATCCCCTCCATCGGGCCGCTCTGGGCCGCGGCGCTCAGTGCCGCGTTGACCTCCTCCACGGTCGTCTCGCGCTCGCACTCGACCGTCAGGTCGACAACCGACCCGGTCGGCACGGGCGCCCGCACGGCGAAGCCGCCGAGCTTGCCCTGCAGGGCGGGGATCACCAGGCCGATCGCCTTGGCGGCGCCGGTCGAGGCGGGAATCAGGTTGATCGCGGCGGCCCGTGCGCGGCGCAGGTCGCTGTGTGGCAGGTCCTGCAGCCGCTGGTCGGCGGTGTAGGCGTGGATGGTCGTCATCAGGCCGTGGCGGATCCCGACGGTGTCGTTGACGACCTTGGCCACCGGGGCGAGGCAGTTGGTGGTGCAGGAGGCGTTGGAGATCACGTCGTGCGCGTCACGGTCATAGACCTCGTCGAAGTTGACGCCGAGCACGACGGTGACGTCGGGGTTGGTGGCGGGCGCTGAGATGATCACCTTGCGGGCGCCGTCTCCGAGATGCTTGGCGGCGCTGTCGCGATCGGTGAAGAGCCCGGTGGACTCGATCACCACGTCGACGCCGAGCTCGCCCCAGGGCAGCGCGCCGGGGTCCCGCTCGGCGAGCACCTTGAGCTCCTCGCCGTCGACGTCCAGGGCGCCCTCGCCGCGTGCCTTCACGGTGCCCGGATAGGGACCGAGGATCGAGTCGTAGGCGAGCAGGTGCGCGAGCGTCCGCGAGTCCGTCAGGTCGTTGACGGCGACCCACTCGATCTCGGCACCGAGCGCCTCACCTCTGGCCTTGGCGGCGCGGTAGACGTTCCGGCCGATCCGGCCGAATCCGTTGATCCCCACGCGTACTGGCATTCAGTCCTCCTGAAGCGAAAATGAACGATGCCGGGGTCGGGAGTCATGGCCGATCGGACATCTCATCCGATGGCCGATCGGTCCGTCGCCCGGCGTGCCGCGGGGAGGCTATCAGCGCCTCATGCGCTGCGAGGCGGCTTGTCGATGTCGCGATGCGCCACGGCCACGTCGAGGGCGTCGTGGTCGCGGTAGCGCGCGGCGAGGTGCTCGGCGATCGCGACGGAGCGATGACGCCCGCCGGTGCAGCCGATCGCGATCACGAGATGCGCCTTGCCCTCCGCCACATACTGGGGCAGCAGGAAGTCGAGCAGCGGGTGCAGGCGGCCGTAGAACTCGTCCAGGCGGCCGTCGCGGGCGATGTAGTCGATCACGCGCCGATCGAGGCCGGTCAGCTCGCGCAGCTCGGGCTCGTAGTGCGGATTGGCCAGGAAGCGCACGTCGACCGCGAGATCCTCCTCGCGCGGCGGGCCATGCTTGAAGCCGAAGCTCATGAACGTGAGCGCGAGACGGCCGGTCGTCTTGCGCGGCAGGAACTCCTCGGCGATCTTGCTGCGGAGCATCGCGGCCGACATGGCGGTCGTGTCGATGACCAGGTCGGCACGGCTGCGCAGCGGCTCCAGCAGCGCCCGCTCGGCCGCGACCCCGGCCGCGACGCTGCCCTCCGGCGCCAGCGGATGGCGGCGGCGGGTCTCCTTGTAGCGCGTCACGAGCGCCTGCTCGGCCGCGTCGAGGAACAGCACGTGGTGACTCAGGCCGAGCGCGTCCAGGTCGTCGACGACCGCCCGCAGCGCCTCGAAGTAGACCCCTCCGCGCACGTCTGAGACGACGGCGGCGCGCTCCACCTTGGAGCCCTTGTGCACGAACAGCTCGACGAGCGAGCGGATCATCTCCGGCGGGAGGTTGTCCACGCAGAAGTATCCGGCGTCCTCGAACACGTTCATCGCGGTCGACTTGCCGGCACCGGAGAATCCGGTGATCACCACGAAGTCCTGCAGCCGCGACTCGATCACCGGCCGCTCGGACTTGCCGGCGGCGGCACGCAGCGGGCGCAGAGGCCTTATGACCGCCATCGTCTGGATTGTGGCGTGCTCGCCGGACGAGCGGCGAAGACTGCGCCGGCGGGGCATCAGCCGGCGCGGTGCAGATGGCCGTGGAGCTCTCTGCCGACCTTCGGCGGCAGGCCGGGCACGGCCTGGAGCTCCTCGCGCGACGCCCCGACGATCGCCTCGGGTGAGCCGAAATGGGCGAGCAGGGCGCGCTTGCGCGCGGCCCCGACGCCGGGAAGCTCATCGAGGATCGAGCTGGTCATCGCTTTGTCGCGACGGGTGCGGTGATGGGTGACGGCGAAGCGATGCGCCTCGTCGCGAACGCGCTGCAGCAGCTGCAGCTCCGGCGTCGAGTGGTCGAGCACCAGCGGGGCGCGGCGTCCCGGCAGGAACAGCTCCTCGATGCGCTTGGCCAGCGAGACGACCGCGACGCCGCGCTCGCGAAAGCCGCGCAGCGGTCCGAGACCGGCGGCGAGCTGACCCTTGCCGCCGTCGATCACCACCACGTTGGGCAGCGAGGCGAAGCTCGCGTCGTAGGCGGCGTCATGGGGCGAGATGTCGGCCTGACGCTCCCACTGGGCGAAACGCCGGGCGAGCACCTCCGCCATCGCCGCATAGTCGTCGGAGGAGCCCTCGGCGCTGCGGATCGTGAAGCGCCGGTAGTCGGACTTCTTGGGGGCGCCGCCCTCGAACACGACCATCGAGGCGACGGTGTGCGTTCCTCCCAGGTTGGAGATGTCAAAGCACTCGATCCGCACCGGCGGCACGTCGAGGTGCAGCGCCCGCTGCAGACCCTCGAGCGCCTCGACCCGGCTCTGGCGCCGCCGCTCGGCGCGCAGGCGCTCCTGGTCGAGCGCCAGGCGTGCGTTGCGCTCGGCGAGCTCGAGGATGCGGCGCTTCTCGCCGCGCTCGGCGGCGCGCAGCTCGACCGGTCCGTCGCGCCGGCTCGCCAGCGCGTCGCTCAACGCGCGCCGTCCGCCGAGCTCCCGCTGCACGACGAGCAGCGCCGGTATCGAGATGTGCCCGCCGTAGTACTGGAGCATGAACTCCTCCGCCACCTCGGCCAGGTCGCGCTCGGTCTCGTTGGACAGGTAGAAGGACTGGCGGTCGGAGAGGACGCCGTCGCGCACCTGGAAGACCTGAGCGTTGGCGTCGCGCCCGTCGACCGCCACGGCGACCGCGTCGAAGGTGCCGACCGACTCGTTCGCCACGCGCCTGCGCTCCAGCAGCGAGCGCACGGCGCGCAGCCGGTTGCGCTCGAGCGTCGCCTGCTCGAACTGCTCATGGGCCGCGGCCTCGCGCATGCGGCCGTCGAGGTCGCGCTCGATCGCCGAGAAGCGGCCGGAGAGGAAGTCCATCACGCCGTCGATGCTCTTGCGGTAGTCCTCCCTGGAGACGTAGCCGACGCACGGGGCCTCGCAGCGCTTGATGTAGTAGTCCAGGCACGGGCTGCCGCTGCGCCGCCCCGGCTCGGGGCCGGTGCAGGAGCGGAACATGAAGACCTTCGCGAGCACCTCGAGCGTCGCGCGCACCCGCTTGGCGTTCGAGTA
>JAOPZB010000254.1 GCA_025964355.1 Solirubrobacterales bacterium | reverse complement strand
AACGTCTGTGAGTCTGCGCGTACGCCCGCCGCGTGCAGCCCCGCCTTGTGCGCGAATGCGTTCTTGCCGACGTACGGCTGTGCCGGGTCGGGCGAGCGGTTGAGCAGCTCGTCGAGGAAGTGGGCGGTCTCGGTCAGGCGTGCGAGACGCTCGGGCGCCAGCAGCTCGACGCCCATCTTCAGCTGCAGGTCGGCGATGATCGTGATCAGGTTGGCGTTGCCGGTGCGCTCGCCGATGCCGTTGACGGTCCCCTGGACCTGCGTGGCTCCGGCTTCGACGGCGGTCAGGGTGTTCGCGACCGCGCAGCCGGAGTCGTCGTGGGTGTGGATGCCGAGGGCGACGCCCGGCAGCGCTTCGCGCACGACGGCGAAGGCCGTGCGGATCTGCGGGGGCAGCGAGCCGCCGTTGGTGTCGCACAGCACGACGCGCTCGGCACCGGCGCCCTCGGCCGCGCGCAGGCAGTCCAGCGAGTAGCCGGGATCGAGCGCGAAGCCGTCGAAGAAGTGCTCGGCGTCGAGCAGCACGCGCTTGCCCGCACCGACCAGGAACGCGACCGAGTCGGCGATCATCGCGAGGTTCTCCTCGCGGGAGACCCTCACGACCTTCTCGACGTGCAGCACCGATGCCTTGCCGACGATCGTGCAGACCGGCGCGAAGGACTCGGCGAGGATCCGCAGCCCCTCGTCCTTCTCGGCCACGACCTCGCGACGACGGGTCATGCCGAAGGCGACCACCTCGGCGCTGCCGAGCCTCTCCCCGGCGAGCAGCCCGAACAGCTCCTGCTCCTTCGGGTTCGACGACGGGAAGCCGGCCTCGATCATGTCGACGCCGAGCTCGTCCAGCGCATGGACGATCCGGACCTTCTCGTCGGCCGTCAGGCTCAGTCCGCCTCCCCCCATGCCGTCGCGCAGGGTGGCGTCGTATAGCTGTATGTCGGCCACCGGCCTAGCCCGCTGTGGTCGTCTGCGCGTCGGGCGCCGTGCCGTCGCCCGTCGGTGTCTGCAGCGCCGGGGCGTGCACCACGTCGAGCCACTCGCGGTAGCGCTCGCTGCGTCCGTGGATGGCGTCGTCGAAGGCCGCTGCGAGCACGCTCGTGATCTCACCCGGATGGCCGGCTCCGACGACGTGGTCGTCGATTTCTCTCACCGGCACGAGCTCGGCGGCGGTCCCCGACAGGAACATCTCGTCGGCCAGGTACATCTCGGCGCGGGCGATGTCGCGCTCGACGACGGTGTAGCCGAGATCCCGCGCGATCTGGATCAACGAGCGGCGCGTGATTCCGTCGAGGATCGAGTTGTGCTGTCCGGGCGTAGCGATCTCGCCGTCGCGAACGATGTAGACGTTCTCGCCGGTGCCCTCGCAGACATGGCCATGGTCGTCGAGCAGGATGGCCTCTTCGTAGCCGGCCTTCAGCGACTCGACCTTCGCGAGCACGCTGTTGAGGTACTGCCCGGAGGCCTTGGCGTGCGGGATCAGCGACTCGGGGCTGATGCGCCGCCAGGAGGAGACCTTCGCGCGCACGCCGTTTCGCTTGCCCTCCTCGCCGAGGTAGGAGCCCCACTGCCAGCAGGCGATCGTCACGTCGACGGGAGCCTCGAGCGGGTTGAGCCCCATCTGCCCGTAGCCGCGGTTGACGATCGGGCGGATGTAGCAGGAGCGTAGGCCGTTGCGCGCGACAAGCTCGAGCGTCGCGGCACGCAGCTGCTCCGCCGTGTAGGGCACCGGCATGTAGTAGAGCTCGGCGGAGCGCAATAGGCGCTCGATGTGCTCGGCGTTGCGGAACACCGCCGGCCCGAGCTCGCTGTCGTAGCAGCGCATGCTGTCGAACACGCCGGTGCCGTAGTGCAGGCCATGCGTCAGGACGTGGATCTTGGCGTCCTCCCAGGCGACGAATTCGCCGTTCATCCAGATGAGGTCGGTGGGATCCACGTTCGTTGCGCTCCTATTCGATGTTGTCGAGCACTGCCCTCGTCGCCTGCGCCGTCCCCGCGTCCCCGCCCAGGTCGGGGGTCCGCAGGCCGGCGTCGAGCGCGCGCTGCACGGCCGATTCTACAGCCGCGGCCTCGCTTTCCAATTCGAGCCCGTGCCGCAGCAGCATGGCGGCGGAGAGGAACATCGCCAGCGGATTGGCGATGGCGCGACCGGCGATGTCCGGCGCCGAGCCGTGCACGGGCTCGAACAGGCCGGGGCCGCGCCCATCGCCGGCCGCGTCGCCCGAAGCACTCTCGCCGCCGAGCGACGCGCTCGGGAGCATCCCGATCGAGCCGGTCAGCATGGCCGCCTCGTCGGAGAGGATGTCGCCGAACATGTTCTCGGTGAGGATCACGTCGAAATCGCGCGGCGAGGAAACGAGCTGCATCGCGGCGTTGTCGACGAGCACGTGCTCGAGTGCGATGCCCGGGAACTCCCGCGAGTGAACTTCGCTCACGACCTCGCGCCACAGGCGTGAGGTCTCGAGCACGTTCGCCTTGTCGACGCTCGTCACCTTTGCCCGCGCCGCGCCGAAGGCCGTGCGGGCGATCCGCTCGATCTCTGCGGTCGTGTAGGAGCAGATGTCGCTCGCCGAGGTGGCCGTGCGCGTCTTCTCCCCGAAGTAGATGCCGCCGGTGAGCTCGCGCACGACGAGCATGTCGGTTCCCTCGATCCGCTCGCGCCGCAGCGGCGATGCGTCGTAGAGCGCGGGCAGCGGCTTGACCGGGCGCAGGTTGGCGTAGAGGCCGAGCCCCTTGCGCAGGCCGAGCAGGCCCTGCTCGGGACGCGGGCGGTCGGGGTCGGTCGTGTCCCAGCGCGGTCCGCCGACGGCGGCCAGCAGGACGGCGTCCGAGCGCCGGCAGGCGTCGAGCACCTCGTCGGTCAGGGGCACACCGTGCGCGTCGATCGAGGCCCCGCCGAACAGGTGCTCCTCGAACTCGAAGTCGCCGACGGCACGAAGCAGCTCGAGCGTCGGGGCCATGATCTCGGGCCCGATCCCGTCGCCGGGGAGCGTGACTATGCGATGGGACATCGGCTCGAGCCTAGAGCGCCGTTGTGACGGGGCCCGCCCAACCCCCCGCCCAACGACCGCCGTGGCGCTCGTGCTCGAACGCCGAGATCGCATCGGCCTGTTGGAGGGTGAGCGCTATGTCGTCGAGCCCGCCGAGCAGCCGATGCTTGATCTCGTGGTCGATCTCGAATGCGACCTCGCGCCCGGCGAAGCGCACCTCCTGCTCGCCGAGATCTATCTCGCCCTCGCCGGCCCGGGCGAGCGCGCGACAGTCCTCGACGTCGAGCACTACCGGCAGCAGCCCGATCTTGGTGCAGTTGGAGTAGAAGATGTCGGCGAACGACGGTGCGACGATTGCCCGAAAGCCGTAGTCCTGGAGGCCCCACGGCGCGTGCTCGCGCGAGGAGCCGCAGCCGAAGTTCTCGCCGGCGACGAGGATCGGGTTGGCCGGGAGGTCCCAGCCGGGCTCCTTCGCCCAGTCGTAGAACAGGAACTCGCCGAAGCCCGAGCGCTCGACGCGCTTGAGGAACTGCTTGGGCATGATCTGGTCGGTGTCCACGTCGGAGCGGTCCAGGTGGCTGACGGCTCCCACTATGGTCTCGACGGCCTCCATCAGGACCACGTCCGGATGTCGACGAAACGGCCCTCGATGGCGGCGGCGGCGGCCATCTGCGGGGACACGAGGTGCGTGCGCCCGCCGCGTCCCTGGCGACCCTCGAAGTTGCGGTTGGACGTCGACGCGCAGCGCTCGCCCGGGGCCAGGATGTCGGGGTTCATGCCGAGGCACATCGAGCAGCCGGCTACGCGCCAGTCGAAGCCGGCGTCGCGGAAGATCCGATCGAGCCCCTCGGCCTCGGCCTGCGCCTTGACCTGCTGGGATCCCGGCACGACCATCGCGCTGACGCTCGGCGCGACGGTGCGCCCGGCGATCACCTCGGCGGCGGCGCGCAGGTCGCCGATGCGAGAGTTGGTGCACGAGCCGATGAACACGCGGTCGACGGCGATCTCATCGATCGGCGTTCCGGGCTCGAGGGCCATGTAGGCGAGCGCGCGCTCGGTCGCCTCGCGATCGGCGGGGCTGTCGAACTCCTCCGGTGAGGGCACGCGCTCGGTGACGGCGCGCACCATGCCGGGATTCGTGCCCCAGGTCACCTGTGGCGAGATGGCGGAGGCGTCGATCACCACTTCCTTGTCGAAGCTCGCGCCGTCGTCGCTGGGCAGCTCGCGCCAGCGCGCGATCGCCGCGTCCAGCTCGGCTGCGTGCGGCGCGCCCGGGCGCTCCTGCTCGGCAAACCAGGCGAAGGTGGTGTCGTCCGGCGCGATCATGCCGGCGCGCCCGCCGCCCTCGATCGTCATGTTGCAGACGGTCATGCGGCCCTCCATCGACAGGGCCTCGATGGCCGGCCCGGCGTACTCGACGACGTGTCCGGTCATTCCCCCCACGCCGAGCTGGCCGAGCGTGCCGAGGATGAGGTCCTTGGCGGTGACGCCGAAGCCGAGCTGCCCCTCGTAGCGGATGCGCATCGAGCGGGGCTTGCTCTGGACCATGCACTGCGTCGCGAGCACGTGCTCGACCTCGCTCGTGCCGATCCCGAAGGCGAGCGCGCCGAATGCTCCATGCGTGGACGTGTGAGAGTCGCCGCAGACGATCGTCGTGCCCGGCTGCGTGACGCCGAGCTCGGGGCCGATCACGTGCACGATGCCCTGCCGCTCTGAGCCGAGCGAATAGACCGGCACGCCGAACTCCTCGCAGTTGCGCTCGAGCGTTTCCACCTGCACGCGCGAGAGCTCGTCCTTGATGCGCGCCGCGACCGGCGTCCCATCCGTCGGCGTGTTGTGGTCGGCCGTGGCGAGCGTGCGGTCGGGCCGTCGCACGGTCCGACCGGCCAGCCGCAGGCCGTCGAACGCCTGCGGGCTGGTCACCTCGTGCACGAGGTGCAGGTCGATGTACAGAAGGCCGGACGCCACCTCATGCGCCTGCCAGATCTTGTCGAACAGCGTCTTTGGCATCGTCAGCTCCCGTGACCAGCGGTCTCGTTTTCGTTGATGAGGACCCCTGCCGGGGTCCCGCGGGGTCGCGCCGGGTCGTGCATCTAGCTGCGTCGCAGTCCCGCGGAGACGACCGCCAGGAAGGCGGCCTCCGCGCCGGTGGGGTTCTCGAAGTGGTGGGGCAGGTCGGCGTCGAAGGTCACGCAGTCGCCGGGGCCGAGCTCGTGGCGCTGGCCGTCGCAGACGAGCACCAGCGAGCCGTCCTCGACGAGTGCCGTCTCGCGGCTGCCGGGCTCGTGTAATGGATCCCCGCCCTCCCCGTCGGCGGCGCCGGTCGCGCCTCCGGGCGCGAGGGTGTGGCGCGAGAGCTCCGCGCGCTGGCCGGGCTGCGAGGAGGTGAGCACCTCGAAGCTGTGGCCGCGCCTGCGGCTGCCTCCGCGCTGACGCTCGCCGGCGCGGGTGACCGTCACCGATCCGCTCTCGTCCAGGCGCAGCAGCTGGGAGAGTCGCAGCTCGAGCCCTGCCGCGATGCGTGCTGCGACGGTCAGCGTCGGGCTTGTCTCGCCACGCTCGACCTGCGAGAGCATCGGCGCGCTCACGCCGCTGCGGGCGGCGAGATCGCGCAGCGACAGCCCCGAGGACTCGCGCAGGGCCTTCACGCGCGCGCCGATCGTGACCGGGTCCAGCGCGTCAGCCTGGACGCCCGAGATGCCCGCGGACGCCCCGGAGACGTGCGCTTTCGCGTCGACCCGCCTGCCCGTGCGCCGCTTCGATGACTCCTTGACTGTCGTCATACATGCGTACGCTATCACAGACAGCCCCGGGCTTCGACGGCGCCCGTGCCGGGAGCCCGCACGCACGCGACGCGCCGGCAGGCGCGTCCCCTCAAACGTCGATCAGCCGGCCGTCGCCTCCGGCAGGCCGACGGCCTCGCCGGAGCGCGAGCGCGTCACGGCAACCGACAGCGCACGCACGTAGGCCCGGGCGGCGGCGTCGATGATGTCGGTCGAGACGCCCTGACCGGCGCCGGTGACGCCGCCGAGCTCGAGCACGACCGACACCTCGCCGAGGGCGTCCTGACCCTCGGTCACCGCGCCGATCGTGAACTCGCTGAGGTTCGGCGAGATGCCGGTCGCCACGTTGATCGCCTGGAAGACAGCGTCGATCGGGCCGTCGCCGGTGAACGTGCCGCTCGCCGACCCGCCCTCCGGCAGCGTCACCGAAACGCGCGCATGCGGCGGCCGGTGCGAGGAGGCCTCCACGTCGAAGGACTCGAGGGCGTACCCGGGGACCTCCTCGCGCAGCTCGTCGGTGACGAGCGCCTCGAGGTCCATCGCGGTCACCGATTTCTTGCGGTCGGCGATCTCCTTGAAGCGCTTGAACGCGGTGTTCAATGCGGCT
>JAOPZB010000229.1 GCA_025964355.1 Solirubrobacterales bacterium | reverse complement strand
GGCGTCGATCAGTGGCTTGACGCCCATCCCGACCTGGCAAGACGCGCCGCCGCCGGTATGGCGATCGAGCACCTCGGCTGCACCAACTGGGTAGACTCATCCGCTAGCGGCTATCACGCGACCGGGGTTGCCGAGGCGTACGGCGTATGGACGACGCTCGGCCTCCCACTCGAAATCGCGAAGGCTGCGTTGGAAAGATACAACCTCCAAAACACCTCGCTGTTGCACGGCCCGCTGGAATTGAGCATCGGGAACGGCTTCAAGCCCTACGGCATTCCGTACGTCGGTGGCATCGCCGGCCCGACCTACCTGCTCCAGGTCGACGCGAACAGCGACCTTGACAAGTTCGACTCGACCATGGCGGCGACGCAGATCAAGTTCTACACGCAGATCCTCGAAGGGTTTGACAAAGCCTCCTACGAAGAACTTCGAAAGGGCGACCCGACGCTCGGCACGGCATCGCCTCCACCGATCGCGGCTACCCCGATCGCATGCGCGGCGAAATAGGCGCGCTCCAGGACAGTTACAAAAGGGAGGGCAGGTAGATGACGGTGGGCCGCTATGCAGGAGCACACAGGCTGACTCGGAGCCATCCAGGCATGAGGTGGAGCCTCGCGCTGGCGGCGAGCGCTCTGGTCTTTCTCGCGGCACAGGCCACGGCGAGCGCCGCGGTTCGCATCGAAACTCTGTCCAACCGTGCGGATCTGATCTCGGGCGGCGACGCGCTCGTGCGGGTCTGGCTGCCGAAGGCGACGCAACCCTCCGAAGTAAAGGTTCTCGTCGGCGCCCGCGACGTGACCTCTGCGTTCGTCGTCCGCCCAAACGGCGAGTACGAGGGAATCCTGAGCGAACTGAACGTGGGGGCCAACGTTGTCAAGGCTGTTCTGCCGAATGGCTCGGGTGCGCAGCTCACACTCACAGACCACCCGATCGGCGGACCCGTCTTCTCGGGCCCGCAGATCGAACCGTGGGTATGCGGGACCGAAACGGCCGGCCTCGGGCCGCCGACCGACGCGCAGTGTGACGCTCCGAGCGCCTACCGCTACGAGTACAAGTCGTCGGTCACCGGTCAGTTCCAGTCATATAACGCGGCGAGCCCGCCCTCTGACGTGGCGAGCACGACCACGGACCAGGGCGTGACGATGCCGTATATCGTGCGTGTCGAGAAGGGAGCTGCGGACCGGGGGCTTTACGAAATCGCGGTGCTCGACGACCCGAGTAGGGGATGGGAACCGTGGGCGTCGCAGGCTGGGTGGAACCACAAGCTGCTCGTGCCCTTCGGGGCGAGCACTGCCCCCCACCACTCACAGGACGCGGCCACGAGTGTCCTTGTTGACAACGCGCTCTCGCGCGGGTTCATGGTCGCCGACTCGGGTCTGAACGTACAGGGCTCTGATGCCAACGCCAACGTTTCCGCCGAGGCGCTGATGATGCTCAAGGAGCACATCATCGACAGCTACGGCCCGATCCGCCACACGATCGGCGAAGGATGCTCCGGCGGTGGTCTGCAGCAGTACATGGTCGCCTCCATGTACCCGGGCTTGCTCAACGGGATCCAGCCCAACTGCAGCTTCGCGGACATGTGGAGCACAGCCCCCGACGTGGGCGAGTGCCATGGCTTGATCGCGTACTTCGAAAAGAATCCCTCCGAACCGTGGATTTCACAGATCGACGGCCACCATGATCCGAGCGACTGCGAGGCCTGGAACGCCACGTTCTGGCCCGTCAGCGAACCCGGTAGGGCATCCAACTGCAACCTGCCGCAGAGCGAGGTCTACAACCCCGAAACCAACCCCCGAGGGGCGCGCTGCGAGCTGCAGGACTACCAGAAGGACATATGGGGCCCGCGCCCGCAAAGCGAATGGGGCCCGGTGGAGCGCCGCATCGGCGAAGGCTTCGCCAATCGCCCGTTCGACAACGTGGGGGTCCAGTATGGCCTGAAGGCCCTGCAGTCAGGACTGATCACGCCAGCCGAGTTCGCCAGCCTCAACGCCAAGGTTGGGTGCTTTGACGTCGACGTCAACCCAACCTCGCAGCGCTGCGTGATGAACACGAAGACGGCGATCACGGCCTACCGCACCGGCCAGATCACGGATGCGCGCCAGCTCGCGACCGTCCCCATCATCGACCTGCGCGGCTGGAGCGAGACCGCCGAGATCCACACCTCGGTCTACAGCTACATGATGCGTGCGCGGCTGGATGCCCAGAACGGCGACCACCGCAACCAGATCATCTGGACCTATCAAGGGACCGCGCCGATCCTCGGCATGTCGGTTGCGGTGGCGCCCGAGATCGCGCTGAAGTCCTTCCTGCTGATCGACAAGTGGCTCTCGAGCGTCGAAGCCGACCACCGCGCCGTGCCTCAGGCCCAGAAGGTCAGGGAAGACAAGCCGGGTGAAGCGGTCGACGCGTGCTTCCCGGACAACGGCGAACATGGCGAGGTGACCGAAACCTCCGTGTGCGAAGCGAAATTCCCGCACTACGAAACCACTCGCATGGCCGCTGGCGGGCCTCTCTCCGGACAGATACTCAAGTGCCAGCTGAAGCCGCTCTCGCCCAGCGAATACAACGTCACGTTCACCGAAGCTGAGTGGACGCAGCTGCAGCAGGCGTTCCCGGCCGGGGTCTGCGACTACTCAAAGCCCGGCGTCGACGAACAACCCTCAATCCCCTGGATGAGCTTCCAGCAAGGGCCCGGCGGACGGCCACTAGGCCATGCGCCGACGTCGAAGCCGCTGACATGACGGATCGACCGCGCGCGCTCTCGCCGCGCACCTCGACAAAGGGGTCAGCTCGCCATCGGCGGCCCCGCGCCAAGCACCTTGGATCCGGCCGCAATCCCGCCGCGAAGCGCCTTCAGCGCGGCGACGTAGATCTCTGAGAACGTCGGGAACGGCTGGATCGTGTCGCCCAGAACGTCGAGTGGGACATGGGCGCGAATCGCGAGGGTCGCCTGCTGCAGCCACTCGCCCGCCTCCGGGCCGAGCGCGTAGGCACCGGTCAGCCGCTCGCCGTCGCTGAGAAGTGTCAGGAAGCCGTTCTGCTCGGCGTACGCGCGCGTATAGGTGGCGGTCTTCGCTACCTCCGACACCGGCACCATGGCGCTGAAACGGCCCGCTGAAGCGCCCACTGCCGCGGCCTGCGGGTCCGTGTAGACGACACGTGGAACGGCCTCGTAATTGGCCTTTCGCGGCTCGCCGAGGATGTTCGCTGCGACCACCTCGCCCTGGTACTTGCCGACGTGGGTCAGCGGCCAGAGGCCGTTCACGTCGCCGATCGCCCACAGATGCTCTGCGGCGCGCAGGTGCGCGTCGACCGGAACTCCGTGTGCGTCCGGCTCGACGCCGACAGTCTCGAGGCCGACCCCGCGCACCCGCGGACGTCGGCCGGTGGCGACAAGCAGGCGGTCACCGCGCAGCTCGCGCGCATCGTCGAACTCGAGAACGTAGTCCTCACCCTCGCGTCGCGCGGCGGTAGCGTTCGCGGACAGCACAAGCTCGATGCCCTCGCGACGTAGAACCGCGCCGAGCGCCTCGCCCATCGGCGCGGGCTCGCGGCCGAGCACGTGCTCAGACATGTCGACGACCGCCACCTCGCCGCCAAGCCGGCGAACCGCCTGCGCCATCTCCACCCCGACCGGCCCGGCACCCAGGATGAGCAGACGGCGCGGAATCGCCTTCATGGACGTCGCCTCGCGACTCGTCCAAACGCCGTCGAGCTCGCGCAAACCCGGAACAGGCGGCAACACCGGATCGGCACCGTTCGCAAGGACGACGTGATCTGCCGTGTGCCGCACACCGTCGACCTCGACGACGCCCGGGCCGGCGAGCCGCCCGCTACCACGCAGGAGGTCGATGCCGTGATCGGCCAGCCAGCGCTCCTGTCCGGCGTCGGACCAATCGGAGACCATGAAGTCACGCCAGGCGAGCGCCGCCTCGACATCGATCTCGGCGGTCGCAGCGGCCTCGCGGGCCCCGTGCACCGCCTCACCTGGCCGCAGCAGCGTCTTCGACGGAATGCAAGCCCAGTACGAGCACTCTCCTCCCACGAGCTCGCGCTCCACGACGGCGACGCGCAGCCCGCCCTCCGCCAGAGCGCCCGCACAGTGCTCGCCCGGCGAGCCACCGCCGACGACGATCACGTCATAGTCGCTGCTCACGTCGGCAGATCCTCGCCGGCGCGCTCCCGCACCATGTACTCGGCATACCAGTCCGGCCAGTTCGGGTCCTCCTGGCCCGTGCGCGCCTCGTGTTCGCCGTGCGCCGCGGCTGCGCGTCTGAGCGCTTCCGCGAGGTCTTTCACGGACTCATACGCCGTGGTCATGGGCGTCTCCTTTCAGCGGCCCGGAAGCCGTTTCTTGATCTCTTGCAGCAGCCAGCCGTTGCCGTCCGGATCGCTGAACGCGGCGAACGACCCATAGCTGCTGCCGTCGGGCGCCGGCCCGGCCACCCGGCCGGCGTCACGGAATCGAGCTCCAGGCGCCCCTTCGTGGAACACGTCGCTCACTTGCACACCGCACGCAAGCAGCTTCTCACGCGCAGCCTCAATGTCGGAGACGATCAGGTAGAGGCTCTGTGCCGAGCCGGGCGCGGCCTGCGTGATGTTCGTGCCGAACTGGATCGAGCAGGCCGAGCCCGGAGGTGTGAACTCGACCAGGCGGAACCCGTCGCCGTTGGCGACGTCGGCGTCGAGCTTCCAGCCGAGGCTTCCGTAGAACTCCTTAGCCCGATCGACATCCGAAACCGGCACGACCACGACCTCGAGCTTGAACTCGCCGGCCTTCACCGGCGGGGCCCCCGCCGCGCTTTCGTCGCTCACGTCGACACTGCTCATCTCGCCTCCATCCGTTGTAGCGCCACGACAAGGCGGCGCCCCGTTCTCGCCGATACGCGCAACGCGCCGCGGCGACGGCGGGAAGGCCGGCGCTGCGGGCCTGCGTCGTGGAAGGGATTGGGCACGAGCCCCTTTTCTGGTCGCCCCGCGGGCGTCTCTGCGACCGAGGACGCTACTCGTCGGGTCGACGCATACTCGTTCTGATCGGAGCGGAAGTCAAGCTCCTGGCGCGGCGAGTGGCGTCCGACCGCCCGAGGAGCGAATCCGCAAGTCCGCGCTGGCGCCAGTGAGCAGGTTGCCGCGGATCTTGGGCTCCGTGAAGGTCCCTCGCGTCAATGGCACGATTCGCCGTGAGCGACCACGCGTTCGCAGAGCCGGATTCAACCTTCATGTGAGACATCGGGGTTTCGTTCTTCAACGTTTGGGTACTCGTCAAATGCCAGTGGGCAACAACAAGGGGACGGGGGAGTACGAAGAGGAGCTCTAAAGCGTTTGGGGGCGTACGGGAAAGGCGCAGAAAGCATTCGGGCCTTGGCGTCCTCCGTGTCTGACTACGGACCTGGAGGTCTAGCCGGCGAGCTGTGACGTGTTCTTCCGCGAGATCCCCCGCAAAGGCTGTCCGAGCCTGGTCCATCAGCGAGGTGCCGTATTGGTATCTCGCTATGGACACGGGTCCGCCCGGGCGCGAGGTGCGCCGTAACTCAGACCGAGTCGACACAAGCGAGAAAACCGACGTGAGAAGGAGCGAGATGAGGATTATCGGCTTGCCGATGGCAGCAGTCAGAAGACATCAACGCCAGGCCGAGCCCCCGCACGGTGGGATTAGCCAACGCGGGCCGATCGGAGCCAGAGGGGCCTCGCTTGGCAGGCTGCTGACGCGGGCGCTGCCACTCGCCCTGGTCGTTGCTGGCTTCGCCGTGTCCGACGCCCAGGCCACGGTGAGCTTGTGCAACGTCCCGATCACGATGAGCGATGGGACCGTGCTCCGCGCAAATCTTTTCCTGCCGTCCACGACCGGCCGATTCCCGACCGTACTTACGGCCACCGGTTACAACAAGGACGCCGCCAACCCGACCGGCCAGGACTGCACTGGCTCGCAGGCGATCGCCGGCGACGAACCCGGGCTCAGCGAAAAAGGCTACGCGGTGATGGTGTTTGACGACCGCGGGACGGGATCCAGCGGCGGCAAATGGGATTCATGGGGACAACGCACGCAGGAAGACTACAAGGAGGTCCTCAGCTGGATCCAGGGTCAGCCGTGGTCCAACTCGAGCGTGGCCACCACCGGCGGCTCGTACATGGGCATTACCTCTCTACTCCTCGCCGAGGCCGACGTGGCCCGCGTCGCCGAAGGCAAGCCGCGTGCGGTCAAGGCCGTCTGGGCCGATATTCCGATGGCTGATGCCTACCGCGACGTGACCTTTCAGGGTGGCTCGGTGAACGCAAGCTTCATTCCGCTTTGGCTGGGGCTCGTCAGCACACTCTCAGCCCTCCCGCCCGCTTCGACGAGCGCAAACCCAGAAGAAGCCGCGTCAATCTATCTCGAACATCTGCTCAACAACGTGCAATTCAGCGGCGAAAAGGTCGTCGGAGCCTCACTCGGGAGCGAACCGGCCTATGACGGGCCGTTCTACCGGCTGCGCTCCCCGGTCGTGCGAGCAGGCGAAATCCGCGTCCCGGTGGTCATCCAGGGTGGCTGGTGGGACCTCTTCCAGCGGGGTGAGCCTCTTCTCTGGGAATCACTGCGCCACTCCCCCGACCGTGTCCTCTTCATGTCGCCTCATTACCACGTGACCGGCGGTCCGGCTATGGAAGACCCCAACCTCAAGGAAAAGTGGTTCGCGCACTGGCTTCAGGGGAGCAACAACGGGGTCCAGCGGACGCCGAAGGTCAACCTCTATCCGATCAACGGCGGTCATTGGGAACACTTCACGCGCTTCCCCGTCCCCGAAACCAGCTATCAGCGCCTGCACCTGAGCAGTGAACCCTCGGGCTCCACACCCGTATCACTGCATGACGGGTCGTTGAGTGCCAGCACGCCGACGACCGAAGCGGGCGACCAGGCGCCGCTGCTGCCCGCGTCGAGCCCGTGCTCGCGGGAGACGGCCCAGTGGACGGCCGGCGCGGCCTCGACACCTGTGTGCGATACCAACAACAGCACCTACGAGGCCACGTCGCTGACTTACACAACCCCGCCGTTGCAAGCGGACACAAAGATCACCGGCCTCATTACCGCCAACCTGTGGGCCGAACTGAGCACGACCGATGCAACGCTCGTCGCCGTGCTCAGCGACGTCGAATCATCTGGTGCATCGAATCAGCTGACGGCCGGGTTCCTGATGGCAAGCCAGCGGGCCGTCGACCCGAAGCTGTCGACGTACACGCCCGAACGGCTGATGATCCGGCCATGGCACCCCTTCACCAAAGCGAGCCAGCAGGCGGTGACGCCAAACCAACCCACCGAATACAAGGTCGAGATCTACCCGACGTCAGCGATCATCAAATCGGGGGACAGGCTCCGGCTGACGATCGGCACAGCAAATACGTTCTCATCCACGCCGCCGCTACCGGTTCTTGGGAGCGAGCTCGGCGGCACTATTACGGTGCTCCATGGCAGCCGCTACGACTCGACCTTGCAGCTGCCGATCGCGCCGTAGGACTGCCGATACATAGCCGACGAGGGAGCCTCGGCGACCGACCGCGAAAGGTCGAGTCCGTGAGCGAGCCGGCGGCCTCAAGAGTGGATCCGCTAGGGCACGAGAGCCCATCGTGGTTCGCGCCTCGCGCTATGTCGCAGTAGGCGGTCCGAACCAGGCGGTGAGCGCTTCGGGGAGTCCGATGTGGGTTTGGTCTCCGACCCAGGCAACGTATCCGTCGGGCCGGATCAATACTGCAGTGGGAGCGGTGACCGCGCCGAGTACCGGGAGCTCCCACTTCCCCTTGTAGCTCGCGTCGATCAGCCGGACCCGGTCGGCCCATGGAGTGATGTCGAAGCCGCCGGGCTCACCGAGGTTCAGCAGCACCGGCTTGGCGTCGTGCAGCAGCTCGAAGACTCGGAGCGGGCGGTCGGCGGCCGCGAGGTCCAGATCGGGCATCCGGCGTCCGAGCAGCGGGTGGCCGTCGCCGAGGTCGTAGTGAATGTCCAGCCCGGAGACGATCCCGGCGAGCCGTTTGCGAGGCTCGTCCATCATCGCCAGCTCCGACACCACGTCGAACAGCGCCTTCGAGCGCTCGTCCTGGCGCTGGAGCGCGGTCTGAGCCATCGTGTGGTGGAGCGCACGAGCAGCGACCGGGTGGCGCTCGTCGTGATAGGTGTCCAGGAGGCTCTCCGGGGAGATCCCGTTGACCACCTGAGCAAGCTTCCATCCCAGATTCACTGCATCCTGCACACCGAGGCTGAGGCCCTGCCCACCCGCCGGGTAATGCACGTGCGCCGAGTCGCCGGCGAGTAGGACTCGTCCCGCGCGGTAGGCCGCTGCCTGCCGTGTCATGTCGGTGAACCTGGAGATCCATGTCGGATTGTGGATCCCGAAAATGGGTGCCGTAGACCGTGATCAGCGTCTCGCTCAGATCGCGGAGGGTGGGCTCGCTGCCGGGTCTGAGCTGCTGCTCGGTCACCATGACCCGCACCGGCCCCCCATCGACGTAGACCACCTCGCCGTCGCGGATCTCATACTCCAACCTGCCGATGGCGTGGACGCCGAGAGCGTCGTGGCGGATGCCCAGGGCCGGCTCCTCGGTCACCTCGACCTCGGCGATCAGGTTGCTCTTGGTCGGATCCCATCCCGGGAACTCGATGCCGGCTGCTTTACGGATGAGGCTGCGTCCTCCATCGCACCCAGCGAGATACTGCGCCCGCAGCGACTGGCCGTCGGAGAGCTCGACGTCGACGCCGGTGTCATCCTGCGCGAAGCCCGTCACCTCACATCCGTAATAGATCCGCACTGGCAGCTCGGCGATCCAGGCGGCCATGATCCGCTCGATCTGGTTCTGCCAGATCCCGAGCGAATAGGGATGACGCGTCGGGAAGTCGCTCATGTCCAACACGGTCGTTCCGATCATCGAGGCCTGAGCCACCTGACCCTCCGTGAGGAACCGGTCAGCCACCCCACGCTGATCCAGCACCTCGATCGTGCGCGAGTGAAAGCCGCCGGCCCGTGAGCCGACCAGCACGTGATCGGGACGCCGCTCGACAACAGCGACTTCGACCTTCGCCAACGCCAACTCGGCCGCCAGCATCATCCCCGCCGGACCACCTCCGGCGATCACCACAGCGTGCTCGGTCATAGCCGTAGCTCCGCGCCGAGTGTCCGCGCGTGCACCGCGAGTCCCATCGTCGGTTCGACCTCGCCGCGCCACCCATATCTCGACAGCAACACACGCATTTCATGACTCCGTTTTCCGTAGGTTCTGGCCTGCGGC
>JAOPZB010000227.1 GCA_025964355.1 Solirubrobacterales bacterium | reverse complement strand
TTCCACACGTACTCGGAGAACATGCTCACCAACGGAATAGCTGCGGTTCCCCTCGGCGGTCGCCGGCGGATGAACCGCCTGCACGTCCGGATCGCCGTGTCCGAGGCCGCCGCGTGGACGGCGCGGCGGTTCTACGGTGGTCGCTACCGGGTGATCCCGAACGGCGTTCACCTCCTCGACCGCCCGGCGCCTGCAGGCGTACCGTCGGCCGATCCGCTGCGCATCCTTTTCATCGGGCAGGCTGTTGAACGCAAGGGCCTGCCGGCGCTGCTGCGCGCGTTCGAGGCTCTCCGTGAGCACGTTCCAGCCACGCTGACGCTCGTCGGCGCAGGCCCCGAGGAGATCGCCCACATGATGCTCGACGATCGAGGCGTGGTGGCGCTCGGGAAGGTGTCAGAGGCTCGCAAGCGCGAGGAGCTTGCTCGAGCTCAGGTGCTCTGCGCGCCATCCCTGCACGGGGAGAGCTTCGGCATGGTGCTCACCGAGGCGCTTGCCGCCGCGACGCCGGTCGTCGCTTCCGACATCCCGGGCTATCGCGATGTCGTTCGCGATGGGACCGAGGGACTGCTCGTCGCACCGGGAGATGCCGTGGGGCTGGCGGAGTCGCTTCGCCGGCTCGCGCTCGACGCGGCGATGCGCGCGCGGATGGCGAGCGCAGCGCGCGAGCGTGCCGAGCGCTTCGCCTGGCCGCACGTCGCCGCCGAGGTGCTGGGCACCTATGAGGACGCGCTGCGCATCGGCACCGCCGCGACGCGTGTGGGGCGATTCGCGGTGCGCCGCGGGCTGGCGCCGGCGGACCTGCTCCCACGGATCCCCGCTGAGCGGCTGCCAAGCCTTCAGCCGCCGGTCCCGCCCGAGGCCGGCGCACAGCGGAAGCTGCGCACGTTGCGGCGCCTGGGCCTGGCGGCGAGCACGGGCGCCGCCAGCGTCCTCGCGGCGCTCGCCTTGCAGCGTGTGGGCATCGCGCACGTGGCGGCGTCGCTCGTTGCCTCCAAGCCCGGCTTGATCGTGGCCGGCCTGGCGCTCATGTGCGGCGCGATCTTCGCGCGCGCGCTGGCCTGGCATTCGATTCTCCGCACCGCATCGATGTGGCGCCACGCGAAGAGGCGCGATGCGATGCAGGGGACCTTCATCGGCGTGCTGATGTCGGCGACCCTTCCGGCGCGCATGGGGGAGCCCTCCCGCGCTCTGATCCTTGCGCGCCGCGTCGGGCGGGTGCGCGAGACGCTGCCCGTCGTGTGGAGCACGATCGCCTCGCAGACACTCCTGAACCTGCTCGCGCTGGTGGCTCTCGGTGGCGTGATGATCTCCACGGCGCGGTTCGATGGGAACGGGTGGCAGACGCTGCTGGTAGTCGCGCTGATTCCCATCGCGGCGATCATGCTGACCCTGCTCGGCCCGGTCCTGGTCGGGCCTGCGGCCACCTCCCGCGCCGAGCGCATGCGGATCGCTCTGGCAGCGGTCCGTCCTTCCCTGCCTCGCTTGCGCGAAGGACTGCATCCCTTCCGTCGCGTGCGCTCGGGCGCCGCAGCCGCCGGCTTTCAGGTCGTCGCCTGGGGGCTTCAGTGGGTTTCCTGCTGGCTGCTGCTCATGGCGCTGGGGCTCGACCTGCAGGCTGGGGCCGGCGCCGCGGCGGCGGTCCTGTTCGCCGTGAACGTCACCGCCGCTGTGCCGGTGACGCCCGCCAACGTCGGCGTCTTTCAGGCGGCCTGCGCCGCCGTTCTGGTCGGCGCCTACCACGTCTCCGCGCCGGAAGCGATCGCCTACGGCATCGTTCTGCAGGCCGTCGAGCTCGCGAGTGCTCTGATCATGGGCCTCCCGGCGCTCATCAACGAGGGCCTCTCCTGGCGCGAAGTGCGCCTCCGGGCGATGCACGCGGCGCCCGTCAGCCTCGCGCCGCTGCCGGCGCCTGCGATCCCCGAGCACGCCGCCGCCGCGGGCGCAGGGTCCTGACGGACGGCAGGTCCCGAGCGCGGCGTGGCGTATCGGAGGATGTGTCAGACGCCTGGGTCTACGTGCTGCGTTGCGGTGACGGTTCGCTCTACACCGGCTGGAGCACCGACGTGCAGCGGCGCCTCCTACGGCACCGCGCGGGCAAGGCGAGCCGCTACACGGCGAGTCGCCTGCCGGTCGAGCTGGCGCTCGTGCTGGCGATGCCCGACCGCTCCGCGGCGAGGCGCGAGGAGGCGCGGATCAAGGCGCTCGGCCGGCCCCAGAAGCTCGCGCTGATCGCCGCCAACGCCGGTGCTGGCAGCGAGCGGCCGCGCCCACGCCGGGGTACGGAGCGCGGTTAGGGCATGATGGGGGGATGGCCAGTAGACCTCCCGTACGTAGCGTCAAGATCTCCGACGACGAGCGGACCGGCTGGTCCTCGGATCGCCCGCGCCGCGACGGCGCCCCTCCGAGGCCTGCCGATCTCACCGTGCACTGCCGCGTGCTGACTCCGGCCGACCGCCTGCGCTACTCCCCCGGGAGCCTGCTGATAGTCGTTTCGGCGTCGACCGCCGAGCGCGATCGATTCGTGGAGCGCCTGATCGAGGACCGTGCCTCGCTGCTCTCGCTCGACAAGGTTCGCGGACTGCTCGCGGGACGCGTGCAGGAGGACGAGCTCGAGCCGCGCGCGCAAGAGCTCCTGCAGGCGGCCGTCGCCAAGCGCCTGGAGAACCGGCAGACCGTCGTCCTCGCGGCCGACGGCCTGCAGCCGGACGAGCGCGAGCCGTTCGTCCGCGCGGCCGCCGCCCTCAAGCGTCCGCGCCACCTGATTCTCCTCGAGACGGCTCGCGACCAGGTGCGCGAGGAGGATCACGCTGCGCTGAACGAGCTGCGCCGCGCCCTCGACGCCGGGGAGCTTGGCTCCGAGGGCTTTCAGACGGTGCTGCGACTCGGCGGCGGATCGGCGCAGGAGGTCAAGCGGATCCTGTTCCGTCCGCCTCCACGCGAGGACTGACGCGTCCTAGCTGCTCTCTGAGGCCATCGCCGGCTCGCCTGCCTGTCCTGCGGCACGGGGGGTCCCCGTCATGGGGTCCTCTTCTTCGACAGAGCCGTCCGGCGGGTCTTCGTCGCCGATATCGCCGAACAGCGAAGGGTCCCGGCTGGAGCCGCGGATCACGTCGTCGTGGGAGCCGTCCGGTAGCAGCCGGCCCTGGCGGGTGCCGAAGTAGATCGCCTGCGGGTGGTGGGCGACGAGTGCCAGCGTCGACTGCTCGGGGTTCGGTGCGTAGCCGTCGGTGATCGTCATCCCGATCCTCTGAAGGTCGAGCAGCTTCTCCACCTTCAGGTGCTCGCTCTGCTCCGGCACGGCCGGGTAGCCCCAGGAGTAGCGGCGTCCCTGCGTGGCCGGGATGTCGAGCATGCGGCGCACCTCGTAGTGCAGCCACTCTGCCAATCCCTCGGCGGTCTGGACGCCGAGCCCGTGGACGAACAGCTGCTCGGCGAACTCTCCCTCGGCCTCGAGCCTTGCCATCAGCTCGGTGACCTCGCCGCCGACGGTGACGGCCTGCACGGCGATCACGTCGAGCTCCGGCGGCGCTGCGCCCTTGGATCCGGACACGCCCGCCTCCCCCGGCCGGAAGAAGTCCGCCAGGCAGATACGGTCGCCCTTGGGCTGGCGCGGGCAGACGAAGCGGGTGAGCTCGGTCTTGCGGTCCTCGGGGTCGAGCAGGACGATGTCGTTGCCGAGCGCGTAGCACGGGAAGAAGCCGAGCAGCGCCCGCGGGTGCAGGTAGTCCTGCTCGCGCCACATCCGCTCCAGGCGCGGGCGGAAGTCCTCCCTCAGGAGCTTCTGCCAGGCCTCGCCTTTGACCCCGCGGCCGCCCCAGTGCAGCTTGAAGAGGACGTGCGTGTCGAGATGGCGGTAGACCTCGTCGAGGTCGACGGGTATCTCCTGCACGCCCCAGAAGGGCGGCGTGGGAACCGGCACGTCGGTGCGCGCCGACGAGCGCACGGAGTCGTCGGCGAAGTTGAGCTCCTCGGCCGGCGCCTCGCCTTTTGCGCGGAACTCGGTCGCGCCGGTCTGCAGCTTCTCGACGAGCGCGCCGCGTGCATCGGAGTCGATCAGCTGATCCATCACCGCCAGACCCTCGAAAGCGTCCTTGCAGTAGAAGACCCCCGGCTCGTAGATCTCCTCGGAGTCTTTGCCGCCGGGGTAGAGGGCGCGGTAGCTGAAGGCGCGATTGATCGCCGCGCCGCCGATCAGCACCGGATACTCAAGCCCCTTCGCGTGCAGCTCCTCGATGCAGGCCGGCATCTGCTTCGAAGTCGAGACGAGCAGCGCCGAGAGCCCGATCGCCGTCGCCTCGTGCTCCTGGGCCGCATCGACGATCGTCTGGATCGGAACCTGCTTGCCGAGGTCGACAACCGTGTAGCCGTTGTTCGTGAGGATCGTGTTCACCAGCGACTTGCCGATGTCATGGACGTCGCCGAACACCGTCGCGAGCACCACCGTGCCCTTCGTGTAGCCCTCGATCTTGTCGAGGTATTTCTCGAGCTGGGCGACCGCGCGCTTCATCACCTCGGCCGACTGGAGCACGAACGGGAGGATCAGCTCTCCGGCGCCGAACTTGTCGCCGACCTCCTTCATCGCCGGCAGCAGCACCTCGTTGAGCGTCGGCACCGCGCCGATCTTCTCGACGCTGCGGTCGATCCAGTCCTCGACGCCCTCCTTGCGGCGGCGCAGGATGTGGAAGTGAAGCGCCTCCTCCGGCTCCATCCCCTCGGTGGGGTCAGCCGCGCCTGGCCCGACATCCTCCTCGCCCTTGGACTCGAAGTGGCCGATGAAACGCTCGAGGGCGTCCTCGCGGCGGTTGAAGACGAGATCGTCAGCGAGCTCGCGCTCCTCGTCGGATATCTCGCCATACGGAGTGATGTGGTTGGGGTTGACCATCGCCAGGTCCAGGCCGGCCTGCACGCAGTGGTGCAGGAACACCGAGTTGAGCACCGCGCGAGCACCCGGCGAGACGCCGAAGGAGACGTTCGAGACCCCGAGCGACGTCTTCACAGACGGAATCTCAGCCTTGATGCGCTTGATTCCCTCGATCGTCTCCACCGCCGACGGCCGCCACTCCTCGTCGCCGGTCGTCAGCGTGAAGGTGAGGCAGTCGAAGATCAGCAGCTCCGGGTCCATGCCGTGCTCCTCGCAGCAGAGATCGCGGATGCGCGTGGCGATCTCCACCTTGCGCTCGGCAGTCTTGGCCA
>JAOPZB010000211.1 GCA_025964355.1 Solirubrobacterales bacterium | reverse complement strand
GGCGCGATGAAGCCGCTGCCGACGCTGACCAAGCCGCTGCAGTCCGTGGACACCGAGACCCACGAGCCGGCACAGGCGCTGCGCGAGCGCACGGACTCCTGCACCGTGCCGGCCGCGGGCGTCGTCGCCGAGGCGATGGTGGCATTCGTCCTGGCCGATGCCTACCGGCGCAAGTTCGGTGGCGATCACATCGACGACGTCCTCCAGGCCGTCCGCGCCTACCGGGAGCGGATCGGGTGGCGTTCGTCCTGATCGGCTTCATGGGCGCCGGCAAGTCGACCGTCGCCGCCGAGCTAGCCGACGGCCTCGGTGTAGCTCCGATCGACAGCGACGCGGTGCTGGCGCAGCGGATGGGGCACCCGGTCGCCCGCGAGTTCGAGCTGCGCGGCGAGCCGGCGTTCCGTGCCACCGAGGAGGAGCTCGTGTGCTCGCTGCTGGCCGATGCCCGCCCTGATGATGTGATCGCGCTCGGCGGGGGCAGCATCCTCTCCGCCCGCGTGCGCGACGCGCTCGCCGAGCACCTGACGGTGCTCCTCGACGTCGATCCCCTCGTCGCCTGGGAGCGCGTTGTCGGCGGCGAGGACGGCGCCGAGCGCCCCCTGGCGCGCGATCGCGGGGACTTCCTCGCACTCGCCGCCGAGCGCCGCACGATCTACGAGGATCTCGCCGATGCCGTCCTCACCGGGCTTCCCCTGGGTGGGGGAGGGCGGACGCTTGCGGCTCTGCGGTCGCTGTCATCGGCCCCCCCGGGCACACGTCTGCTCTGGGCGAACGCTGCGTCGGGTGAGTATCCCGTCTTCATCGGCCGCGGGCTGCTGCGTCCCGACGCCGTACGCGCGATGTGGCCGCTTGACCGGTCGCGCTCGCGCCCGTTCTGCGTCAGCGATGCCACCGTGGCCGGTCTCTACGCCGAGCGGCTGGGGGAGATGGAGGCGACGATCGCGATCGCCCCCGGCGAGGGCAGCAAGACGCTCGCGAGCGCGGAGCATGTCTGGCTCCAGCTGGCGGCCGGCGGGATGACGCGCGCAGATCACCTCGTCGCGCTGGGCGGAGGCGTGGTCGGCGACCTGGCCGGCTTCTGCGCCGCCACCTATCAGCGTGGCGTGCCGGTGGTGCAGGTGCCCACCACGCTGGTCGCGCAGGTCGACTCCGCCTACGGAGGCAAGACCGGCGTGGACCTCCCGCAGGCCAAGAACTACGTCGGCGCCTACCATCAGCCGGCGGCCGTGCTCGTCGATCCCGACCTGCTCGCGACGCTCCCGGCCGAGGAGCTCGCCGCCGGCTGGGTCGAGGTCCTGAAGACCGCGCTGATCGCCGGCGGCGGCCTGTGGCAGAAGGTCGCTGCGGGCGGCGAGGTCGACGAGGACACGATCCTCGCCTGCGTTCGCACCAAGCTCGCCGTCGTCGCCGCCGATGAGCGTGACGCCGGTGCCCGGCAGCTCCTGAACCTCGGTCACACCGTGGGACATGCGATCGAGACGGCCACCAACTACACGCGCTACCGCCATGGTGAGGCCGTCGGGCTCGGTCTGCTGGCCACGCTGCGGCTCTCCGGACAGCAGCAGCTGCGCGCTCAGGTACGCGACCTGCTGCTTGCACGCGAGCTACCCGTGACGCTGTCCGGCGCGTCGGTCGAGGACGTCGTCGAAGCGAGCTCGCGCGACAAGAAGCGCGTCGGTGGGCACGTCCCGTTCGTCCTGCTTGGCGGCCCGGGTGACGTGAGCACCGGACACGAGGTCTCCGTCGACGATCTGCGGGCGGCGGTCGCGGAGCTCGCGTCTTGAGCGGCACGCGCTACCGGATCGAGGTGATGCACGGGGTGAACCTGGACCAGCTCGGCCGCCGCGATCCCGGCCTCTACGGCACGCTGACGCTGAGCGAGCTCGAGCGCCAGGTCGAGGGCGACGCGCGCGAGCTCGAGCTGGACGCGCGCTTCTTCCAGACCAACCCCGAGGGCGATTTCGTCGAGCGCCTGCATCGACTCGATGGCCACGCCGACGCGATCCTGCTGAACCCGGGAGCGTGGACGCACTACGCCTGGGCTATCCGCGACGCGCTCGAGATCGCCGCGCTGCCGGCCGTGGAGATCCACCTCTCCGACGTGCACAGCCGCGAGCCGTGGCGGCGGTTGTCGGTCATCGCAGACCTGTGCTTCGCGACGATCGCAGGCCAGGGGCCCGCCGGCTACCGCGCCGCGCTGACGCTGCTGCACGCGCGGCTGGAGCGAGGCGAGGCGTGACCGACGCCGCCGGCGCCCGGCCTGAGCTCGACCGCGCCGAGCGCCTGTCCGCCGAGCTCGATGAGCGCCAGGTGGACCTGCTGCTCGTGACGACGCCGGTCGACGTGCGCTACCTGGCCGGCTTCACGGGCAGTAACGGGCTCGCGCTGATGGCCGGTGACGGCGGCGGGGGGGAGGCGGGGAGCCATCGCTTCCTCACGGACTTCCGCTACAGCACCCAATCGGCCGAACAGGTGCCCGACGTGTTCGCCCGCGAGATCGTGGCCGGGGACATGCTCGCGGCGGTGGCGACCGCGCTGGCAGAGGGGGGTGGGCGCCTGGGATACGACGAGGCGCACCTCACGGTCAAAGCACACCGGCGCCTGACGGAGCTGCTCGGCCAGGCGTGGGAGCTCGTGCCGTGCACCGGCGTCGTCGAGCGGCTGCGCGCGATCAAGGAACCGGCGGAGATCTCCCGCATCCGCGCCGCCGCGGAGCTGGCGGACGAGGCGCTGCGCGACACGCTCGAGGCCGGGATCGTCGGGCGCAGCGAGCGCGACGTCGCGATCGACCTCGAGCTGCGGATGCGCCGCCTGGGGGCCGACGCGCCGAGCTTCTCGTCGATCGTGGCGGCTGGAGCCAATGGCGCGCTGCCGCATGCGGAGCCGCGCGACACGGAGATCCCCCGCGATGTTCTCGTGACGATCGACTGGGGCGCCCTGCACGAGGGCTACTGCTCGGACTGCACTCGCACCTACGCGACCGGCGAGCGTCTCACCGAGCTCGCGCGGGAGACCTATGAGACGGTCCTCCGCGCCCAGGAGCGCGGACTGGCGGCCGTCCGCGCGGGCCCCACCGGTCGCGAGGTCGACGCGGTGGCACGCGAGGTGATCGAGCAGGCCGGCCAGGGCGCGCACTTCGGCCACGGCCTGGGCCATGGGGTGGGCATGGAGATCCACGAGGGCCCGCGCATGTCGCAGACGGCCGGGGACGAGCCCCTGCGCGCGGGTCATGTGGTCACCGTCGAGCCCGGCGTCTACATTCCGGGGCGCCTCGGCGTGCGAATCGAGGACCTGGTGGTCGTCCGCCCGGACGGTCAGGAGGTGCTGACGAGCCTGCCCAAGGAGCTAACGGTCGTCTCCTGAGCGCCCGTGCGCGGATCGGCGCCGTGCCTGCGCCCGAGCGTGGCTCTACCCGGAGCGAACAGGCACAGGCCCAGCCACGCGGAGAGCGGGAGCGACCAGACGAGGAAGAAGGCGGCCTGTGCGTCGGGGGAGGTGTGTTCGGTCATCCAATGGAGGTTGACCCACACGAGAGCGCTGCTCGCGAGCGCCAGCAGCGGTGGGCGCCTGAGCGGTCCCCGCACCTCCCATGCGAGCAATGCCAGGATGAACGGCAGGGGGTAGTAGACGACGTCCCAGGTGTCGAGCAGGCACCGCACCATCAGCAGCAGCGCCAGCGCGAGCAGCGCGTCGCGCTCGGTCAGGCGGCGCGATCGCAGCCACGTCGCCGCCGTGATCGCGGCGCCCACGGCGAGGACCAGCGGATGGCTGATCGCGCCGGACCATTCGGGTGCCATCCGGAATCCCGGCTTGGCCGCGCCGAACGCGCCATGCACGGTCGCGCCATGGTGCCCGAAGAACCAGAACAGCTGCCACGGCTGGAAGATGACGCTCGAGGGCGTCGCCAGGGCGCGCGTGCCGGCGAGGAAGCCGCCGGAGGAGAGCAGGAGCGGAGCGAGGACCGCGCCGGCGCTCGCACCGGCGGCCAGCAGGCATGTGAGGCGCTGCCTGGCGGGCAGCACGAGCAGTACGGGACCGGTGGCCAGCAGCGCCCACTCCTTGTTGGCGATCGCGAGTCCGAGCATGACGCCGGCCAGCAGCGGGCGGCCGGCGCCACCCGACGCGCGGGCCGCCACGA
This sequence comes from Solirubrobacterales bacterium, assembly GCA_025964355.1. GTDB lineage: Bacteria > Actinomycetota > Thermoleophilia > Solirubrobacterales > Solirubrobacteraceae > Palsa-744. The sequence continues at coordinate 20,452 of JAOPZB010000211.1, read as the reverse complement.
GCACCGCGCCTATGCACAACGACGCGCCGAGTAGCTCCTCCGCATGGCCGAGTTCCAGGGCGCAGAGCATCACGGGGTTGGCGACGCAGAGAGCGAGCGTCACCCCGCGTGCAAGGGGAGGGCGTCCTTCGCGGCGCATCCGCGCGACGAGCCAGACGCCGAGCACCGCACCGGCCAGCAGACAGGGCAGCACCATCATGCGGTAGACAGCCAGAGCGCCGCCGCCCCAGAGCCCGGGGACGAGCGCGAACGGCGCTCGCTCCACCAGCGAGCCGCCGTAGGCGGGCGCGAGGCGCACAAACTCACCAAGGTGGCCGTGCGCGAGCGCTTCGACCGCCGGGCGAGCCTCGGTTTCGTAGTCGTTCCAAGCGAAACCGTAGAGGCCGAGCCAAGCAAGCGCCGCGCTGCCGAACGCCGCCATGAGCGCGCACAGGGCGTTCTCGCGCATAACTCGCCGCATGTACTCCCATCGGCGCCCGGCCCGGCCAGCTTGAGCATTCCTCGGGCCCGACGCGCCGTGAGCGAGTATCGTCGGCCGGTCGCACCATCCACCGTTCACGGTCACCGCCCGGGAGGTGCTCCTACGCCATGCCGTCGCTGCTAGATCTCACGAGCCAGGGGGACGTCGGCACGATCTCCGACGAGTCGAAGCTGTCATCGGTCACGCTCATGACTCCGCAGCAGCTCTACGAGCTGTGGGAGCGCCAGAACTGGCAGTCGCACACGATCGACTTCAGCGAGGACCGGCGCGACTGGGCCACGATGGATGCCGCGCTGCGAGAGCAGATGTCGTGGAACCTGTCGTCGTTCTTCGTCGGCGAGGAGCGCGTCACGACGCAGTTCTCCGGGCTGGTGATGGCCTACGAGAGCCAGGCCGAAGAGGCGTTCCTGACGACGCAGCAGGTCGACGAGGCGCGTCACGCGCAGCACTTCGATCGCTTCTATGAGCAGGTTCTCGGCCTGGACGGAAGTTTCGAGGACCGCCTGCGGCGGGCGCGAAGCGACCTCAACCCGGCCTTCGTGCAGATGTTCGACGGAGTGCTGGTGGATTGGGGGCGGCGCCTGATCGAGAACCCACGCGACATCGAGGCGAAGGTCGACTTCGTGACCCTCTACCACATGATCATCGAGGGCACGCTCGCGCTCACCGGGCAGTTCTTCTTGACCGACTACATGGAACGCAACGGGATCCTTCCGGGATGGGTCAAGGGCTTCAGGCTGATCTCCCAGGACGAGCACCGCCACGTCGCCTACGGCACGTGGTTCCTGCGCGAGAAGGCCGCCGATCCGGATCTCAGGCGGCGCATCGCCGAGCGCATCGCCGAGCTGATCCCGCTCGCCGCGGCGGTGCTCGTGCCGCCGGGCGCCGACCCCGACAGCTACGCGATCCTCGACTACACGATGGAGGAAACGAACACCTTCGCGTTCAACGCCCTGCACCGGCGCCTGAAGGTCATCGGGATAGACCTGGCGAGCCTCGCGGCGGCGGCCTAGCAGGGCGCTCGCGGCCGGCTGCGCCCACCGGCCGTGACGCGGCCGGCAGCCCTAACCGGTCTTCTCGAACACCAGCCTGTGGTGATCGAGCAGCTCGCGTTCGAAGCAGACCTTGTTGGCGCTGACGCCGGAGGTGAACGCGAGGCGGAAGTCCGGGCTCGTCAGCCAGCGGGGAACGAGGCGCAGCTTCAGCAGGCTCTTGCGGAAGCTGCGCGCTCCTGTCCGCTTGCCCCACTCGGTGATCGTCTGGATGTAGTCCAGGCGGCCGTTGGAGCTCGATACCAGGCGCAAGCCCGGCTGCGCGCAGCGGACGACCTGGTTCATGTCGGCGGGCAGCCACGAGCCGGGGAACTGGCGCCCGAGCAGGGCGAGATACCAGGCGTCGGAGTCGCGCGGGGCGTGGACGTCGACCTGCTCCAACGGGATCATGTTGCGCCCGAAGACCATCGTCTGCAGATAGAAGCGCCCGCCCGGCGGCAGCAGGCCGGCGACGCGCGCGAATATCCCGCGGTAGATCTCTTCCTGGCGTCCGGCCTCGTACTCGTCCGGGGAGCAGAAGTGCTCGAAGGCGCCGAGGCTGGCGACGGCGTCGAATGGCCCGAAGGTGTCGCGATCGACCTGCCTGGCGTCCTGGAGGTGGACGTCGAGGCCGTGGCGCCGGCAGGCGGCCTCCTGCGCCCACGAAAGCGTCACTCCGACCCCTTCGCCGCCGCGGGTGCGGATGAAGTTCAGCAGCGGCCCCCAGCCGCAGCCGAGGTCGAGCACGCGGCGCCCCGGTCCGATCCCGATCTGCTCGGCGACGTATTCGTGCTTGCGCCGCTGGGCGTCCTCAAGGCTCATCGAGAAGTCGCCGTCGTACTTCGCTCCGCTGAAGTCGGCAAGCTCGCCGAGGCTCAGGCGGAAGACCCGGTCGGTCAGCGAATAGGTGAAGTCGATGTCGTCTTTGTCTGCCATGGCCTCCCGCTCCCAGAAGCGTGATCGCCAGACACTATTGGCCCGAGCGCCCCGCCGACTGGATCACCTCGCGCAGCGCGACCGCGTCGCCCGGCATTGCGTCGGCGGTCGCCTCCCGACCGGGGTGCAGGCCTTCCCTCGCTACCCTCCCGCTGATGGTCAGCACCAACCAGTTTCGCAACGGCAGCCACATCGAGGTCGACGGGACCGTGTTCAAGATCGTCGACTTCCAGCACGTCAAGCCGGGGAAGGGCGGCGCGTTCGTGCGCACGAAGCTCCGCCGCGCGTCTGACGGCAACCTGATCGACCGGACGTTCAGGGCCGGTGAGAAGTTCCGCTCGGTGCGGACGGAGTCCAGGAAGATGCAGTACCTCTACGCGGACGGCACCGACGCACATTTCATGGACACGCAGTCATACGAGCAGATCGCCGTCGCCGAGAGCGTGCTGAGCGACGCGCTGCGCTTCATGACCCCCAGCAGCGAGGTCGAGGTGCTCTTCATCGACGAGGCGCCGGCCGACGTGCAGCTGCCGAGCGCGGTGGAGCTGGACGTCGCGCAGACGGATCCCGGCCTGCGCGGGGACTCGGTGTCCGGCGGCGGCACGAAGCCGGCGACGCTCGAGACCGGCGCGGTGATCCAGGTGCCGCTGTTCGTCGAGCCGGGCCAGCGAATCCGGGTGGACACACGCTCGGGCGACTACGTAGCGCGTGCCTGAATGCGCCGTTCGGATCAGCGCCGCTCCGCGGTGATCGCCGTCTATCAGCACGATCTGACCGGCCGGCAGCCGGCCGAGGTGCTCGGCGCGGACGCCTCGCCGTTCGTCGACGTCCTCGTGCGGGAGACGATCGATCGCCGGGCGGAGCTCGACGAGGTCATCGATCGCCACGCTCACGGCTGGTCGGTGGGGCGGATCCAGCCGCTGGAGCGCAGCATCATGCGCGTGGCGCTCGTCGAGATGCTGTACCCCGGCGTGGCGCCGGCCGAGCATCCGATCCCGCCGGAGGGCGCGATCGAGGAAGCGGTGGAGAGCGCGAAGACGTTCTGCGGCGCCGATGCGCCCGGGTTCGTCAACGGGGTGCTGGGCGCAGCGTTGCGCGAGGTGCGAGAGAATGCGCAGATCAAATGAGCAGCATCGAGCACCTTGACGACCTGATCACGCGCCTCGAGCGCGCCGGCGAGCAGCTGCGCTCGGGGGAGCTGTCGCCTGACGCCGCCGCGACGATGGTCGAGGACTGCGCGTCGATGGCGGCCCAGGCGGCCGCGGAGCTCGAGCAGCTCACGCGTACGGAGATCTCCGCGCCGGCCCCCGGGCAGGACACGCTCCTGTAGGGCTGGCGGTGGATTCGACCTATCCGGAGCACCTGCGCCAGGAGGTCGACGGCTACCTCGAGGCGATGCGCTTCTCCGACGAGCCGCTGACGGCCGGCCTCGAGGACGCTATGCGCTACTCGCTGCTCGCCGGCGGCAAGCGGATCCGTCCGGTGCTGAGCCTCGCGACGGCGCGGGCGGTCGGGATCGAGCAGAGCGACGTGCTGCCGCTTGCCGGCGCGATCGAGCTGATCCACACCTACTCGCTGATCCACGACGACCTGCCGGCGATGGACGACGATGCGCTGCGACGGGGAGAGCCCACGTGTCACGTCAAGTTCGGCGAGGACGTGGCGATCCTGGCCGGGGACGGCCTCTACGCGGAGGCCTTCCGGCACCTGCTCACCCACCAGCGCTCGGCGCCCGACAGGGTTCTCGCGGCGGCCGCCGAGCTGGCCGCGGCGACGGGCGTCAACGGGATGGTCGGCGGCCAGTATGCGGATGTGCGCCAGCCGGCGCCGTCGGGCACGGCGGAGCTGCGGCGCGTGCACGAGCTCAAGACGGGGCGGCTGATAAGCGCGTCGGTGCTCTGCGTACTACTGTTGACGGGCATCGATGATGGGCCTGGCAGCGCTCCCTTCCGCCGCTTTGCGTCTGAGCTGGGAGTCCTGTTTCAGATCATCGACGACATACTCGATGTGACAGGCACCGATGATGCACTGGGAAAGCCACGAGGTAGCGATGAGCGTCACGGAAAGCGAACATACGTGAGCCAGTTCGGGATAGATCGAGCGAGGGAGCTGGCGGCCGAGTCACACCGGATGGCGCGAGAGGCCCTGGCAGAGGTGCCTGCGCGCGGCGAGCAGAACGGCAGGTCGGGCGAGGGTCGACCGCACGCGACGGCGGAGCTCGAGGGCATCGCCGACTTCATCTACACGCGCACGTCATGAGCCTGCTCGAGAACATCAACGGTCCCGAGGACCTGCGCGGCCTCTCCGAGCAGGACCTCGCTCAGCTGGCGCAGGAGGTGCGCGAGCACATCATCGACACGGTGGGGGAGATCGGTGGCCATTTCGGCGCGAACCTCGGAACCTGTGAGCTGGCCGTCGCGCTGCACTCGCTGCTTGAGTCCCCGCGCGACAAGATCCTGTGGGACGTCGGGCATCAGGCCTACCCGCACAAGATCCTGACCGGCAGGCGCGAGGAGCTGAGCACGATTCGCCAGTACGGGGGCTTGGCGCCGTTCTGCTCGATCGCGGAGTCTGCGCACGACATCATGGGTGCGGGGCACGCCTCCACGTCGATCGGCTACGCCGTCGGAATCAAGGAGGGGATGCGCCACGCCGCCGCCGCCGCGGCCGCCGACAGCAGCGCCGCCGCCGACGACGATGCCGAAGGCAAGGTCGTCGCCGTGATCGGCGACGGCGCCATGACCGGCGGGGTGGCGTTCGAGGCGATTGGCCAGGCGGGCGGTCTCGGGACGCCGATCGTGGTCGTGCTCAACGACAACGGCATGTCGATCGCTCCGAACGTCGGAGCGCTCTCGCGCTACTTCAACCGCATACGGCTGAACCCGAAGCTGTGGCACGCGCGCTCGGACCTCGAGGGCGGGCTGACGCGCCTGCCGGGCGGGATCGGCGCCGCGTTCGAGCGTCTCGGGCCCCACCTGAAGGAGTCGATCAAGGCGTTCTGGGCGCCGGGCCTGTGGTGGGAGGAGCTCGACTGGGCCTACATGGGGGTCGTCGACGGCCACGACGTCAAGGCGCTGCGCGAGGCGCTGCGCGAGGCGCTGGCGGCCGAACGGCCGGTCGTCGTGCACATCGCGACGGTGAAGGGCAAGGGCTTCGCGCCGGCCGAGGACGGAGGCCTGGAGGGCATGGAGAAGTGGCATGCGGCCAAGCCGAAGTCGATCCTAAACGGGACGCCGACGCGCCCGTCGGCGGCAAGGGTCTCGTCCCGCAAGGCGGCCCAGGCGCCGCCTCCTCAGTACACGCAGGTGTTCGGCGAAGCGCTCGTGCGCGAATGCGAACGCGACGAGCGCGTCGTCGGGATCACCGCCGCGATGAACTCCGGCACCGGCCTGAGCATCCTGCAGAAGGCGATGCCCGCGCGCTACTTCGACGTCGGGATCGCCGAGCAGCAGGCGATCCTGTTCGCTGCCGGCCTTGCGCTCGAGGGAGCCAAGCCGGTGGCCGCGATCTACTCGACCTTCCTGCAGCGCGCCTACGACCAGATCGTGCATGACGTCTGCCTGCAGAAGCTCAACGTGGTCTTCGCGATGGACCGGGCCGGCCTGGTCGGCGACGATGGACCGACCCATCACGGCGCGTTCGACATCGCATATCTGCGCTGCCTGCCGAACATGGTGCTGATGGCGCCACGCGACGAGGCGATGCTGGTGACGATGCTGCGCACGGCGCTGGAGTACGACGATGGACCGATCGCGCTCCGCTACCCGCGCGGCGAGGGGACCGGCGTGGCCCTGCCCGCCGAAGCCCAGCCGATCAGCATCGGGACCGGCGAGATCCTGCTCGAGGGCGATGCCCGGGCGCCGGGCGCGACGGCACAGAGCGGCCCGCGGGTGGCGCTGATCGGCTATGGCTCCGGGGTCGGCAGGGCGCTCGAGGCGGCCGTGGAGCTTCAGCGCCAGGACGTCTCGGTGACGGTCGCCGACGCGCGCTTCGCCAAGCCGATCGATGCGGGCCTGATGGCCCAGCTGGCCGCCGAGCACGACCTGCTGGTCACCGTTGAGGAGGGTGTGCTCGCGGGCGGCTTCGGCTCGGCTGTGTGGGAGACGCTCAACGAGGCCGGAGCCACGCCGCGCATCCTCAGGGTCGGCCTTCCCGACCGGTATGTCACGCACGGAAAGCCCGCGCTCCTGCACGAGGAGATCGGGTTCACGGGGCAGCGCATAGCCGAGCGCGTGGCGACGGCGATCTCCGACCGCGGCCATCGCGCCGGACGCACCGGCTCGGCGATCATCGGCGCCTGAGGCGATCATCGGCGACTGAACAGTGCAGGCGCCGCTCAGACGGGCGCTGCGGCACGTCGCGCGAGGCGTCCCAGGAGCTCCGAGGCGGCTGGTGCGCCTGGATCCGGAAATGAAACGACCCGCCGGGGAAGCGGGCCGTCTCGGGAGGAGGGGTCAGGAGAGATGTTGCTCTCGATCGCTAGACATGATGCCCTGCGGTCTGGCGGGTATGTGTGACATCGATCACAGACCTCGCGCCGGCGCGACAGGGTGCGGTGGCCTATTTGTGCAAGGGTTCGCCGGCGATGGCAAAGCGGCGCCTGGACACACTGCTGGCCGAGCGCGGCCTTTTCCCATCGCGGACTCGTGCCGCCGCGTCGGTCATGGCCGGAGAGGTGCGCGTCGGGCCGGGACGCCGGCGGGCGCAGAAGCCCGGAGAACTGGTCGATCCGCAGGAGGACCTGAGCGTCGCCGAGCGCCCGGCGTTCGTCTCACGTGGCGGCATCAAGCTCGCCAACGCCCTCGCGGCGTCGGGGGTCGAGGTGACGGGCAGGCGGGCGCTGGACGTCGGAGCCTCGACCGGGGGGTTCACCGACTGCCTGTTGCAGCGCGGAGCGCGCGAGGTGATCGCCGTCGACGTCGGCTACGGGACGCTCGACTACAAGCTGCGCATCGACCCGCGCGTGCGCGTCCTGGAGCGGACCAACGCGCGGACCCTGACGGCGGCGATGCTGCCGGCGCCGATCGACATCCCCGGGGCGACGGCCGGCCGGGCGAAGCCGTCTGCGGACGCCGGCGGCGCGGACCCGCTGCCGGACCTCGCCACGATCGACGTCTCGTTCATCTCGCTGGCGAAGGTCCTCGGGCCTGTCATCGGCTGCCTGCCGGCGAGCCACGACGTGCTGGCGCTCGTCAAGCCGCAGTTCGAGCTCGGCCCGGGAAGGGTGGGAAAGGGTGGGGTGGTGCGCGAGGCGAGCGGGCGGCGCTCGGCGCTGGTCGGCGTGGGTGAGGCGGCCGTGGGGCTTGGCCAGGTGGTTCTCGGCTACTACTCCTCGGGGCTGCCCGGCCCGAAGGGCAACCTGGAGACGTTCATCCACCTCTGCGCCGACAGCGACGGTCGCCGCGGCGCGCGCGCCAGCGCCGAGATCGAGTGGATGGCCCTCGCCGTGGAGCCGGCATGAGGGAGATCACCGTGTTCACGCACCGCCGGCCGCAGGAAACCACTGCGACGCTGACACGGCTGGCGCAGGAGGCGGCCCGGGCTGGGATCACGGTGCGCCTGGACGAGGAGGAGACGCGCAAGCACGGGCTGCAGCCGGCTCCAGGCCTCGAGCTGAACGCGCCGATCAAGCGCGAGGTCGATCTGTGCGTCGTGCTCGGAGGCGACGGGACGATCCTCCGCGCGCTGCAGGTCTACGCGGGCACCGGCGTGGCCGTGTTCGCGATCAACTTCGGCGAGATCGGATTCCTGGCGACGGTCGAGAAGAGCGCCATCGACGAGGGGATCCGACGCGCCCTCAGCGGGGACTTCGAGTTGCTGCGTCTCCCGGCGATCGTGCTCGGCGACGAGGCCCACGGACGTGCCGGTCCCGCCGGCGGCGCGCCGACCGCGGTCAACGACGTGGCCATCCACCGCAAGGTCGGCGAGCGCGTCGCCGAGCTCGCCTACGGGCTAGAGGGCGAGGAGGTGGGCAGCGTGCGCTGCGACGGGCTCGTCGTGGCGACTCCTGCGGGCTCGACCGGCTACAACCTGGCGAACGGAGGGCCGGTGATGGCCTGGGGCGTCGCCGGCTTTGTGGTCTCGTTCATCGCGCCCCACTCGCTGACGGCGCGCGCGCTGGTGGTCGCGCCGGACGACCGGCTGATGATTCACAACCGCTCCCATGAGGCGCTCGACGTGGCCGTCGACGGCCGCCCGGCCGGCGAGATCCAGGCCGGCGAGACGATCGAAGCTTGCTTCGTCAACGACGTCGCCACGATCGCACAGCTGCCGGGCACGACCTTCTATCGCAGGCTGCGCGAGAAGTTCGGTCGCCTCGCGAGCTGAGCTCGGCGCTGGCGCTCAGGCGATGCTGGTGGCGCGACGCTCGGCGGCCGAGGCCCGTTCGGCGTGGCCGTCGCGGTGCATCGAGGTGATGAACTCGTCCAGCTGGTCGCGGGAGAAGCGCCGCTGGCCGCCCGGCGTTCGGTAGCAGCTGACATGGCCGGCGTCGGTCCAGCGGCGGATCGTCGCAAGTGAGACGCCGAGATAGCGGGCTGCCTGAGAGCTGGTGAAGACGAGCTGCCGGCTGTTGCCGAGTGCAGGCTGCGGTGTGGAGAGAGGGAGGGGCATGTGCTCGGTTTCGTCAGGGCGAGCGGGAAACTTGAGCGCGGCACAGGTTTGTGGACGTTTGGAGTGGCGGCCCGCCTCAGGGCCTGTCCGGTGGGCCGGATGTCAGGACCGACGCGGCGCGGCTCACGGCGATCGAGAGCAGCACCGGCGGTGCTGGGATCAGGCCGCCGACTCGACCCACGGTGCGGTGGGCCTGTATCTGCAGGCATTCGTGCAATTGGGAGCAGCTATGGACAATCCGCTCTTTATTGCTCTATGCTGTGCAAACCTACTCAAGGCAAACCTACTCAAGGCTTGGCGTGGCTTCAGGGATGGAGGCCACTTCTTCCAATCGGCAAGGAGTCACTATGGTCATAGTCAGCTGGCCGCGCTGGTAAAGTAGCTTGATATGCAGCAACAGAAAAGGGCCTGAGGGCGCCGGTCACGGCGTCCTCGAGTCTTTTCTGGGCCTTCTCCGGCCTCGACGCGAGTTCAACGCGCCGGCTGGGCCATGTTCCGTACCCGCCGCTCGAAGTTGAGCTCCGTATCGAACGCGGCATCCTCGCGGCGCCCGAACATCGGTCCTTCGCGCTCGAGGATCTCGATGAACTCGTTCACCAGCTCCGCATCGAACTGGCCGCCGGCGCCACGTCGCAGCTCCTCCAGCGCCTCGCTCGGCTCCAACGGGGTGCGCGAGGGCCTGGGCGCTGTCATCGCGTCGTAGGTCGAGCAGATCGCCACGATCCGCGAGGCAAGCGGGATCTCGTTCCCGATGAGCCCGGCCGGGTACCCGCCGCCATCGATCCGCTCGTGGTGGTAGAGGATCGCATCGGCGACCGGGCCGTAGCCGTCGAGCTTCCCCACCAGCGTCGCGCCGTCCTGCGGATGGCGATGGATGATTTGCATGTCCTCGTCGGTCAGCCGTTCGGGGTGCAGGACGCGATCGGGCCACGTGAACTTGCCGATGTCGTGGAGCAGCCCGGCGGTATGGGCGACTTCCTGCGCATCCTCGTCGCAGCCGGCCTCGACCGCGAGGGCCTTCGCGTAGCGGGCGACCGCGGCGGCGTGTCGCGCCGCCGTGCGATCGCGCAGCGCGAGCGCGTCCATCAGCGTCGCCAGCACCCCGAACTGCATCGAGGCGAGCTGGATCGACCGGGCTTCGAGCTGGTCTGCGCGGTCCTCCGAGCGCAGCAGCGCGACGGTGAGTCGCTGGAAGATCAGCAGGACCACGATCGCGCTGAGGAGCACCGGCAGGCCGGACGTCGTATAGGCCACCGCAAGGACCGCGGCGAGCGCCCCCGTGGCGATCTCTCCCGGCAGCAGCGACCAGAGCAGGTCCCTCACGTGACGCGCCGGCGAGTGGCCCTCCTCGGACCGTGCGCTCAATATGAACATCAGGTAGGTGAAGGCCGTGGTCGCGGTGAATACCGCGAAGACGACCAGGCCAAAGCTCACCGAGTGCGTGAGGTGCGCAGTGCGAGGGTCGTGGACGTCGCCCACGAGCGCGCGCACCATCCAGCCCCCGGCGAACGGCGAGAAAGCGAAGGTGAAGAGGTTGTGGAGCACCTTGACCGGCGGTAGCCTGCGCCGAGGCGAGGTGATCACGATCTCGGCGACGCCGAACACTGCGGCCGGAACCGGTCCGAGCAGGCTCATCGCAAGGACCAGAGCGACCGCTGAGGCGCTCAATTGGATACCGCGCGCTTTGACGCTCAGCCATTGGCTTCCCAGCGCGATCGCGAGCAACAGCGCGACGAGCACCGCGGGATGCCATTCATCGGAGCGCGCGAACGTCACCGCCACGACGACGATGACCCCCAGCAGCAGTACCTCGCTGGCCCATACGAGACCTTTGGCGATCTTGGTTGTAAACATTGCTTGCCCTGTCGTCCTTAACGGCCGCTGCGTCGTCGTCCTTGAGGGGCGGGGCACGACGGCCGACCGGCACGCGGCTGCCGAGGCGAGGGAGATCCCCGCCGCCTAGTAGCCCGACGGTTCTGGCGGCGGCACTGCTTCGGGAAGCAGATCGCGTCAGCTCAACGCAGCGAAGCCTCGCCAAAGGGGGCCGGGGCCCCATCAGCGGCAGCCGGGGCCTCGCCGGTAGCCCCATCGTCGGCGATCGCCGGGCCGTGTGCCACCTCGCCCTCGACCCGCACGCGCAGGAATCCCGTTGTGGCGAGGGCGGCTCCGGCTCCGACGATGAGGAACGCCGTACGCGGTGAGGTGAGCGCGACGAGCACTCCGCCGAGTGGCAGGCCGATGGCGAGACAGAGTGCGCCGATCGATTCGACGGCTGCCATCAGCCGGCCGTGGAGGTATTGCGGTGTCAGCCGCTGCACGGCGCTGATAAGCGAAGGCCATTGCATGGCGTTTCCGATGCCGCCAACGAGCCCGGCAACACAGGCCAGCGCCAGCGACGGTGCAAGCGCGAGCCCGAAGTAGCCGAGCGCGATCCCGATCGAACCGCCGCTCAGCAGCCAGGCCAAGGGTCGGCGCACCAGTCGTGCGAAGAGGACGCTGCCGATCACCGAGCCCGCACCCCACGAGGTGAGGAGCAGGCCGAGCCCACGATCGCCGGCGCGCAGCGTCGCCTTCACATACGTCACCTCGATCGGACCGCCGGTCTGTATGAACGTCAATGCGAGAACCTCGGCGAGCAGGAGCCAGCGCAGGCGAGGCTCTTCGTTGATGTGCCGCCAAGCGCCGCGCAGCCGGGCCCGGACGGAGTCCCCCACGGCATCGTCGACACGAGCTCGAAGATCGATGAGCAGCGCGCCTCCGAGCAGGAACGAGCCGACATCCACCAGCAGCGCCGCCCGGGCGCCCGCGGCGGCGACAACGGCGCCGCCAAGCGCAGGGCCGATCACGAACGTCGTCGAGAACGCGGTGTTGAGGGCCGCGTTCGCACTGCGTTCCGCCTCGTTGGCACGCGCCGCTCGGTCCGCCGTGTACGCAGACGCGGCCGAGCCGTCCGCGCTGCCCATCGGCGCCGGTTCATCCGCGGATTCCACCTCGGCTCGCGCCACGCGGGCCACCTCGGCGCGAAGCAGAGCGCTCGCGGCGAGTGCCGCCGTCCCGTCGAGGGCAACCAGCACGAGCACCGCCGGGAGCCAGAAGTCCCCGATCAGGATCGCCAGGACAGCGGTCACCAGCGCCTCGAGGAAATACAGGCCGCTCAACGCGCTGCCTCGCCGACTCGCCTCGACCCTCGCCACCACTGCGGGGACGACGAGCGCGGGCAGCGCCTCGCCTGCAAACAGGAGTGCGGCCACGGAGAGCCCGCTGTGCGTGTGGTCGAACACGGCGACCGCCAGCGCGATCAGTCCGAACCACGTGCCGAGGCGGTTGACCGTGTATGCGATGAGAATCCGGCGAAGCTGCCGCGAGCTCAGCACTGTCGTCACGCGACGTCACGCTACCCGTTGGCTGCGACGGGACATGGGCCGTTCATCTCGACGGACGTTCGGATCGGTCCAGTGCAGGGGCTACCGTGTGCGCAATGGAGTCCGGCACCCCAGGGGTGACTCGACCGATCGACGTGATCATCGCCGACGACCATGCGGTCGTGCGCGATGGCCTGCGCGCCGTCATGGAACGCGAGGCCGACGAGTTCCGCGTCGTGGCCGAAGCCGCCGACATCCCCACGATGATCCGGGCGGTGCGCGAGCACAAGCCCGACCTGCTCACGCTCGATCTGACGATGCCCGGCGGGTCGAGCCTCGCGGCGCTGCCGCAATGCTTCATCGCCCATCCGACGCTCGCGGTTGCGATCCTCACGATGCGAGAGGACCCCGAGTACGCTCGCCAGGCGTTGCGAGCGGGCGCCCGCAGCTATGTCCTGAAGGAGGCCGAGCCGTTGGAGCTCCTGCAGGCGTTCCGCCTCGCCGTCGCCGGTGGCAACTACCTGCACCCCCGTCTCGGCGCGCTGATGGCCACAGGCGAGGACGGCGCCACCGACGGCGCGGTTCTCAGCGAGCGCGAGCGCGAGGTCGTGCGCCTGATCGCCAACGGCTACACCAACCCGGAGATCGCCGAGAAGCTCAACGTCGCCGAGCGGACGGTCAAGACCTATCGCGCGCGTGCGATAGAGAAGCTCGGGTTCTCCTCGCGCGCCGAGATAACCGCCTACGTCCGTCGGGTCGGGCTGTCGGAGTAGCAGCGGCCGCCGTCAGGCCGGCGGCGTGGAGGCCGGCCGCCCGGCCAGCGGCACCGTCAGACGGACCGTCGTGCCGCCGCCGGGGGCCGCGCCGAACTCGAGCTCGCCGCCGATGAGCTCGGCCCGCTCGTGCATCCCCGACATCCCGAAGCCGCCCTCCAGCCCGTCGCCGCGCGGCCCGAGCCGCTCGACGTCCGGCATGCCACGGCCGTCATCGGTGACCGACGCGTGAAGCGCGCCGCCCCGCTCGACGACCCGCACGACCGCCGCCGTGGCCTGCGCGTGGCGGCCGACGTTGGTGAGCGCCTCCTGCACGATCCGGTAGATCGTGCTCTCCAGCTCCGGATCCAGCCGGCGGACAGCCGGGTGGTCCATCGAGCCGTTCTCGGCCGGCGGCGCGTCGTCGGCAAGCTCTATCTCGGTCTCGACGTCGAGGCCGTCGATCGCCTGCGCCCGCCTGGCCAGCGCCTGCAGCGCGGCTGCCAGGCCGAGGTCGTCGAGAGCGGCGGGCCGTAGCTCGGTGATCAGGTGGCGCAGGCCGTCGATCTCGTGGCCGAGGCCCTCGAGCACGTCATCGACGGTGCCTTTCAGCGCATCGCGGTCGTCCACGTCTCGCGCGTTCGCGAGCTGCAGGCGCAGCGCGCCGATTCCCTGGATGCTCTCGTCGTGTATCTCGCGCGCCCATCGCGTGCGCTCGTGCTCGCGCGCCTCCATGCCGTAGCGCAGCCGTTCGATCTCGACCGAGCGCTCGGCCGCGAGCCGCTTTGCGACGCTCGTCGCGAATGCGTTGAGGGCCCGGCGGTCGGCGTCGCGGAAGCCGCCCTGAGCGCGCAGCGCGATCACCAGGCCGCCGCCCTGTCCCTCCATGATCAGCGGCTCGACGAGCGCGGCGCGTGCCTCGACGCCCAGTTCGTGCAGCCAGGCGGCCTCCCGGCCGCGGGGGCGGTCGAGCGCCACCGGCTGGCCGGCGAGGTAGAGCTCGCCGAGCGCGCTGCCCTGGACGGGGGCGATCCGCAGGCGAACCGCCGCCTCGCCACTCGAGGCCGCCACGCGAAGCTCACCGCGCTCCTCGATGACCAGGAGCAGCGTGCCGGCGTCGAGCAGGGCAAGTCCGCGATCGGCCATCAGCCGCAGAAGCCAGAGCTCTGATCCCGAGAGCATCGATCGGAGTATGAACGGCTGGGAGGAGAGGCCGCATGCGGCCTCTCCCCGGGCCGCACATGTGCGGCCCGGCGGACCGGTGCATGCACCGGTCCGAACATGATCGCCGTGCGAACGCTAGCGAGCCGGCGGCGCGGCGCTGACCATCCCGCCGGCCCCGTTCTCGCCGTTGCGCACGCGCGTCGCGGCGCGGGCACGAGAGAGCAGCTGCTCGGGATCGCTGTCACTGCGCCAGGCCGCCAGCCCGAGCGAGACGCGAAGCGGGCGGCGGGCGCCGTCGGCTTCCACCTTGATCGTGCGCACCCGGTCGAGCACGCGTCTGGCGACCATCTCGCCACGCGGCCCGTCGGCGCCGGGCAGCACGATCAACAGCTCCTCGGCGGCCGGCCTGCCGATCCGATCGAAGCGGCGAAGTTCGCGCCGCAGCGCTCCGCCGACATAGGCGAGCGTCTGCTCTGAGAGGTCGCTGCCGTGCTCGCGCGAGAACTCCTCGAGGTTGTCGATCACGAGCAGCAGGCAGCTCAACTGCGTCCCGTGCCGTTCGGCACGGCGGATCTCCTCGTCTAGGCGCTCCGCCAGCGCGGAGGCGGACAGGAAGGCGACCCCCTCCGCCGGGAGCGAGTCGGAGCGCGAATTGGGGTCGCTGGCAGCCATGCCGTGGAGCGGACGAGTGTAAGCGGCGGCTCGGTGTCCGTCCTGGACCGCCCATCTGGATTATGCCGGTGCGAAGGGCATCTGGCTAGCCTTCTCAAAAGCGTGGCCGGCGGGTTGCCGCGCGTCGGCGGCGGTGACGGGGTCGCGCCGCCCGCGCGATCCGTCGGCGTGCGCTGGTAGACCTGCATCCATGCTCCGAGAGCTGCGCGTCGAGAATCTGCTGCTGATCGAACGGGCCGAGCTGCGCCTCGCACCCGGGCTGAACGTGCTCACGGGGGAGACGGGGGCGGGCAAGACCGTGCTCGCGCAGGCCCTCGACCTGCTCCTCGGAGGTCGCGCTCGGCCTGCAATCGTGCGCCCGGGAGCCGGCGAGGCCTACGTCGAGGGCGTGTTCGATCTATCCGAGCAGCTGCGCGAGACGCTCGGCGAGCGGCTCAGCCCCGATGCCGAGGAGGTGGTGCTCGCCCGGCGTGTCGGCTCAGACGGTCGCACGCGCGCCTACCTGAACGGGCGCTCGGCGAGCGTCGGCGAGCTGCGGGACATCGGCGGCGAGCTGCTGACCTTCTACGGGCAGCACGAGCACCGCAAGCTCACCCTTTCCGCGGCACAGAGGCAGATCCTCGATGACATGTGCGGCGCAGGCCAGCCCGAGCGCCTGCGCGCCTGTGCCGCCGCTCTGGAGCGCATGCGAGCGCTCGAGGGGCGACTGCAGGAGCTGCACGAGCTCGCCGGCGCGCGCGAGCGGGAGCTCGACCTGCTGGAGTACGAGCTCGCCGAGATCGAGTCGCTAGCTCCGCAGGAGAGCGAGCATGAGCAGCTGCTCGCGGCGCGCGAGCGCCTGCGCCGTCTCGATGCCCTGCGCTCTGCGGCCGGCTCGGCGGCCCAGGCGCTGGCACCGGACTCCGTCGACGCGACGGCAGTGCGACAGCCGCTGGCCACGGCGCTCTCGGCCCTCGACGCCCTCGCCGGGGTCGATCCGCGCCTGGATGCGCTCAGCGAGCGTATGCGCGCGCTGCAGATCGAGTCGCATGACCTCGCCGGCGAGCTGCGCGACTACGGCGACGGCGCCGCCACGGCGGCGTTCGAGGGCGATCCGGGGGACGAAGTACTGACGCTCGATGCGCTCGAAGAGCGCCTGGCGATGATCGAGCGCCTCGCGCGAAAGCATGGCGGCAGCGTCCGCGCCGTCCTCGACTACGCCGCCGCCGCCGGGTCGCGCCGCGCGGAGCTGCTCGGAGCGGAGGTGGCGCTCGAGCAGGTCTCCGAGCAGCTGCGCGAGGCCGGCGCAGCTGTGCGGGAGCACGTCGTGGCGCTGCGCCGTGCCCGTAGGTCAGCCGGCAAGGCCCTTGCGCTCGCGGTGCGCGAGCAGCTCGGTTCGCTGGCCATGGCAGACGCCACCTTCGAGGTGGTACTGAGCGAGCGCGATCCCGGGCCGACGGGAGGCGACGGCGTCGAGTTCCTGATCGCGCCCAACCCGGGCGTGCCCGCCGGCCCGCTGCGCGAGATCGCCTCCGGTGGCGAGCTTTCGCGGGTCATGCTCGCGATCATGAGCGTCGCGGCGAGCTCCGCGACGGAGTCCACGCTCGTATTCGACGAGGTGGACGCCGGGATCGGCGGGCACACCGCCCGCGCGGTCGGCGCGCGCCTGCGCGACCTCGCCGGGCGCAGACAGGTGCTGTGCATCACCCACCTGCCGCAGATAGCGTCGCTGGGCGACCGTCATTTCTCGATCGCCAAGGACACCTCCGCCGACCCGACCCGCACGACGGTCGTCGAGCTCGGCGAGCCCGAGGTCGTCTCCGAGCTCGTCCGCATGCTCGGCGCCGACACCGACGATAGCTCGGCGCGCCGCCACGCGCGCGACCTGCGGCGCGCCGCCTGAGGATCTAGGCGTGCGCCTTGCGCGCGCGGGCGTTACTCTCGCTGGGATGGCTGCAACCAGATCCAGCCGCCTCCCGGCTCCATCCACTGGGTCGGGCGCCGACGGGACCGGATATGCGCGGCCGGATGCTCAGGCGGCCGTCGCGGCGCTTCCCACGGGCGCGGTCACCGGACCGGTGCGCCCGGGTCGCAAGACCAAGCTGCTCGTCAAGCACCTGGTACCGGGAGACATAGCGCTCGTGGATCACCTCGACATAGACCGCGTCTCGGCCGAGGAGCTGATCGCCGCCGGCGCGTCCGCCGTCCTGAACTGCAGTCCGTCCTCGAGCGGCACCTATCCCAACCTGGGACCGCAGCTGCTGGTCGAAGCCGGCATCCTGCTGCTGGACCTGCCGGATGACTCGCTGTTCGGCAAGCTCTCCGACGGAGAGCCGATCACCGTGCGCACTGGCGGTACGGCCGGCGAGGCGGTCACGGGCGAGGTGCTGCGCAGGGGCGAGTCGCTGGCCCGCGGAGACGTGCTCGATCTGGGCAGGATCTCCAGGGAAACCGAGCTCAGGCGGAGCGAGATAGGGGAGGCGCTCGAGCGCTTCGCCAACAACACGATCGCGCACATGCGCGAGGAGCGCGAACTGCTGTCCGGCAGGATCCAGCTGCCGCGCTTCGCGACCGACTTTCGCGATCGCTCGACGCTCGTGGTCGTTCGCGGAGTCGGCCATCAGCGCGACCTGCGCGCTCTGCGACCGTTCATACGCGACATGCGCCCTCTGTTGATCGCCGTCGACGGCGGCGCGGAGGCGCTTCTGGAAGCGGGGATGACGCCGGACATGATCGTCGGCGACATGGACTCGGCGGGAGAGGCGGCGCTGCGCTGCGGCGCGGAGCTCGTCGTACACTCCTACCCCGACGGGCGCGCCCCCGGCCGCCATCGCCTCGAGGAGCTCGGGCTGGCGTTCAAACTCGTCCCGGCGCCGGGCACCAGCCAGGACGTCGCGATGCTGATAGCGGCGGAGAAGGGCGCGCGACTGATCGTGTCGGTCGGCTCCCAGTTCAACCTCGTCGAGTTCCTCGACCGCAACCGCAAAGGCATGTCCTCCACGTTCCTCACACGCCTGCGGATCGGCGAGATCCTCGTCGACGCCAAGGGCGTGAGTCGGCTGTACCGGCCGCGACCCGGCCTGACGCCGCTGCTCGTCGTAATCGGCGCCGGCGTGATCGCGATGGTCGCCGTCGTCGCGATGACCCCTGCGTTGCGCGACGTGGCAGAACTGCTGTGGCTGAAGATTCAGCTGCTCGCAGAGGTCCGATCGGTCGCCTCCGCCGGCTGAGCGGGTCGTTCGCGCTCGCACATGTTCGACTACCGCTATCACGCGCTGTCCCTTGCCGCGGTGCTCTTCGCGCTCGCGCTCGGCGTTCTGATCGGCGTCGCGATCGGTGACTCGAACCTGGTCTCCTCGGCCAAGAGCGGAATCGTCCACAACCTCAACTCCGAAGTCGGCGAAGCGCGCCACCAGGTGGGCCAGCTGCGCGAAAAGCTCTCAGAAGAAGAAGCCTTCGCGAGCGGCCTCTACCCGCTCGCGGTCCACGAACTGCTCAACGCGCGGGCGATCGGGCTGGTGTTCCTCGGAGGCTCCTCCGACAGGGTGAACTCGCTCGTGCGCACGGCAGTCACGGGCGCCGGGGCGAGCCTCGCCACCGTGATCGCGGTGCGCGAGCCCCTGGACCTCGAAGGGATCGGGCGCGCGGCGGCCGGCACCCACTACGCGGCGATCGCCGGCTCGACACAGCTGGTCGAACGCTTCGGGCAGCTCGCCGGCCGCCAGCTGGTCAGCGGCGGTCAGCTCGTCAACCGCGAGCTGTTGAGCAGGGTGCGCGCCAGCCTGCTGAGCGCCTTCGACGGGCAGCTCGGCCGGCTGGAAGGTGTGGTGGTGCTGCGCGCCGAGCCGACCGGCATGAACCCCACCCAGACCGAAGCCAGCGCGGCCTTCGAGTCGGGCCTGCTCGCGGGCGTCGCGGCCGCGGGCGTACCGGCCGTCGGGGTCGAGCTCACCGGCACCGAACCGTCCCAGGTCCCGTGGTACAAGAGCAAGGGAATCTCCAGCGTCGACGATCTCGACCGGGCCGCCGGCAACGCGGCGCTCGTATACGCCCTCTCGGGAGACCGCGGCACGTTCGGCGTCAAGGCGACCGCCGATTCCCTGCTGCCGAGCGTCACGCCGTCGACGCTCCAGCCCTGAGCGCGTCCGCGTTCGCCGGTAGCGTCAAGCCATGCACGCGCTGCCGTTCCTTCTAGCCTTGGCGGCCGCCGCGGTGCTGGCCCCGCTGCTGTTGCGGGCGTTGAGCGATGCGGGCCAGCTGCGGCCCAACTACCGCGATCGCCAGCTGCCCTACCCGTTCGGCGTGCTCGGACTCGCCTCCGCGCTGCTCGCGCTGATCCCGCTGACGCTCGTGGGGCGCCTCGCCTCGACCGACGTGTTCGAGCCGCGCCAGCTTCCGATCGCGGTCTACGCGCTGGGCGTGCTGGCCCTGGGCCTGATCGACGACACGCTCGCACGCGAGCAGACGCCCGGCTCGGCCGCTTCACGTCCTGCGCCCGCCCCGCGCGGCTGGCGCGGCCACGCCGCAGCCGCCCGCCGCGGCGAGCTCTCCACAGGCGTGCTCAAGGCCGCCGGCTCGCTCGGGCTGGCGCTGTTCGCGATGAGCTACCTCGGCCTCTCCAACGGGCGCTGGCTGCTCGCGGCCGCGGTGCTCGTGCTCGCCACCAACGTCTTCAACCTCCTCGACCTGCGGCCCGGGCGCTCGACCAAGGCCTTCGTCCTGCTCGGCGCCGGCCTGACGATCGGATCCACCGACCTCGGGCCACTGTGGTCGCTCGGCCTGTTCGCGGCCCCGGCACTGGTGGCGGGCCTCTACGACCTGCGCGAGCGCGCGATGCTGGGGGACACGGGCGCCAACCTGCTCGGAGCGCTCGCCGGCCTCTGGCTCGTGCTCACGCTGTCTGGAACAGGGCAGCTCGTCGCGCTCGCGCTGCTCGCCGTGATCACGCTCTACGGCGAGCTGCGATCGATCTCCGAGCTGGTCGAGCGGGTTCCTGTGCTGCGCGAACTAGACTCTTGGGGCAGGCCCTCATGACCTTGCACCATCCCGACCGCCACGCGCAGGCTCCGAGCAAGACCCGGTTCATCTTCGTGACCGGCGGCGTCGTCTCCTCGCTGGGCAAGGGGATCGCGGCTGCCTCGATCGGGCGCCTGCTCGTCTCGCGCGGACTGACGGTCGGCCTCCAGAAGTTCGACCCATACATCAACGTCGATCCCGGGACGATGTCGCCCTACCAGCACGGCGAGGTGTTCGTCACCGAGGACGGCGCCGAGACCGACCTCGATCTCGGCCACTACGAGCGATTCACCGACGCCAACACGAGCCGCGCATCGAACGTCACCGCGGGCGGCATCTACAACAGCGTCATCCGCCGCGAGCGCCGTGGTGACTACCTCGGCGCGACTGTCCAGGTTATCCCGCACATCACCGACGAGATCAAGCACCGCATCAAGCTGATGGCGG
>JAOPZB010000145.1 GCA_025964355.1 Solirubrobacterales bacterium | reverse complement strand
CCTGAGAGGATCGTCTTAGAAATGCCGGTACAGAATCAACAGGAGGAGGAGCAGGACGACCGGTCCGACACCGGTCTTGCCGCCGGCGACGGGGTCGTCGAAGTCGACGAACGCCGCGCCAAGCTGGAGCGGCTTCGCGCCGAAGGGATCGACCCCTATCCCCCGGTAAGCCTATGGGAGACGCGGACGCTGATCTCCGACGTGCTCGAGGCCCACGACCCGGCGGCGCTCCAGCCGGGTGAGCATCCCGAGTTGAGCTATCAGATCGCCGGACGCCTGATCTCGCGCCGCGTGCACGGCAAGACCGCGTTCCTTGACGTGCGCGACCTGTCGGGCCAGATCCAGGTCGTCGTGCGCGTCGACGCGCTCGGCGAGGAGGCCTACAACCGCATCTTGAACCTCGACATCGGAGACATCGTCGCCATCGCCGGGCACGTCTATGTCACGCAACGGGGCCAGCTCGCGCTCGCCGTCGTCGAATCCACGCTGCTCACCAAGACGCTTCGCCCGCCGCCGGACAAGCACCACGGCCTGGGAGACACGGGCACCCGCTACCGCTACCGAGAGCTCGACCTGATCGCCAACGACCAGACCCGCGAGCTGTTCATCACCAGGGGGCGGATCGTCGCCGCCATCCGCGAGTGGCTGGACAAAAAGAACTTCGTCGAGGTGGAAACGCCGGCCCTGCAGTCGCTGGCCGGCGGCGCAGGCTCAAGGCCGTTCACCACCCACCACAACGCGCTCAACCGCGACCTCTACCTGCGGATCTCGGTGGAGCTGTTCCTCAACCGCCTCATCGTCGGCGGCATGGAGAACGTCTACGACATGGGCAAGGTGTTCCGCAACGAGGGCATCTCCCCCAAGCACAGCCCCGAGTTCACGATCATCGAGTTCATGATGGCCTACGCCGATTACAACGACGTGGCGACTGCGACCGAAGAGATGTTCGCGTTTGTCGCGCAGCGCGCGCTCGGCAGGACGGTGATCCAGCGCGGCGGCGAAGAGATCGACCTGGCCAAGCCGTGGCGGCGTATCACGATGCGCGAAGCGATCCTCGATGCGACGGGCGTGGACTTCATGGAGTCCGACCGCGATCAGCTCGCGGCGGTGCTCGATCAACCGGTCGATCCCGAGGCGACATGGGCGGAGGTCGTGGGTGACATCTACACGAAGCTGATCGAGCCGAACATCAACCAGCCGACGCACGTCTTCGACTTCCCGCTCGAGCCGTTCCCGATCACCAAGCGCCACTCAAAGCATCCCGAGTTGGCGGAGCACTTCGACGCGGTGATCGGCGGCATCGAGCTCGTGAGCGGCGACACGGAGCTCAACGATCCCGTCGACCAATGGCAGCGGTTCGTCGACCAGCGCAAGCGGCGGCGGATCGACGACGCCGACGTGCCACACCCCAACGACGAGGAGTACGCGAGGGCGATCGAGTACGGCTATTCCCCGACGGCCGGCGGCGGCATGGGGGTGGATCGTCTCGTGATGATCCTGACCGAACGCGAGACGCTGCGCGAGGTGATCCCCTTCCCGATCGTTAGAGAGCTGCGATGAGCGGCTCAAAGCTGGACCTCGACCCCGGGGTCGTCGCCGCCTGCAGGCAGGCGGCGCGGCAGATCGCCGAACAGGTCACCGACCAGATCGCCGGGCGCACCACGCTGTCGGTCGAGCGCAGCGTGACGCGTCTGCTCGGAGTCGACGGCGCCGACAGCCTCGATGTCCCGCTGCCGAACGTGTTGGTCGACCATGTCCATGAGCGCGGCGGCCTCGGCCACGGGATCGCCTATTGGCTCGGCAACACGATGCTCCAGACGGGCCGCTCGCCGCAGGAGATCGCCGACTCGGTGAGCGCGGGAGAGATCGTCCTCACAGAGATCGATCTAGCCGATGACAGGGCGATCCACGACCGGGTCGCCGAGGAGTGTGCCGCCCGGCTGAAGGAGATCTCTGGACGGTTCGACGAACGCCGCGCGATGCGCGAACGGCTGGGCGAGGGGCCGCCCCCGCTGCGCTACGTGCTGACCGCGACGGGCGATGTCTATGAGGACGTCGTCCACGCCAAGGCCGTCGCAGAGGCCGGCGGGGACATCATCGCGGTGATCCGCTCGACCGCGCAGAGCCTGCTCGACTACGTGCCGTATGGCCCGACGACCGAGGGCTATGGCGGCACGTTCGCCACGCAGGCGAACTTCCGGATCATGCGCGAGGCCATGGACGAGTGGTCGGAGAAGCACGGGCGCTACGTGCGCCTGTCGAGCTTCTGCTCTGGCCTGTGCATGTCGGAGATCGCATCGATGGGGGCGTGGGAGGGGTTCGACAACATGGTCAACGACGCGCTCTACGGGATCCTCTACCGGGACATCAACATCGTGCGAGGCCTGATCGACCAGCGGGTCTCGCGCATGATCAACGGTTACTTCGGCGTGGTGATCAACACCGGCGAGGACAACTACCTGCGTACGGCCGACGCGATCGAGGCGGCGCCATCGGTGACGGCGTCGCAGTTCATCAATCACCAGCTGGCGCGGGAGTCGGGCGTGCCCGACGGGCAGATCGCGCTCGGCGACGCGTTCGAGATCGACGTGCCGGTACGCAATGGTCTGCTGTATGAGTGGGCGCAGGCCCAGCTCACGCGCGAGCTCTTTCCCGACTGCCCTATCAAGTACATGCCGCCGACCAGGCACATGGACGGCAACCTGTTCCGTACGCACGCGAGCGACACCCTGTTCAACCTCGTCACGATCGCGACGGGCCAGGGGGTGCAGACGATCGGCGTGCCGACGGAGGGCATCTTCACACCGCACATCCACGACCGCGTCCTCGGACTGCAGAACGTGGACTACGTCTTCAACGCCGCCCACGACCTCGGCGAGGAGATCGAGTTCAAGCGCGGCGGGATCATCCAGACCCGAGCCCAGGAGGTCCTCGCGGCCGCGCACGTGCTGCTCGAGCGGATCGCCCAGACGGGGCTGTTCGAGGCGATCGAGCAGGCGACGTTCGGCGATGTGAGCCGCGGCGTCGAGGACGGTCGCGGCATCGAAGGGATCGTGACCACCGAGGAGGGCTACTTCAACCCGGTCGTGGACCTGATGCGCGAGGCCACCTATGCCTAGGACGGTGGATCTGACGGCGGTGACGCCCTATGCCGACCACCTCGGCGATGGCCTCGTGCAGCTCAGCTTCACGCTGCCGGTTCCATATTCGCTTGCGGCCCGCAAGGCCGCGCTCGAGCTGGCCGGCAAGATGGGCTTCGAGGAGCCGGAGGTGGTCCACTACCAGCAGCTGACCGACGGCTACACCTACTTCGTGATGTACGGACGCTGCGTGCAGACGGTCGACTTCACGGCGCTTCAGGGCGAGGGGTTCGACATCGAGTACATGGGCGAGGAGGAGATCGAGAGCTTCGCCGCGGAGCATCTCGGCCGCCGCATCGTCGTGGTGGGCGCGAGCACCGGCTCAGACACCCACAGCGTGGGGATCGACGCGATGCTCAACCTCAAGGGCTACCACGGACACCATGGGCTCGAGGGGTACCGAAGCTTTCAGACCTACAACCTCGGCAGCCAGGTGCCGAACAGCGTCCTGGTCGCCAAGGCGATCGAGGTCGGAGCTGATGCAATCCTCGTCTCACAGACGGTCACCCAGCAGAACCTGCACGTGCACAACCTCACCGAGCTCGTCGAGATGGTTGAGGCCGAGGGAAAGCGCGGCGAGATCATCCTCGCCTGCGGCGGACCGCGAGTGTCGAGCGAGCTGGCCAAGGAGCTCGGCTACGACGCCGGCTTCTCCAAGGGCACCTATCCTCATCATCTGGCGACGTTCATCGTGCGGGAGCTAGCCGCGCGCGTGGCGACGGCCGGCTGATCCGTTGCTGCTCTCAGAGCTGACGGCCCCGGTCAGCAGGCTGGCGCTCGTCGGGCTCGCCAAGAACACCGGCAAGACCGAGGCGCTCGCCGCGCTGCTGCGCGAGCTCGAGGCCGGCGGACGGCGGGTGGGAGTCACGTCGGTCGGACGCGACGGCGAGGAGCGCGACGTGATCGACGTGCGCATCGAGAAGCCACGCGTGCGCCTCCCGGCGGAGAGCCTCGTGGCCACGACCGACGAGCTGCTGCGCGCGAGCGGCCTTCGCCATGAGCTGCTCGAGCGGACGCAGATGCGCACGCCGCTTGGCCGGGTTGCGATCGCGCGCCTGGCCAGCGCGGGCGCGATCGAGGTAGCGGGGCCGAACGCGGCGGCGGACGTTCGCACCGTGAGCGACGCGATGCTCGCCCACGGGGCCGAGCAGGTCCTGATCGACGGAGCCATCGACCGGCGCGCGGCCTCCTCGCCGCATGTCGCCGACGGGCTGGTGATGTCGACCGGTGCCGTGCTCAGCGACGACATCGCGGAGGTTGTCTCGCGAACGGTCGACGCCGTCGACCTCGTGCGCCTGCCGACGATCGCTGGCGCGGTGCGCGAGGCAGCCAGCGCGAGTATGAGGGACGGCGTGGCAGTGCTGCTCGGTGAGGACGGCGAGCGGTTCGAGCTCCCGCCGCGGTTCGCGCTGACGAGCGATGCCGAACAGGTGGGGCGAATGCTCGACGAGCACCGCGCCGCGCGTTGGCTGATGGTCGACGGCGCGCTGCCAGACGTGTTCCTGCGAGGTCTGCTGCAGGCGCTCAGGCGGCGGCGGCGCGAGCTCGTCGTCGTCGTGGCTGACAGCACAAGGGTGTTCCTCGCAGACCGCGGCCCGGCCTGGTATTCCCGCCAGGGCGTTCACCTTCAGACGGTCGAGGCGATCGACCTCAAGGCGCTCACCGTCAATCCGGTGGCGCCCCAGTCGCACCGTTTTGAGTCGGCGCAGCTGCGAGAACGCCTCGAGCAGGCGCTGGCAGGGATCCCGATCTTCGACGTGCTTGACGCCGACTACCGCGGCATGCTCACTGTTGCCGCGCTCTAGCGGCTGTTGGCGAAGTACTCCGCGTTGATCTGCGAGTACTTCTGCCACTCGTCCGGGAGTTGGTCCTCGGCAAAGCAGGCGTCTACCGGGCAGGCCTCGACACAGGCGTCGCAGTCGATGCACTCCTCTGGATCGATGTAGAGCATCTCGGCCGCGTCGTAGCCGGGCTCGTCGGGCGTGGGGTGGATGCAGTCCACAGGGCACACCTCGACACAGGAGTTGTCCTTGGTGCCAATGCACGGCTCGGCGATTACGTAGGCCATTCGCTTCTTTCTAGGTCGGTTTTGCGGTCGTCAAGCGGGGGCGAGGCCATATTGTACGAACCATGCTGCTGCTTACCGGCGCGACCGGCCTGGTGGGGTCCACATTGCTGCGCCATCTGCTTACCGAAGGCACAGAGGTGAGGTGCCTGGTGCGCGATCCGCGCCGGCTCGGGGCCCAGCGGGTCCGCGTCCAGATCGCCCTTGGCGACCTTGCGGACCCGCCGTCGTTTCGCAACGCGATGCGGGGCGTGCAGACGGTCGTGCACCTGGCGGCGGCGGTTCGCGACCAGCCGCGCGGGTCGATAGAGGAGCTCGACGGCATCGCGACGTGGCGCATGGTCGAGGCAGCCGAGCGCCAGGGAGTGGAGCGCTTCGTGTTCTTCTCCGCGCTCGGCGCCTCCACCCACCATCGCACGCGCTGCCTGCGTGCCAAGGCGGTCGCGGAGAAGGCGGTGCGCGAGGCGAGCCTGCGGTCGACCGTCTTCGCCCCGTCGATCGTCTACGCGCCCGGCGACCCGTGGCTGACACTGCTCGAGCGCCTCTCGCTGCTGCCGCTGATGCCGGTCTCCGGCCGCGGCCGCGCGCTGTATCAGCCGATCTGGGCCGAGGACGTCGCCGACTGCGTCGTCGCGGCGCTGCGCCAGCCGGGCGGCGAGCGCCACACCCGCTACGAGCTGGCCGGACCGGAGACGTTGAGCCACAACGACATGGTGCGCATCCTGCTCGAGTCGTCGGGGCGCAGGCGGCCGCTGTTGAACGTGCCGACCCCGATCGTCTCGCGCGCGCTGCGCCTGGCGGAGAGGATGATGGGGCCGCGGGCCCCGGCCACGTGGGATGAGGCCGAGCTGATGGAGGTGTCGATGACCTCGCCCCGCGGCGCGGCCGACGCCGAGCGGCTCGGCGTCTCGCCGCAGCGAATGGCCGCGGTGCTCGGTAGCGGCTAGTCCAGCACCCCGACGGCCAGCGGCGGACGCCGGTCGGCCCATGGCGCAGCCTCTTCCAGCTGGGCGGCGAGTGCGAGCAGCGCCCCCTCTCCCGCCGGTCGCCCGACGATCTGGACGCCCACCGGCAGTCCGTCATCGCCCTGATAGAGCGGCAACGAGATGCCGGGCTGGCCGCTCGCGTTGAACACCGGCGTGAACGGCGTGAACAGGCCCGAGCGCGTGAAGGTCGACATCGGCTCGGGCGCGGCCGGGTCGAGCGTGCCCAGCGGCAGCGGACGCTCGGCCAGCGCCGGCGTGAGCAGGGCGTCGTAGGGTTCCAGGAACGCGACCAGCCGCCGTGCGAAGGCCTGCAGCTGCACGGTCGCTCCCATGCCCTGGACCGCGCTCAGTTTCTGGACCAT
>JAOPZB010000118.1 GCA_025964355.1 Solirubrobacterales bacterium | reverse complement strand
CGAGCTATCGACCCGGGGAAACCCGCGGGAAAGTGCCACAGAAACAAACCGCCTACGTCCGCCGTCCCACGTGAACGGCGGGCCGGCAAGGGTGAAATGGTGCGGTAAGAGCGCACCAGCGTCGCGGTGACGCGGCGGCTGGGCAAACCCCACCCGATGCAAGGCCAAACAGGACCGCTTGCAGGCTGCTCGCCGAGGTCCAGGTAGGCCGCTCAGATGGATGGCTGCTCAACGACAGAATCCGGCTTATCGACCTGCTAAGGAAAAGCCCCGCTAACGCGGGGCTTTTCTATTTTTAATCGGATCAAGCGCGCGAGCATCGCCGACGTGCCCGATGCCGTGAACTGCCGACGCCGACAGATCCGTCGTAGCTCCCGCTCGTCGCCGCCGGCCAGGGGGCGAATGATCATCTCCGCTCCAGGCTGATGCCTACCGCGCCGCAGGGGCGGCGAGCCGTTCGCCGACGCGAGATAACACCTGACTCTTGCTTCCGCGGCGCGTGGCCGATACATATGGCCGATGGAAGCGCACGCTATGCCGGGCTCTGTCGCGCGCACACAGGGGCGCAAATTGCCCCTGGGCCTTGCGCGAATGAGCGACGAGCGGCTCGCGCGGATGGTCGCGCACGGGAGCGAGCGGGCATTCGCGACGATCTACGAACGCCATTCCCAGCCCTTGTATCGCTACTGCCGTTCGATCGTCGGCGACGAAGCGGAGGCGCAGGACGCTCTCCAGTCGGCCTTCGCCGGCGCGCTCGTCGCCCTGCGCGACGGACGGCGCAATGCGCCGTTGCGTCCGTGGCTGTTTCGAATCGCGCACAACGAGTCAATCACGCTGCTGCGTCGCCGCCGACCGGTCGTCGAGCTGACGGAGGCTCGACACCAGGCCGCACCGTCGGTTGCCGACCAGGCGCTCGGGCGGGAGCGTCTCGACCTGCTCGTCAGCGATCTTCGCGAGTTGGGCGATCGCCAGCGCGGCGCCCTGCTGATGCGCGAGCTGAGCGGCCTTTCGCACGAGGAGATCGCACTGGCGCTCGGGACGTCGGTGGGGGCTGCCAAGCAGGCGATCTTCGAGGCTCGCCGTGCGCTGCTCGAGCTGGAGGAGGGCCGATCGATGCGCTGTGAGGAGGTGCGCCGCATGATCTCCGACGGAGATGGGCGCGTGCTGCGCGCACGCCGCGTGCGCGGGCATCTACGCGACTGCGCCGGCTGCGCTGCATTCGCCGCCGCGATCCCCGCACGGCGAGCGGACCTTCAGGCCCTCGCGCCGCCGCTGGCGCCGATAGCCGCCGCCGCGGTGCTCGGGCACGTGCTCGCTTCCGGCTCCTCGCACGCGGGAGGCGCCGGTTGGCTGGTCGCCGGGGCCACGGGAAAGTCGGCCGCCACAGCGCTTGCCGCAAAGACGCTCGTCGGCGTCGTGATCTTGACGAGCGCGACCGTCGGCGTCTCGCAGGTGCTGACGCCGGGACCGCGTGCGCACGGTGATCGGGTCCCCACGAGCCAGGCGACCCGAGGCGGCGCCCACTCCGGTGTGGCAGGCCAGGGGTCCGCCACACCCGCCAGACCCGCTACTCCCGCTCGACGGCCGAACTCGATCAACTCCGTCGACGGTCGGTCACGAGGACGCTCCGCCGCGACGAAGCACGGCACCGAAACACGTGGCGGGTCAGGCGCGAAGGGCCACGCACCCGCGCGCGGAGGGCGGCGTTCGCATCTGACGCCCACCCGGGGACATCACTCCACGCCGAAACGCGGCAAGGCCGGTGAACGCGGCCGTCGCGCTAGGAGCATCCCATCGAGCGGACATACCGGAGGCGCCCGCAAGCCGGCCGCGAGCTCCCCGGCGAACGGAAACGCCGTAGGCGGGCGACCTGCCAGCCCGACCGCAAAGAGCCCGGCGCAAACGCAGAACGGTGGGCTCGTGAGCCCGTCCCCGTCCCCGTCCGCGCCAGTGCTCACAACGGCGCCGGAACGGTCGCACGCCGCTGCGCGATAAAAGTAGCGCCTGACGTTCGCCGGTCGGTCGCGTAGTGGGGGTGAGAAAGGCGAACCCATCGCGAGGTGGGGGCGCAAAGCCAGGGGCCCCCTCGAGGGCAGCCCAGTTGCCCCAAAACAGGAGGCGAACGATGAAACGGATCAATCTCGTTGGACTGGCGGCCATGGCCGCGATGACCGTCGCGGCTCCCGCATGGGGCTTGGCCGGCGGTCTGCCCGACCACGGCACGTCGTCCAACTCCCACGCGCAGTCGCACGCGACTCCCACGACGAGTCCCGCGACGACTCCGACCACGCCGTCGCAGGCGAAGGCATACGGCGTTCTCTGCCAGAAAGAGAGCAAAAAACACGTCGCAGGCCAGAAGGGCACGCCGTTCAGCCAGTGCGTGACGGCTATGGCCAAACTCGCCAAAGGCGAGAGCAACAGCCCGGCCAAGGCCTGCGCGAAAGAGAGCAAAAAGCACGTCGCCGGCCAGAAAGGCACGCCGTTCAGCCAGTGCGTCTCTGCCGCGGCCAAGCTCAAAGCGAGCCAGAGGAACAAATAGCCGCACACCGGCGCCGGGCGGGCAGGGTTGGCGAGGCTCACGCCGCGCCACGCCGACACCGGCGATGGCTAAGGCGCCGGCGCCGGCGCCGGCGCGGCCAGGCCCGGCCCGGCCAGGTCGCCGACAGTCCTCAGATCGTCAGGTGTGGGTACTCGTCGGCGACGACCGTCCGGTAGCGCTCGTAGATCGGCTTGGTGATCGGGATGAGCTGAAGCGCGGCTTTGATGTCACCGCCGGTCTTGATACGGCCTCGCGCGATCGCAAAGGCGACATTCTCGCGACCCTGGAAGTAGCGGTTCGCGGTCTCAGAGGACATCTTCATCCGCACGCTCGGTGACCAGGGCACCTCGTCGGTCCACTCCCAGTACAGGTTCGCGGCCTCCTGCGGCTGACCGGCCCGGACGTTCATCACTAGGTCGAGATCCCCGAACTCAAAGCGCTGCGGCACATCGGCGTCGCGCAGCTTCGGGCCCATCTCCGGGTCTTCGCTCATCATCGTGAAGACCCTGTCCATCACCTCGCGGAACTCCTCTGCGGATGTGAACGGGGTTGCCATCTGTGCCCCTCCTACGCGCGCGGGCGCGCGCGCCTAACTCGGTCCGGCTTGTTCAGTCCGGCTTGTGCTCTTCGTCGGCCTCGCCGAAGTCCACATCCGCGTCGCCGGCCGCCTCGTCGTCACCCTCGGAGGCCGCGTCATGGATGATCGGCTGGGTGGAGTGCTCATCGCCGTGCGAGGTGTGTTCGATCATCTCCTCCTCGGCGAGCTCGAAGCCCTCGGACTCCCCGCCACCTGCCTCCTCCACGGCGCGTCGCTCTTCGCGCCGTCGCAGTTCGAGCTCATACTCGTCCATCTCGTCGCCGGGTTCTGGATCGTCCATGGTCAAAGCCTACCCGTCCCGCCCGTTAGGGATGCAGCTGCGCGCGCGCCTGGTCGATGAGCGAGCCGGCGCTCTTGAGCTCATTCAGCGCGGTCAGCATCGCATCCAGCTCGCACTCGATCTTCGCCGGCCACGGCTTCGGCGGATGGTCGTCGAGCGTCTTCAGTCCGTTGCCCGTGATGATTGCGACGACCGTGTCATCGGGTGCGAACCTGCCGGCGGCCACCAGCTTCTCAAGCACAGCGACGGTCGTGCCCCCCGCCGGCTCGGTGAGGATGCCCTCGGTGGACGCGAGCAGGTCGATCCCGGCGAAGATCTCCGGGTCGCTGGCGAAGCCGGCGGTGCCGCCGCGTTTGAGGACCGCATCGATAACGAGGTAGCCGTCGCCGGGTGCTCCGATCGCGAGTGAGTGCGCAGCCGTCTCGGGCGTGACCGGATGCACCTCCGCCTCCTCGGCCAGGATCGCCGTGGCGATCGGGTTGCAGCCGCTCGGCTGGGCGATATGGATGCGCGTCTGCTCGGTCTCGGAGAGGCCCATCAGCTGCAGCTCGCCAAGTCCCTTGTGCAGACGCGAGGACAGCGTGCCGCCCGCCGCGGCGGTGACGATGTGGTCGGGCGCGCGCCACTCGAGCTGCTCGACGATCTCGAATGCCGCTGTCTTGGCGCCCTCGGCGTAGAACGGCCTGAGGGTGATGTTGGCGAAGTCCATACCCGTGGCTTCAGCGAGCTCGCGGCAGCGGCGGTTGGCTTCGTCGTAGTTGCCCTCGACCTGGCAGACCTTCGCGCCGAGCGCCGCGCACGCCCGGGCCTTCATGTCCTCGAGGCGGTTCGGGTAGAAAACGTAGGCGTCGACCCCCGCCTTCGCTGCGAGCGCCGCGACGGCCGTTCCGACGTTGCCGGTCGACACGCAGCCGATCTCCTCCTTGCCGCGCTCCAGCAGCCTCGCGACCGACATCGAGACGACGCGATCCTTGTAGGAGAGACTCGGCCGGCATGTCGAGTCGTCCTTCAGATAGAGGTTGCTCAGACCGAGCTCAGCGCCGAGTCGGTCGGCCTTGATCAGCGGGGTGTAGCCGGCGTGAAGTCCGACGCGCGCCTGTGCAGAGGCGTCGACGATCGGCAGCAGCTCCTCGAAGTGCCAGATGTTCCGCGGCCGCTCAGAGCTCGGCACCTCCTCGAAGTACCGAGCGGCCAGCTCGTAGTCGTAGACGACGTCGAGACCCTTGCCGCAGTCGGGGCATGCGAACACGCTGTCCTGCAGCGGATAGCGATTGCCACAGCGGTGGCAGACCAGGCCAGTCGCGCACGAGCGCGTCCGCTGCCTGGCCCCCGGAGGAGTCTGTGCGGTCTGTGTGCTCATGCGGGCACCCGAAACGATACGCCCGGCCACGGCATCTGTGCGCCGCGCTCCTCTCCGCCGAGCGCCATCCAGAGCTCCTCGGCCATATGCGGGGCGAACGGGCCGAGCAGCTGGGAGAGCACGGTCAGCGCCTCCAGCAGCGCGATGCGGTCGGCCGGCGTGAGGCCGCCCTGCCGTCCGATGACCCGCTTCTCGAAGTCCTTGATCCGGTCGAACAGGCGCATCACGTCGCGCACCGCGCTGTGCATCTCGAGCTGCTCCATCTCCTCGGTGACCTTTGTGACGGCGGTGTCGCTCCATTTCGCAAGCCGTAGCCGGAGGTGCTCGCTGGTGTCCTTAACGGGCTCGCCGTCACGGCCGGCGGTCTCTGCCTCGCTCTCGGCCTCTGCAAGCTTCAGATGCGAGTAGTCCCACACCTGCTTAAGGAACCGGTGCGCGCGCGTCACAGCCGAGTCGCTCCAGTTCAGCGACCGCTGCGGGCTCGCCGCATAGAGCACTGCGAGGCGAACGGTGTCCGCGCCGTAGCGCTCGACGAGCTCGTCCGGGTCGACCACATTGCCCAGATGCTTGCTCATCTTGCGACCGTCGCGTATGACCATCTCGTGAAACAGGCAGCCCGCGAACGGCTCGCCGTCGGAGAGAAAATCGAAGGGCCCGATGTCGCGGAGCGCCTTTGTCGCGATCCGCTGGTCGAAGACGAAGTTGCCGCTGTCCGAGCCCGCGACCAAGCGCTCGGAGGGGAGCCAGTGGCGCAGGTCGGGCAGAGCGAGGATCTCCTCGAGCGGGTCCTCGCGCGACTCGGGCGGAACGGTCGCGGGCACCCACAGCCAGAGCGCGTCGAAATGCCCGTCGAGCGTGTCCGTCTCGCGGCGGGCCGGACCGCCGCAGCTCGGGCAGGTCGTCTCCACGAACTCCGAGAGCTCCGCGAGCGGGTTGCCGGTCCCGGTGGGGCGGAGGTCGAGGGGCAGCAGCACCGGGAGCTGGTCACGTGGCACCGGGACCTCGCCGCAGTTCTCGCAGTAGACGATCGGGATGGGCGTGCCCCAGGAGCGCTGGCGGGAGATCGTGAAGTCGGCGGCCCGGTAGCGCACCGCCGGGCGCGTGCTCAGCTCCTCCTCACCGCCGAGGCCGGAGCCGGAGCCGTCCAGGTCGAGGCCGAGCCGGCGCGCGATCACCTCGTCGGTGCGGTCCTCAGACGGCACGCCGAGGACGGCCGTCACCCCGAAGCGCGAATCGACGACCGGGCTGACGAGCACAGGCAATGTGAGCCCGGTCGGCCCGCGCAGCACTCGCTGGGTGTCGATCACCGGGATTGTCTCCGCCTCGCGCGAGCTGCGCTCCCAGCCGCCGGAGCGCAGCCGCTCGAGCTGGTCCTGGACCCCCGGATTCGAAGCCCATGCCTCGACATCAGGGTGCCGCGCGGAGATCAGCACGAAGCGAGCCGCGGCGACGGCGTCGTCATATGGCGTGAAGACCGTGAGCTGCGCGCCGTCATCGGGGGCGCTCAGCTCGAGCTCGACGCCGTCGACGCGGCCGAGCACGTCGCGCTGGCTGGCGAGCGCGACCTCATC
>JAOPZB010000089.1 GCA_025964355.1 Solirubrobacterales bacterium | reverse complement strand
TGCTCAGCTGCCGTCGCGACGGTGGCGACGCTGCAGCCCGACTATCGCAAATCCGGCGCCCATCAGGAGCAGTCCCACGGCGATCGTCCAGCGCAGATCCAAGCCGGTGAACGGAAGCGTGGATTTCGTGCTGCTGGTCGACGCCGGTGCGCTCGAGCTGGACGGTGCTGTTTCTTTCGACGGTGCTGTTTCTTTCGACGGGGCAGTTTCTTTCGACGGCGAGGTTTCTTTCGACGGAGTGGTTTCTTTCGATGGAGTGGTCCCGGTGGTGGGCGTCGTTGTCGGTGCCGCCGGGGTGGTGCTTGGCGTCGTCGGCGTGCTCGGTGTCTGGCTGTAGCCCGTGGTGGTGCCTTCCGCTGCAAGAGCAGCAGACGGCATCGCGAGCGCCGCGATCGAGAGAGCCACCGGCAGGATCAGGCCCGAGCGAAACGCGCTGCAGGGTCGCCTCCAAATCGGTGCTGCTGGTGACTGCGGCCTGCTCGAGGCCACGACGTCGGTCCGAGTCATGCCTACCTCCCGTTGATGGTGTGAGCCGACGCTCGGCCCTCCGAAGGGCCTGTTGTGCGTGAGCTTATGGGCGATTCTAGTCGCAAGATCTCGTGTTTGCTTCGCCAAAAGGCGATTGTGACCTGCTTGAGACTGCAAGGTGTATCAGGGAACTCGGCGGCAACAGCCGTCCAGTCCCCTAGATACCCCGGTGTGCCACTCCTGTATCGGTCAGGAGCGGAGCGTACTTGAGGGCCGTCTGGCCTGTGTCGCGTCATGCTCGGTTGCGCGAGCATCGCCGGTCACGCCCGGCTCTCGCATCACAGCCGGACGCGGCCATCGAGCGTCCCGTCGGCGAGGCGGCCGCGCAGCACCTTCTTGTCGAACTTGCCCACGCTGGTCTTCGGGATCTCCGACACGAAGGCGAACTCGTCCGGCAACCACCACTTCGCGACCCTGTCGCGCAGGTGATCCACGAGCTGCTCGGCGGTCGTGCCTGCCCCGTTGGCGAGGACGACGCAGCAGAGCGGGCGCTCCGCCCACCGCTCGTCGGGCTTTGCGATCACTGCGGCCTCGACGACGTCGGCATGGGACATCAGCTCGTTCTCGAGCTCGACGGAGGAGATCCACTCGCCGCCGGACTTGATGACGTCCTTGGCGCGATCGGTGATCTGCACGAACCCCTTCTCGTCGACGGCTGCGATGTCGCCGGTGCGTAGCCAGCCGGAGTCGAACTTCTCATCGTCGGGCTCGAGGAAGTAGCCGGCCGCGACCCACGGGCCGCGAACCTCGATCTCTCCGGTCGACTGCCCATCCCACGGCACCTCGGTGCGATCGTCGCCGACGAGTCGCAACTCGACCCAGGGCAGCGGACGTCCCTGCCGGGCGCGGTCGTCCCAGTAGGCATCGTCATGTACCCCCTCACTCGGCCGCGCGTACGTGGCGACGGGGCTGGTCTCCGTCATGCCCCAGGCCTGGAAGATCCGTACGCCATGGCGCTCCTCGAAGTCCTTCATCAGCTGCCGAGGCACCGCGGAGCCACCGCAGGCGGCGTTGGTGAGCGAGGACAGATCGACCTCGGGGTGGGTGTCGGCGTAGCGCAGCAGGTCCGCGAAGATCGTCGGCACGCAACCCATCAGGGTGGGACGCTCGTCGGCGATCAACTTCGCGAGCGGCTCGGCGCCCAGGAAGCGGTCCGGCAGGATTAGGTCGGCTCCGGCGAGCGCGGCGCCGTAGGGAAGGCCCCAGGCGTTGGCATGGAACATCGGGACCACCGCTAGCACACGGTCGGCGCGCGAGAGCGCGGTCGAGTCGGTCATCAAGGTGCCGGTGGAGTGCAGGCTGATGGACCGGTGCGAATACAGCACGCCCTTCGGGTTGCCGGTCGTACCGCTCGTGTAGCACAGCGCCGCCGCCTGGCGCTCGTCCAGATCGGGGTAGTCAAACTCGCCTGGGCCGGCCTCCTCGAGCAGCTCCTCATACCGAAGGGCGTTTGGCAGCGTGCCCGTGTCGCCGTCGCCCATCACGACGTAGCGTTCGACGGTCGAGAAGCTCGGCGCGAGCTCCTCGAGCAGCGGGACGAGCGAGTCGTCCACGAAGATCACCCTGTCCTGGGCATGGTTGACGATGTAGGTGAGTTGCTCGGCAAACAGTCGGATGTTGAGCGTATGCAGGACGGCCCCGATGCATGGGATCGCGAAGTAGAGCTCGAGGTGGCGCTGGTTGTTCCAGGCGAACGTGCCCACCCTCTCCCCCTGCTCGACGCCGAGCTTTCGCAGGGCCCGAGCCAGACGATCGATCCGCTCGGCCACCTCAGCGTGTGTGGCGCGTTCGACGCCGCCGTCGGGGGTGAGCGTGACGACTTCAGCACCGAGGTTGTAGGAGCGGACCCTGCGCCGGATGTGATCGAGGGTCAGCTGGAAGTCGTCCTGCATGAGGCCCTGCAGCAAATCGGTCATCCCCTTCCCGCTCCCTCGCGTGCCGCCGGCTCCGCCAGCTCATCGTAGATCCCGCACGTACGTTGCGCGATGTCGTCCCAGTCGAAGCGCAGGACGTGCTCGGATGCCTCCGTCACGAGCCGGTCGCGAAGCCCGTCGTCGACCAGCAGGCGTTCAATCATCACGCCGAGATGCTCGGCGTCGCCGCCGTTGAACCGCAGCCCCACGCGCTCGCCCACCGGCACGACCTCGCGCAGGCCGCCGGTGTCGGCGACGATGCAAGGACAACCTGACGCCATCGCCTCCAACGCGACCAGGCCGAAGGGCTCGTAGATGGAAGGCACGACGCAGAGATCGGAGATGCGATAGAGCGAGTGCAGGACGTCATCGCCTATCCAGCCGAGGAACGTTCCATGCTCGGATAGGCCCAGCCGCTTTGCCTGGGACCTCAGCTCAGCCTCGTGGGTGCCGCTGCCAGCGACGAGGAAGCGCACGTTTCCCACGCGTTGGATCACCCCCGGCAGCGCGTCGAGCGCCAACTGGAAGCCCTTCTCGTAGACGAGGCGGCCGACGAGGAGGACCAGCTTCTCGTGCGGCGCGGCGAACTCGCGACGCATCGCACCGAGGTCGCCGCTCGGACGCAGGTCGCTGGGGTCCACGCCGTTGGGAATGACGGCGACCCGCCGCTCGTCGATGTCGAAGATGTCAGCGACGTGCCCGCGCATGTAGTAGGAGCACACGATGACCGCGTCGGCGCGGTGAGCCATCCAGCGCTCGACCGAGTGGATGTGCGACTGCGGATGGTCCTCTACCCAGCCCTGGTGCCTGCCGTGCTCAGTGGCATGGATCGTCGTCACATACGGCACCTCGAGCCGCTCCGAGAGCGCTGCGGCGGCATGTGCGACGAGCCAGTCATGGCCGTGGATGAGGTCGTAGGAGGTCTCCTGCGCCAGTGCCTCGCCGGCCGCGAGCATGTCCTCGTTCATCTGCTGCACCCACGCCACGAACCGGTCCAGGTCACGTGGCCAGGTCGGCTCACGGACGCGGTGCACGCGCAGCCCTCCGAGCTCATCGAGGCCGCGCAGGCCATTTTCGGATCGCTGTTCGTTGCCGCGCGTCAGCACGTCGACTGTCGCGCCCCGGCGTACGAGGGCCTCGGCGAGCTTGCGCACGTGCCGCGCCAAGCCGCCCTCGATCACCGGCGGGTACTCCCAGGAGAGGATGAGTACGCGATTGCTCATGCCCGGGACCCTATAACCCAGCGCCTCTGGGCAACCACGATCACGCGAACGCCCGGCCCGCCGGCCATCGCCCTAGTCAGGGCATCGCCGGTCTCAGAGCGGCTCAGCCGAGATCAGGCCGAGCTCGTCGAGGGTCGCGCGCTAGAGGTCGAGCTCGAGCTGGCGCGGTGATGGCCGCAATCGCTCGCTGGTCTCCCGTGGCCTGCCACGCTTGGACCAGTGTCCGATCACCTCTCGGCTGTGACAGCTGTGGAAGCTGACACGCCGGTCGGTCGGCGCCAGGGCGAGGCCGCCCGGGGCCGGGCCGACCACGACGGCGTGAAAGCGCCTGCCTTTACGGTCGACCTCAACGATGTCGCCGGTCTGGATGCCCTCGAGGCGCATTGCGACAGCACTCCAGCAGGATTAACGTCGCGATGCCATGCGAAAGCCTAGGCATCCTCCTGCAGCCTGGTTGGAAAGGACGGGCTCGGGTTCGGCGCCGTCGAGACCGCCGGTCTGCCCGACGCCTCCCTGGAGCGCAGCGCGATGCGCGACTCGCACGGCTGGGATGTCCTGAGTACGCTACAAAGCAAGCGATGGCAGACCGAGTTCTTCCGGGCAGTGATGGAGCGCAAGTGAACACTCTTGACCTGCAGAGCCGAATCGACTCGTTCCCGGTGTGGCACTACCAGTTCGACCTCGATGGGGCAAGGACTCCGATCTTTGAGCCGGACTATGTGAACCGGCATGAGCAGCGCAAGCGGGCGTTCTTCGACCCTCTCGTCCGTGTAGCGGGGGGCTCTCTTGAGGGGAAGGCTGTCCTTGACCTCGGCTCCAACGCGGGGTACTGGTCGCTCGCCGCGATCGAGGCCGGAGCGGACTTCGTCCTCGGCATCGACGGGCGCCAAATGCACGTTGACCAGGCGAACCTCGTCTTCGAGGCCAAGGGCATCGACGCGGCCCGCTACCGCTTCGAGACCGGTGACATCTTCACCCACAGCTTCCCCGAGCACTTCGACGTGATCCTGTGTCTCGGGCTGATGTACCACATCTCGAAGCCAATGGAGTTGTTCGAGGTTATGGCCTCGGTAGGACCCGAGCTGCTGCTGATCGACACGGCGGTATCACTCATTCCCTCAAGCGTCTTCAGGGTCGCCCACGAGGACAGCCTCGAGAACCCCCGAAACGCCATCGACCATGAGGTCGTGCTGATCCCTTCGCGACAGGCGGTCCTCGACCTCGCGGCGCAGTTCGGCTTCCGTGGAGCGGTGCTGGCCCACGACATCTCGGACTACACGGGGATGCCGGACTACCGGGCCAAGCAGCGCGCCGCGTTCCTGTGCTCGAAGACCCTCTCGCTGGATTCCGTGGAGAGGGAGCGAACGGACACCGCGACGTTGATGCGTGCAGCCGTCAAGAAGTTCGCACAGCGCCAGGTCCTAAGAACCCGGCGAAAAGTCGGATTGGCCTAGCCGAACCCGATCTCCGTGCAAGACTGGCGCGAATACCGGCGCGCACCTGGCAGGTTTGGCCCTGTAGAGCCATGAGATGGCTAATCGACGGGATGAACGTGATCGGAACGCGGCCGGACGCATGGTGGAGGGACCGGCATGCCGCGATGGTGGGGCTGGTCGACATGCTCGAGCGCTGGGCCGCCGCGAGCGGCGAGGATGTGACGGTCGTCTTCGAGCGACCGCCGTCGCCGCCCATTCGCTCGACGGTCATCGAGGTCGCTCATGCGCCGAGGCCGCGCCGGGACTCCGCCGACGATGAGATCGTGCGCCGTTTGGCAGCGGATTCGCAGCCGGGCTCGGTGCGCGTGGTCACCTCCGACCGCTGGCTCTGTGATCGCGTGCATGCGGCCGGCGCGACGGTGCAGGCATCCGCGCAGTTCCGGACGCTGATCGAGGAAACTTGATGGCGCCGCACGCAGCCCCAGCGACGCGGTATGCGCGTAGCGGCGACGCGAGCCTCGCCTATCAAGTCGTGGGCGAGGGAAGCCTCGACCTGCTGTTCCTGACCGGCTGGATCACCCAGATCGAGCAACTTTGGGAGGCGCCGGCCAACCGACGGTTCCTGGAGCGGCTCGCGACATTCGGCCGGTTGATCCTGTTCGACAGCCGTGGAACCGGCCTGTCAGACCGCGTGCTCGTCGAGTACTCCGTCGAGCAGGAGGCGCGAGACGCGATCGCCGTGCTCGACGCTGCCGGCAGCGAACGCGCCGCCGTGATGACCTATGCCGTGGGCGGACTCGTCGGGGCGCTGCTCGCGGCCGAGCACGCGGATCGAATCGGCGCGCTGGTGATGTACGCCTCGATGGCTCGGACGTCATGGGCGCCCGACTACGACTGGGCCCTCACCAGCGAGGAGCGCGAGGAGCTCAGCGAGCGCACCATCGCGACGTGGGGGGAAAACAACGGCATCGCGATGTCGGCCTGGGCACCGTCGATGGCTGAGGACCGGGCACTGGTGGCATGGTTCGCGCGAATGCAGCGCCTTGCAGCGAGCCCCGGCGAGGCACGCGTCATCTCCCGCGCAATGGTGGATCTCGACGTGCGGCACGTGCTCCCGCGCATCCAGGTGCCGACCCTTGTCATGCATCGCCCGCGCGAGCTGGTGTGGGACGTGCGCCACTCGCTCTACCTGGCCGAGCACATCCCGGGCGCTCGCTATGTCGAGCTCGACGGCATCGACTCGTTTCCGTTCGTCGGCGACAGCGATGCGATCCTCGAAGAGGTCGAGGAGTTCCTCACCGGCGTGCGCAGCGGGGGCGAGCTCACGAGGGCACTGCTCACCGTGATGTTCACCGACATAGTGGATGCGACGCCGCGCGCGGCGGAGCTCGGCGACAGCCGCTGGCGCGATCTGCTCGCCCAGCACGACCGCGACGTCCGCGAAGAGCTCAACCGCTTCGGCGGAAGAGAGGTCAAGACCGTCGGCGACGGCTTCCTGGTGACGTTCGCCGGTCCACCATCCTCTGCGCTGCGCTGCGCGCTGGCCGTGAACGCCGTCGCTCGCGACCTCGGTATCGAGGTCCGTATCGGCATGCACACCGGCGAGTGCGAGTTGATCGGAGACGACGTCGGCGGCATGGCAGTTCACATCGCCTCGCGTGTCTGCGGGCTAGCGACGGCCGGCGAGGCGCTTGTCTCCGGCACGGTGTTCGGGACGGTGGTCGGCGGAGCATTCACGTTCGAGGAGCGCGGCTTCCATGACCTCAAGGGCGTGCCCGGGCGCTGGCCGCTTTTCGCGCTGCGCCCCTGACCTCATGCGCCCTCCGGGGAAACTACACGTGCGGAGCCGATGGACCGGCTCCGCACGTGGGTGGCGCCTGCCTAGAAGGCTCGCGCCTTGATCTCCAGCGGTTCTTCACCGACGATCGCCGATTTGCCGGTTAGGCCGGACTGTTCGACCGAGGTCCCCGCTCCCGATGTGAGCGTCGTGCTAAGGACGTCCGTCGGCAGTTCTTCGAACTGTTCGGGCGCCTGTATGCCTTTCGCGGCTTTGAATTTCAGCGTGGATTTCGCCGTGAGCGGCTGTGCCTCGAGCGGGGTGATCGAACCGATCACCGAGCCGGCGATCGACTCCGACAGCCCGCCACAGTCGAACTTCGTGACTTCGGATCCCGATTCGGGCTTGAAGTCGAGGCCGACGATCGGTTTCAACGGCGCGACGTCGTTGATGTAGCCCAGTTCGCCCACCAGCGGCGAGCTGCGGATTTCGCCTGCTGCAGCCGAATTGCTTTGGCATGCGGTGTGAAGCGACGTGCTTTCGCAGCCGGAGAACGTAAAGCTCACCTTCTCGGTTTTGGGGCCCGTGTATTCACCATTGCTCGCGCTCGACGAGCAGAGAACCTTCGTTTTGCCGACAGTTTCGAACGAGGTGATTTCACCGGTGCCTGCGAATTTCGGATGTGGCCCTGGGCCAACCACCCATTCGTACTTGCCCGGCGCGAAGCTTTCGACGGCTTCGGTGACACAGTTGGCGCTCGAGAACTTACCGCTGTAGGTCGTCGTTTTCCCTTCTTTGACGCCAACGACTTTCACACAGTGCCCCCACTCGGGGATTTCCGTCTCGGTTTTCACGATGCGTGCATCCGCCTGGAGGAAGGAACCGTTCATGATCGCGGTGTTCTTCCCGGCGGCGGAGGGCAGGCCTGCTTTGAGGTCAACGGAGGGGTCAACCACGAGCGAGAGTATCCCGGCGCAGCCGTTGACCCCCGGCGCAGAGAATGCGTTGTCGACGAGCGAGTTTTCGGTCACGCCCACGATCCGTCCTTCAGCTTCGAAGACCAGGTTTCCTGGTTTCCCGCTGATCGGTTGGTTCGGCGGCGGCGGGTTCGTCACCCCGTCCGTCAGGCTGAGTGTCATCGGTCCGGACTCGGAGCCGATATAGCAGGACGGTCCCAAGAGATGGAGGGTGGTGTCGTCGAGTTTCACCTTGAGCGGAAGGTCGACGGCCGGCCCGGTTGTTCCACCCAGGTTGGCGACAAAGATGTGAACAGGCCCGGCCAGTTCGGCCGTTACCGTGACTTCCAGGAGGTTGCCGAGCAGTTCGATGCCGAGCAGGCCCCCGGGAAGTGTCAGCGCGGTCTTCGAGAGCGTGTTGCCGTCGGTCGCTGACACGAGTTCTTTCGTTTTGCCGTTGATGCCGCCTTGAAGGACGATTGTCTTGTTGATCGGGACCGTATTGCTGCCGATGTGAAATTCGCCGCCGGTCACCGTCGAGATCACGCACTCGGTGACCCCGGGCGTGCTGTACGGACAGTCACCGAACTTAAGAAATTCTTTCTGGAACGACGCTGCCCCGGCCGACGATGCGGACCCCAGTGCCGCGACGGACGCGGCAACGACGACTGCCAGGAAAGCGAGCCTCCGGCGCCGTCCGACGAGACCCACTAGGGCTCCTCTCATCCCTCTCATCCCTCTCTCCTTGCGCTAGTCTCCGCCGGCGCCCACCGCGTCAGCGACAGTTTTCATCCTATCTGATCGGAGCGCAGGCTGCCCATGCTCGCCGCGCCTGGCGGGCCGTTTGATCTATGAAGTTGCTATTACACAGAGCCGCAAAAATAAACTACTAATTACACAGCCTGGGCGCGATTCCGGTAACAATCCTATTACGCGGACGTAAAGGCGTGATTACATAGCGGCTCTAGCGCGCTCTCTGACGCGGATGGCCTAACCCCTCTGGGTGCCCCGCCCGTCAGACCGACGTCGGGTCGGACGGGGTCGTCGAGTCGCGATCTCCCGCCGTCTCGGAGCTGTGGCGTGCCGGTCGCTCAACGAAGAGGGCGGGCGCGGCGAGTCGTTGGCCCGAGGCTCTACCAGTGAGGCAGATGGTCGGGGCGGCCGGATTCGAACCGGCGATCCCCGCGACCCAAACGCGGTGCGATACCAGGCTTCGCCACGCCCCGAGGCAAACGAGTGTAGTCCTATCTCCGGTCCCATTCCCGCTTGAGGCAAACGATCCAGGCCTCGAGCCGTGCACGAAGGTACGTGTCCATTGTCCTGACGGTGAGCAAGCCGTGCTCGCAGCGCCAGAGGCGACCAGACATTCGTCCGCTGTTGGTCTTCGGCTGGCATGCGATGGAGTACGGCTCGATCCCAAGCTGCCCGCCCCAAAACGATCGCAGCGCCGGCAGGTCCTGGTCTGCGTGGTAACTGACCCGGTAGTCCAGCGGGCGCTGTGTGAGCCGACGGATCCAATAGGCGCCCAAGCAGACCACTGCGGGGTCTGAATTTACGATCGAGACCGCATTTCGATCGCGCTTATACCCCTCCGCGATGTACAGGCATACGAAGTCGCGGAATGTCGGGTCGCAAGCGAGCTCGGCGAAGCTGTCCAGACCTTCCTTGTAGGCCTGTTCCCTGAGCAGCCGGTACTTGCGCTGCATCGCACGATTGCCCTTGAGCCGGGCGGCCTGACGCGGACCGCTGTGACGCACCGAGTCGTGGATCGGCAGATCGCGCACCCAGTAGTAGATCGTGGTGCGAGGCAGCGCGAGGCGCTCGGCGATCTGATCGATCGTGAGCCTTCGCCGAACGCGCATCTGGCGCGCCTTCTCGCGAATGTAGCCGGCATGTGCCATCGACCGCATGCTCCCGTCCGCTTGAGACGAAAGGCTCTGTCCCTCGCCTCGGGCAGGCTCGGTCGCCGGGCGCCGCGGCCGGGGCCGTCGCTGGGCCGGGCGCCGCGCTGCTAGCCTCCGCCACCGCGATGGCCGACGTCCAACCGCTCCGCGCCCTGCACTACGAGCCGTCGGTCGTCGGTCCGCTCGCGGAGGTCGTCGCCCCGCCCTACGACGTCATCGACGCAGAGCAGCGGGCGCAGCTGATCGGGCGCTCGCCGTTCAACGTCGTGGCGCTCGACCTGCCGCGGGGAGAGCCCGACCCGTATGCCGTCGCCGGCGAACTGTTCGACAGCTGGCAGCTGCAGGGCGCGCTCGTACGAGATCGCGACCCGGCGGTCTGGGCCCACACCCAGGACTACTCCACGCCGGACGGGCGCAGGCTCACGCGGCGCGGCTTCTTCTGCCGCGTGCGCATCGAGCCCTATGGCCCGGGTCGGGTGCGCCCGCATGAGCGCACGCATCCCGGCCCCAAGGAGGATCGCCTACGCCTCACGCGGGCCACTCGGGCGAACATCTCCCCCATCTTCTCGCTCTACTCCGATCCCACCCACGCCGCCTGGGATGCGCTGTCGCCAGCCACCGACGGGCCGGCTTGGGGCGAGGTGACCGATTCGGACGGCACGGTGCATCGCCTCTGGCGCGTGACGGATGCGGCGGCGATCGCAGCCGTGCAGGCCGCGACGAAGGGCGCGGAGCTGCTGATCGCCGACGGCCATCACCGCTACGAGACGATGCAGGCGTACGCCGAGGAGGTCGGCGGCACCGGCGAGCACAGCTACATCCTGATGTGCCTCGTGGCGATGGAGGATCCGGGGCTGACCGTGCTCCCAACACACCGTCTGGTGAGGGGACTCGACGCCGAGCGCCGGGCAAGGCTGGCGCGGACGCTCGAGCGCGACTTCGAGATTGAGGAGGTGCCGCTCGCGCAGCTCGCGCCGCCTCCGGGAGACGGGCCCCTCCAGCTCGGCTACATCGACGGCGACGGAACCCCGCGCCGGCTGACGCTGAAGGATCAGGCCATCGCCGACGCGGCGCTCGAGGGACATTCGCAGGCGTACAGGCGGCTGGACACCGGCGTTCTCGA
This sequence comes from Solirubrobacterales bacterium, assembly GCA_025964355.1. GTDB lineage: Bacteria > Actinomycetota > Thermoleophilia > Solirubrobacterales > Solirubrobacteraceae > Palsa-744. The sequence goes on along the minus strand of JAOPZB010000089.1, from coordinate 3,368 downwards.
GACCCTCCTGCTGAAGAACGCGCTCGGCCTGAGCGACGAGGACATCTCGCATTTCAACGGCCTGTTCTACGCGCGCGACACGGCGGAGGCCCTCGCGATGGTCCGATCGGGCGAGTACGACGCGGCCTTCCTCATGCGCCCGACCCCGGTCGCGGAGGTCCGCGACGTGGCGGCCGCCGGCGAGAACATGCCACCGAAGTCAACCTATTTCTTCCCCAAGCTCCTCACCGGACTGCTCTTTAACCCGCTCGTATAGCGCGGCCGACCAATTTCAACCATACGGTCCAGCCGTTGCGAGGGATATCATTTGGTGTACGGGGGGACGATCTACCGAAGGGAATTAGATGACCCAACCGCAAGGGCTTACAAGGATGAAAGCCACCGCTCGCCGTGAAGGACGCACGCTGAAGCACACTGTGCAGGTCCGCGACCATCAGCTGACCGTAGACGAGCCCTACGACGTCGGCGGCGACGACACAGGCCCGGATCCGCTCGAGCTGCTTGCGGTCAGCCTCGCCTCTTGCACCGCCATCACGATGGAGATGTACGCCACCCGCAAGGGCTGGGACGTAGGCCACGTCGAGGTCGACGTCGAGTACACCCCCGCCGACAGAGGGTGCCCAACGAAGTTCCAGCTCGTCATGCGCCTCCCCGACGATCTGCCCGAGGACCAGGTCGAGCGCCTGCGCGTGATCGCCGCGAAGTGTCCGGTGCATCGGGCGCTTGACGGTGAGGTCATGTTCCAGGAGCGCATTGAGCGCGTTCACCTGGCCGCCTGAGCCCTCGCTGTCAGGCACCACCGACCAGATCGCTGCGGCGGTTCTGGTGCCGCTGTTTGTCACCGCGGACGCGAACGAGGCCCATGTCGTGCTCACCAGGCGCCGCGCCGACCTGCGCAGGCACGCCGGCGAGATCTCCTTCCCCGGCGGCCGCCGGGATGCCGGCGACGCAACCCTCGCCGACACGGCGCTGCGCGAGGCAGAAGAGGAGGTCGGACTGCCGCGCGCCCAGGTGAGGATGCTCGGAGAGCTGCCGCCGACCTCGACGTTCGCGACGAACTACGTCATCCATCCCTACGTCGGGGTGATTCCCGCGGGCCTTCTGTGGCAGCTCTCGCCTCGGGAGGTCGACGCCGTGCTCGAGCTGCCGGTCGCTGCGCTTCGCTCGGCGAGGACGCGGACGCGGCTGGAGCGTCGCGGTATCTCATTCGAGACGGACGCCTACCTGCTTGACGAGAACCTGATCTGGGGAGCGACCGCTCGCATCCTCGAGCAGCTGCTCGAGCGCCTGCAGATGGCCGCTTCGGTGGGCGACGGAGCGCTCGAGCTGCGGTCTTCACCCGATCCAGCCTGAACCGCCTCCCCTGCGGCCCGGCGTATGTTCGCGTGAGGGGTGGCGCAGCGCCCGGTCCCGGCCTTGGCCTATGCGCCCTTCTCGACCGGCACTCCGACGAGGTTCCCCCACTCCGTCCAGGAGCCGTCGTAGTTCTTGACGTCGTCGCGACCGAGCAGCTCGTGCAACACGAACCAGGTGTGTGCCGAGCGCTCGCCGATCCGGCAGTAGGCGATGATGTCGTCGCCGTTGAGGACGCCCTTGCCGGCGTAGAGGTCGCGCAGCTCGTCCGCGGACTTGAACGTGCCGTCCTCCTGAACGGCCTGGGCCCAGGGGACGGAGGCGGCCCCGGGGATGTGGCCGCCGCGCTGGGCCCCCTCCTGCTCGTAGCCGGCCGGCGAGATGATCTCGCCCGCGAACTCGGCCGGCGAGCGGACGTCGACAAGCTTCGTCGGAGCCTCTATCGCCGCTAGAACTTCATCGCGGTAGGCCCGAATCGCCTGGTCGCCCGGCTGGGCTGTGAAGGTCACCGGCGGGTAGCTCGGCAACTCGGAGCTCGTCGCGCGTCCGTCGGCGATCCACTTTTCGCGAGGACCGTTGAGCAGCAGGACTTTGTCGTGGCCGTAGTACTTCAGGTACCAGTACGTGTACGCCGCAAACCAGTTGTTGCGGTCGCCGTACAGCACGATCGTGTGGTCGTTGGACACTCCATGGCCGCCGAAGAGCTCGCCAAAGGCCTGCGGGCCCAGGAAGTCACGGCGGACAGGATCCTGGAGATCCTCGCGCCAGTCGAAGCCGATCGCCCCGGGTATGTGGGCCTCGGCGTAGAGCTCCGGGTTCTCATCGACCTCGACGATGCGGATGCTCTCGTCGTTCAAGTGCTCCGCAAGCCAGTCGGCGTCGACAAGCACGTCCTTCGCGTAATCGGACATGGGACCGCCCTTCTTAAGTAAAACCTGATCGGATTTACGAGGATTGTCGATCAGGATAGCGTGCGAGACGTTCTTACGGGCCCACCTCTCAACACCTCCAGAGCCCGCAGTCAGCCCCCCGGCGTCCAGCCCGACAGCTCGGACCAGGCGGCCGGCGCCGGCGACTCCGAGCCACCGGAGAACCGCTGGAACCGCGGCCACAGCCCGGCGCCGACCATCGTCAGCGACCCGAGCAACGCGAGCCAGGCGCCCTCGCGCAGGGACAGCGCGACGAGGTTTCCGACGGGAGCGGGCGGGACGATCATCCGATACGACACGCACACGACAGCGACGCAGCCGAGCAGGACCACGGAGGCACCGGCACCGTCGGGCAGGCGTGCTGCATGACGCGCCAGCGGCACGAGGGCGTCCAGCAGCGCCAGCGCGGCGACGACGAGCAGGACTACGTTCAGGTTCTTAAGCGCCTGGTGAGCGGTCAGCGCGGTGAGCTGGTGACCGGCCAGGGCACCGATGTCCGCGTGCAGGCCGCTCATGTAGCTCTGAAACACGGCGTTGCCAAACTGCGTGGCCGCCTGGTCACCGATCTGCTGCGCGAGCGCAACGCCGCTCGCAGTGAAGCTCACGCCATACCAAGGAAGGAAGACCGAGACCGCGAGCAATATCGCGCCGAATGCCGAGACCATGAGGCAGTATCGGGAGCGATCGCCAGCCATCGTGTCCACCTCTTCGGCTGGGCCCTCCGCGAGCTTGACTGACACGGCTGATCATCAGCATCAGAGCAACGATGCGATGCTCGCCCGCGCATCGTCGAGCCATGTCTCAACGTCGTTGGGATCCGCCGTGAGGAAGCGAGCGGGGATCGCGTTGCGCTCGGCGAGCGCCTGCGCGATCTCGGCGCCTCGGCGCAACAGATCAGGGGACGTCCCCGTGCCCGCGGCCTCATAGACGATGCCGCGCACGGTCGTGTCGATCGCCTGGGTGAGGAAGAACTCAAGGCGCGAGCTGTGTAACGCCTGTAACTCCTCCGGCGAGCCCACGGCCGAGCCGAGCAACCAGCACATAACCGTGACGCCGTCGAGCGCGCCACGCAGGGTCGCGAGGCGG
>JAOPZB010000075.1 GCA_025964355.1 Solirubrobacterales bacterium | reverse complement strand
GCGCCACAACCCCAGCCCAGCCGGCTCACCGGCCGGGGCGGGGGCGCGTCACCCCCTGAGCTTCAGCGACGCGCCGCTGAACTGCGTCATCGCGTGCAGTTCCTGGATGCGAGCGACGATCTCGCGGCCCGTGAGGCGCTCCATGCGCTCGGTCCCGAACTCCTCGACGTTGAAGGACGCGAGCACGCTCGCGTGCGCCATCGCGCGCCGCAGCAGGTCCTCGCTAAGCCCGGCTGGACGGCCCCCCTTGGGCGCCGCGATGCTCGACTGGTGAGCTGCGATGTAGCCCACCAGCCCGCCCGCGAACGTGTCGCCCGCCCCCGTCGGGTCGATCACCGTCTCGAGCGGGTAGGCCGGCAACGCGAAGAAGCTCTCCCGCGTGATGAGCGCTGCGCCGTACTCGCCCTGCTTAGCGACGATCACGCTCGGACCACGCGCGCCAGCGCGGACATCAGCGGAGGAGTCGACCGCCGCCGTCGCTGGCCCCCAGGACAGGATCTCGCGCGCCGCCGTGACGAGGTTCGGCTTTCCCGTCAGCTGGCGCAGCTCGGCGTCGTTGAGGATCACGCAGTCGACGCTCTCGATCGCGCTGATGAGCGAGTCGCGCGCGATGTCGATCCAGAGGTTCATCGAATCGAGCGCGACGAAGCGCGCATCCGGCATCTGACTGCGCACCTGCAGCTGCAGCTCCGGCTGGATGTTCGCCAGGAACAGCACTTCGCTGGAGCGTGACTGCTCGGAGAGCTTTGGCTGAAATCCCTCGAAGACCCCCAGCTGGGTGTCGAGCGTCTCGCGCGAGTTCAAATCCCAGCCGTACTCGCCCCTCCAGAAGAACGTCTTGCCTCCGGACACGCGCTCTACGTCGGAGACATCCACCCCGCGACGGCGCATGACCGAGAGCTGCTCGTCGCCGAAGTCATCGCCGACCGGTCCGACGACGCGCACGTCGTCGAAGAACGAGGCGGCCAGGGCGAAGTGAACCGCTGCGCCGCCGAGCATGCGCTCGCGCTCGCCGAACGGCGTCTTGACCGTGTCGTAGGCGATCGATCCCACCACTGTGATTGGCATGGGCGGGCACCTTAGAGCACCCCATCCAACGCATGCGCTCCCGCGCCGACCGGCGGATTGCCTCGCGAGCAGCGCCGGAGAGGGCGCGTCACTCCGATAGCCTCGGCCCATGCGCGCGATCCAGATGACCGAGTTCGGCGGCCCGGAGGTCCTGAGGCTGGCCGACCTTCCGAGGCCCGAGCCTGGACCGGGAGAGGTCCTGATCCGCGTGAGCCGCGCGGGCGTGAACTTCGCCGACACCCACACGCGCACCAACTCCTACGTGCAGAAGGCGACGCTGCCGCTCGTGCCCGGCGGCGAGGTTGCGGGCGTGCGCGAGGACACCGGAGAGCGGGTCGTCGCGCTGGTCGGCAGCGGTGGCTACGCCGAATATGCGACCGCGCCAGAGGACCTCGTGTTCCCGCTTCCCGAGGAGATCGACGACGGCACGGCGCTCGCGATGATCATCCAGGGCCTGACCGCCTGGCACCTGTACCGCACCTCCGGCCGCGTGGCCGACGGAGAGAGCGTCGTCGTGCATGCAGCCGCCGGAGGCGTCGTCTCGCTCGCTGTGCAGCTGGGCCACCAGCTCGGCGCGGGACGGGTAATCGCGACGGCCTCCAGCGAGCGCAAGCGCGCCCTCGCGCTCGAGCTCGGGGCAGACGTCGCGGTCGATCCCGCGGCGGAGGGGCTGACCGAGCGCCTCCTCGAGGCGAATGAAGGCCGGCCCGTCGACGTCGTGTTCGAGATGTCCGGCGGTGAGGTGTTCGACGCGTCCTATCGCGCGCTCGCGCCCTTCGGGCGGATCGTCGCCTACGGCATCGCGACCAATGAACCGAACCAGATATCCACCGGTTCGCTGCTGCGCCACTCACGCGCAGTGGTCGGCTTCTACCTGTTCCACTGCCTCGCGAGGCCGGCGATGTTCGCCGAGGCGCTCGCGGAGCTCTTCGCCCGCGCAGCGCGTGGAGACCTGGAGGTGGTGGTCGGACAGACGTACAAGCTCGGGCAGGCCGCACAGGCGCAGGTCGATCTGCGCGAGCGTCGGACCACGGGTAAGCTCCTGCTCGACCCGTCCGAGTGAGCAAGTCCTTCGCCGATCTCGGGCTCTCCGAGTCCACTCTCCACGCGCTGCGCGACGTCGGATACGAGTCGCCCAGCCCGATCCAGGAGCAGGCGATCCCCGCGCTGCTGGAAGGACGGGACGTGATCGGCCAGGCGCAGACCGGGACGGGCAAGACGGCGGCCTTCGGCCTGCCGATCATGCAGTACATCGATCCCTCCGAGCCGTCGGTGCAGGCGCTCGTGCTTACGCCCACGCGCGAGCTCTGCATCCAGGTGACTCAGGCCCTGCGTACCTACGGGGCACACACCGGCGTCGACGTGGTGGCCGTCTTCGGCGGCGCGCCGATCCGTACCCAGCAGGCTCAACTGCGCGCGGGCGGCCATGTCGTGGTGGGGACGGTCGGACGTGTGCTGGACCTGATCTCGCGTCATTCGCTGGTCCTGCATGACTGCCGGTTCGTGGTGCTCGACGAGGCCGATGAGATGCTGGACCTCGGGTTCCTGGAGGACGTCGAGAAGATCCTCTCGCTCACGCCGTCGAGCCGCCAGACGGCGCTCTTCTCGGCCACCATGCCCGGGCCCATCCGCACGCTCGCCGACCGCTACATGTACGACCCGACCATCATTCAGGTTGAGGCGGCCACGCTCACGATCGACACCGTCGCGCAGTTCCAGCTGCCGGTGGACGCCAAGAGCAAGCCGGACAAGCTCGTCGAGGTGCTGCGCGCGGAGGCGCCTGACCAGGCGATCGTGTTCGTCCGCACGAAGATCCGCTGCGAGCAGCTGTTCCGCACGCTCCGCGACCGCGGCTTGAACGTGCGGGCCCTCCACGGCGACATGTCCCAGGGCTCGCGCGACGGCGTGATGCTCGCCTTCAAGGGCGGACGCGTGCCGATTCTCGTCGCCACCGACGTGGCGGCCCGCGGGCTGGACATCTCGACCGTCACCCACGTGATCAACTACGACGTGCCCACGAGCCCCGACACATATGTGCACCGGATCGGGCGAACCGGGCGCGTCGGTCGCTCCGGCAGGGCGATCACGTTCGTCGAGGATCGCCAGAAGCGCGAGCTCGAGGCGATCGAACGGCACATCGGGACGTCGATCACCCAGTGGGAGAAGGGCGCGACCGCTCCACCCACGCCCGTGCGAGAGCGACCCCGCCGGCATTCCAAGCCACGCCTCTCCGGCCGCCATGACGGCGAGCCCTACACGAAGCTGATGCTGGGCGGCGGGCGTGCCGCCGGTCTGCAGGTGGCCGACATCGTCGGCGCGGTGACCTCCTCGACAGGGCTCGACGGCGAGGCGGTGCGCGACGTGCTCGTGCTCGATCGCTTCTCGTTCCTATCCGTCCCCGCCGCCGAGGCGGAGCGGGTCATCGACGCCCTCGACGGCCAGGACGTCCGCGGCCAGGCGCTCAGCCTCGAGCGCGCGAAGGTAAGGTAGGCAGATGTCGACCGCCACCATGCAGACCACCGAAGGCCCCATCGTGTTCGAGCTGTTCGACGAGGATGCGCCGAAGACCGTCGCGAACTTCCGCAAGCTCGCCGGCGACGGCTTCTACGACGGCCTGAACTTCCATCGCGTGATCAAGGACTTCATGATCCAGGGCGGCTGCCCGCAGGGGACCGGCACCGGCGGACCCGGCTACACATTCGAGGATGAGATCAACCCGCACAAGGTGGTGCGCGGCGCGCTGGCGATGGCCAACGCAGGACCTGACACCAACGGCTCGCAGTTCTTCATCGTGACCGCGGACGCCTGCCCCTGGCTCGACGGCAAGCACACGGTCTTCGGGCAGGTCACCGAGGGGATGGACATCGTCGACAAGCTCGAGGGCGTCGACACCGATCCGCGCGACCAGCCCGTCGAGCCGGTCGGCATAGCCTCGATCGACCTGTCCGCCTAGAGCTCCGCGCCTCCCACGGTCGGAGTAGTCTTCCTCGCAACGAGCAGCCCAACGGGCACACCCCTGCGGGGCACAGGCAGGCGAGCGAGACGGGAGGGCGACATGGCCACGGTCGAGGGGCAGGTTTCTCAGCAGGCGCCGGACGCAGCAGAGGCGCCAAACGGCAAGCCGGAGGCGGCCGCCGGCATCGCGGTCGAGAACCCGGCCACCGGTGAGATCGTGGCAACCGTGCCCGACCTCGGCGCCGAGAAGGTCGTCGAGTTGGCAGTCCGCGGCCGCGCCGCGCAGCCGGAGTGGGAGGCATATGGCTTCGAGGGACGCGCGAGGGTCATGAGGCGCGCCCAGAAGTGGCTGATGGACAATGCCGGGCGCGTGATCGAGACGATCGTCTCCGAGACGGGCAAGACGCATGAGGACGCGGAGTTCGCCGAGATCGGCTATGCCGGCAACGCGTTCGGCTTCTGGGCAAAAGAGGGACCCGCCTACCTGGCCGATGAGAAGGTCAAGTCCAGCCAGGTGCTGGTGAAGGGCAAGAAGCTCGTGCTGCGCTACCAGCCGCTCGGACTGATCGGCGTGATCGGCCCCTGGAACTACCCCCTCACGAATTCCTTCGGTGACTGCATCCCAGCGCTGATGGCCGGCAACAGCGTGATCCTCAAGCCGTCCGAGATCACACCTCTGACATCTCTGTTGATGGCCGAGGGGTTGCGCGAGTGCGGCCTACCGGAGAACGTCCTGCAGATCGCGACGGGCCGCGGAGCGACCGGCGCGGCGCTGGTCGAGCAGGTGGACATGATCATGTTCACAGGCTCCACTGCGACCGGCATGAAGGTCGCCGAGACGGCGGCACGGCGGCTCATCCCGGCCTCGCTGGAGCTCGGCGGCAAGGACCCGATGCTCGTCCTGTCAGACGCCGATCTCGAGCGCGCAGCCAACTTCGCGACCTACTACTCGATGCAGAACGCGGGGCAGACTTGCATCTCCATCGAGCGCGTCTACGTCGAGGAGCCGGTCTATGACGAGTTCGTCGCCAAAGTGTCCGAGAAGGTGAGCGCGCTGCGCGTCGGCAAGCCGGACGGATTCGGCTCCGTCGAGGTCGGCGCGATCACGTTCCCGCCTCAGATGGAGACGATCAAGGACCACGTCGCGGACGCCGTCCAGAAGGGCGCGCGCGTCCTCACGGGCGGCCACCAGCTCCCCGGAGCCGGCCGCTTCTTCGAGCCGACGGTCCTGGTCGACGTCGATCACTCGATGAAGATCATGACCGACGAGACCTTCGGCCCGACGCTGCCGATCATGAAGGTCCGCGACGCCGACGAGGCGGTCCGGCTCGCCAACGACTCGCCCTACGGGCTCGGCGCGTCGGTGTTCTCGCGCGACGCGGCGCGCGGCGAGGCGATCGCCCGGCGGTTGCAGGCAGGGGCCGCGAACGTCAACGACGCGATGATCAACTACACGGTGCTCGAGCTGCCGATGGGCGGTGCGAAGGCCTCCGGCCTCGGCTCCCGCCACGGCGCCGGAGGCATCCGCAAGTACTGCTCCCAGCAGGCGATCGTGGTCACCAAACTGGCGATGAAGAAGGAACTGTTCATGTACCCGTACAAGAACCGCACCTCGCGCATGCTGGCCGGCCTGTTCAAGCTGCTGTACGGACGCGGCAAGCGCCCGTAACGACGCTCACGGCCGGCTGGGCGCGGCGGCGCGTGTCAGCGGCATGCCCAGCAGGCGTTCGAGCTCGGGGATGGTCGTCTCGGCGCTCGTGTGATGCACGACCGCCATGCCCAGCTCGGCGGCCGGCGTGAGGTTGAACGGCAGGTCATCGACGTAGACGCACTCCTCGGCGGGCACGCCCGCGCGCTCGGCGCCCAGCTCGTACATGCGGCGCGACGGCTTGCGGATTCCCTCCTCGGCGGAGATCACGACGCCGTCGAACAGCGAAGCGAAGAGCTCGCGTGGATAGCGGTGGACGCCCCACGAGTTGGAGACGAGACCCGTGCGCACGCCGCCGTCATGGGCCATGCGCACGGCGTCGAGCATCGCCTGGTCGGGCTCCACGCCGGCGAACAGCCCGTCGATGAGTCCGTGCGGCTCGACTCCCAGCATGGCTGCGAACTTGAGCTCGAAGGCGGCCTCGTCGAGCGTGCCCGTCTCGAGCGCGATCAGCAGATCGCGCGCCACCGGGTCCGTGCGGAAGCGCCCGAGCAGCGCCTGCGGCTCGAGCTGCGTCTCCAGGCAGTAGGCGTGAAAGGACGCGAACAGGTTGGTCGTCAGCACCCCGCCCCAATCGATCAGGAGTCCCTTGCGCACCCGCTCGCGCTCAGCCGCCACGCGCCACCGTCTCGGCCTGCTGGGCGAGTTCGAGCACGCCGTCGCCGAACTGCTTGAGGTAGGGGTCGTCGGTCGTGCCTGCGATCGCGCGCTTGTAGTTACCCTCCATGAACACGACGCTCTTCCACAGCGCCAGCGTGGTGTACCAGCGGATGTCGCTCATCGAGCGACCGGAGAGCTCCTCGTATCGCGCGATCAGCTGCGCCCTGGTCGGGAAGCCCTCGGCTCGCGTCACCTTTCCGAGGTGCTCGCGCAGGCCGACCTCCGGGTCGCCGGCCTCGCTCCACATCATGCACAGATAGCCCAGGTCGGCCAGCGGGTCGCCGATCGTAGCCATCTCCCAGTCGAGCACCGCTGCCAGCCGAGCGGGCGCGCCGGTCCCGAACATCGTGTTCCCGAGGCGATAGTCGCCATGGACGATCGTGGCCGGCCCGGAGCTCGGAAGGTGCTCGGCCAGCCAGCCGCCGACGCTCTCCACTGCGGGAATCTCACGCGTCCTGTTCAGATCCCAGAGGCCTTTGAAGCGCCGCAGCTGGCGCTCCAGATAGCCGGTCGGCTTGCCGAAGCCCTCGAGGCCGGCCCCCCGCCAATCAACCCCGTGGATCTCCACGAGGGCCGCGATCAGCTCGTCGCCGATTCTGGCGCGTTCGGCGGGGGTGTCGAGCGGTGGGGGGACGCTGAAGACGATCGGCTCGCCCTCGATGCGCTCCATCACATAGAACGGGGCGCCGATCGTGTCGCTGTCGTCGCAGACGGCGAGCACCTCCGGGACGCGGGCGGGGGTGTCGCGCAGCGCGCGCAGCAGGCGCGCCTCGCGCAGCACGTCATGGGCGCTCGGAGGCAGCGGCGGGCGGGGCGGGCGGCGAAGCACGAGCTCCCTTTCGCCGCGCCGGATCAGGTAGGTCACGTTGGAATGGCCCTCTCCGATCGGAGCCACCTCAATCTCGCCATCACCCAACCCGTGGGCGTCGAGAAAACGCTCCAGCGTGTCCAGAATCAGCAGCGGAGGCCGGCTGTTGGACTGGCCGTCCGCAGCGCTCTGGACAATGTCGTCTGCCGCAATTGGGGCGCTCACAGCGCCGAACGCTACAAAGACCGCAACCTTCTCTGCGCCGAGGTGTCTCAAGCGACCATGCTCAAAACCAGAAAACTCCCCCTCACCCTCCTTCTCTGCGCCGCTGCGCTCGGCACCCTGGGCGCCGGCCAGGCCGTCGCCTCGCACGGCCAGACGACCTACTTCGAGGCCTCCAACGAACTGATCGAAGGCAAGACCCGTGCCCGCGCCTTCCAGCAGCTGCAAGCGCTCGGGGTCAAAGCGCTGCGTGTCGAGCTCCACTGGGCAGACGTCGCGCCCGGTCCCGACAGCGCGACCCGTCCCAACTTCGACGCGACCAACCCCGGTCTCTACGCGTGGGGCGCCTACGACGCGGTGCTCGCCGAGGCCCAGCGCCTGAACTGGCCCGTCCTGCTGACCGTGACCGCGCCGGCGCCGCGATGGGCGACGTCGAACCACAAACGGCCCTACATCACGCGACCAAGCGCCACACAGTTCCGCGAATTCATGACCGCGGTGGGCAAGCACTACGGATCCCAGGTCTCCGTCTACTCCGTCTGGAACGAGCCCAACCACCCGGCGTTCCTGCTTCCGCAGTGGAACTCGAACGGGACGCCCGCCTCGCCGCGCATCTACCGCGGTCTGTACCAGGCCGGCTATGAAGGGCTCCAGAAAGCGGGGCTCGCGCATCCGAAGGTGCTGTTCGGGGAGACCGCGCCGACGGGGTATGCGTCGGTCAAGAGCCTGCTGCGCAAGGAACACGCAAAGGCCCTCGTTCATGACGTCGCTCCGCTCACGTTCCTCCGGACCGCGTTGTGCCTGAGCCCCAGCTACCGTAAATCGGGCACCTGCGGTCCGCTGCAGGTCGGCGGCTACGCGCATCACGCCTACACCCTGCCGGCCGGCCCTTACTACGTCGATCCCAATCGCGACGACGTGACGCTTGGCGCGCTGTCGCGCCTGTCTCGCGCTCTGGATCTCGCCGCTCGCGCACACGCGATCCCGGGGCGCGTGCCGATCTACCTGACCGAGTTCGGGGTGCAGAGCAAGCCGAACAGGCAGCTCGGCGTGTCCGCCGCCCAACAGGCGGAATTCGACGCGATCGCCGAGCGCATCGCCTGGTCCAACGGCCGCGTGGCGGCGTTCTCGCAGTACCTGCTGCGCGACGATCCACTCGGTGGCCCGGCCGGCTCCAGCGCGCGGGGCGGCGTAGTCGGCTTTCAGACGGGCCTGGAGTACGTCAACGGCAAGCCCAAGCCGCTGTTCTTCGGCTGGCCGATACCGCTGACGGTGAGCAAGAGCGGCCACGGGTTCTCGCTGTGGGGCCTGGTCCGCCCGACGAGCGGCCCCACCAAGCTGACCGTCCTCGTCCGCGGCAAGCACGCCAAGCGCTGGCGCACGCTCAAGACCGTGAACACCAACAGCGCCGGTTACTGGGCCCTGCACTCCTCCGCGCAAGGGGCCTACTGGCGGGTGCGCTGGACGAGCACCTCCGGCAAGCGCTACGAAGGCCCGGCGGTCAAGGCCTCCTGAGTGCGGCCGGCGCCGGGCACAGGTGCCCGGCGCCGGCCGACCAGCCGCGAGGACGTCGACGGCGCGCCCCTACGATGAGGGGAAATGCCGGAGCTGCCCGAGGTCGAGATCACCGCGCGCCTGCTCGACTCGGCCCTGCGCGGCGCGCGGATCGAGTCGGCAGTGGCGCCCGGGATCAACGCCCTGAAGACGTTCGAGCCGCCGCTGACCGCGCTCGCGGGCGACGAGATCGCGGCGGTGCGTAGGCGCGGCAAGCATCTTGTCATCGAGACCGCCGGAGGGCTGGCGCTCCTGATCCACCTCATGTCGGCCGGACGCCTCCAGCTCTACGACAAGCGCGCCGGGCCGCGCGATCGCACGTCGCGCCTGCTCGTCCGCGTCACCGCGCAGACACCGGGCGAAGTGCCACGCGAGCTCGAGCTGCGCCTGCGCGAGTTCGGCTCAAAGCAGGCCGCATGGGTGAAGGTCCTGCCGGCCGATGCTCTCGAGCAGGATGACGCCGTCGCGACGCTCGGGCCCGAAGCCTGGCCGGATCCGCCGACGCTCTCCGACGTCCTCGACGCGCCTCGCCCGCTGCATGCGATCCTTCGCGACCAGCGGGTCATCGCCGGCATCGGACGCTCCTGGGTCGACGAGATCCTGTGGGAGGCGCAGCTTTCCCCCTACAAGCGCGGCGCCGACCTGCAGCCGCCGGAGGCAGAGCGCCTGCGCGCCGCGATCGTCGAGACGCTCGGGCACGCGATCGCGCACTACGAGGACGTGATCGAGCTGCCGATTCCCGACAAGCTGCCGATGCCGCTGCGCATCCACCGCCACCACGGCGAGCCGTGCCCCCGCTGCGCCAGCACGCTGGAGGCGGTGCACTTCGAGGACTACGTCATCGCCTACTGTCCCGCCTGCCAGACCGAGGGGCGTGTGCTCAAGGACCGCAGGCTCTCGCGCCTGCTTCGCTAGATCGAGACGCTCCGCCCCAAGGCGACCGTGCCCGCACGACGCCCGCGGAAACCGGGCCTCCGCGCGACGGCGGGCATCTCGCTCACGCTGCCTTGACGAGCCCGACCACGTGACCCTCGGGGTCGGCGAAGAGCGCGATGCTCGGACCGCCTGGTACGTCCATCGGCGGCTGGACCGTGCGACCGCCCGCCGACTCGATCTGCTCCAGCGCGCCGCCGAGATCGTCGACCTCCACGTAGAAGGTCACGTGACCGTCGCTGCCGTCAGGGGTGGCTCCCACGCCGCCCGCGACGGCATTCTCGTCGCCGGTTGAGACCATCGCATAGGTCGGCATCACCGGGTTCAGCTGCCAGTCGAATACCTGTCCGTAGAAGGACTGCAGCGCCCCGGCGTCTTTGCCGAGCACCTCGAAGTGGATCACCGGGTTTGGCATTGCTCCTCCTGGGTGTCGTTGGGACGATCGCTCTGTCGGCAGCCTACCGGCGGATGCCATCGCGCAGGTAAACGGATGGTCCGCTCTAGGGCTGGGCGCCGCCCGCTTGTCAGGGCCAGGCCTCTGCCGCCAGGTAGTCTGGTGCCGTGATCGCACCAGGCGACCAGGCCCCGAACTTCGAGTTGCTCGACCAGGACGGCAGGGCCGTGAAGCTCTCGGACTTTCACGGCCAGCCCGTTGTCGTCTATTTCTACCCAAAGGCAGCAACCCCCGGCTGTACGACCCAGGCGTGCGGCGTACGCGATCATCGCGCCGACTACGAGAGCGCCGACGCCGTCGTCCTCGGCATCTCACCCGATCCGGTCGCAAAGGTCAAGAAATTCCACGACGAGGAGGGGCTGAACTTCGCCCTGCTGGCCGATGAGGGTCATCGCGTGGCCGACGCCTATGGCGTCTGGGCGGAGAAGTCGATGTACGGCAAAACGTACTTCGGCAACGAGCGCACGACCTTCGTGATCGACCGAGATGGGCGGATCGCCCGGGTGCTGCGAAAGGTCAAGCCGGCCCAGCACGACGAGCTGGTGCTCGGGGCGCTGGCCGGTCTCGGCTGAGCGACGCCGCGCCCATCGCGCCCATCGCGTGCATCGTCTTCGCGCTGCCCGGAATCGTGAGCTGCGGCACACGGGTCGGCACAGCGGCGATGCCTACGCCGAGTGCGCCGAGTACCGACGCCACCCCGACGATCGTTATCGCGCGGCGCGGCAGGAGCTTCTCAGCCGCGATGAGCACGGAGATCAGCAGCATCCACCCAAGGCTCATGGCTCCAAGGGCGAACAGCGCGGCCATCAGGGCCCAGCAGCATCCGAGACACGCGCCACCGTGGCGCATTCCGATGCGCAGCCCGCTCCCCTGACCCTCGCGCCAGTGCTCGAGGAGAGCCGCGCGCGGAGCCCGGCATCGCATCAGGTATTTGCGCTTGAGCGGCGTCAGCTCATAGCCGGCGGCGAGCAGCAGGACCCCAGCGGCCGCCCAGCGCCCAGCCTCATGCCACGCCAGGAGCCCGCCATCGAGGGAGCGTCCCGCCTCAAGCACGACATAGCCGACGATCCCGGCGGCTGTCCATACCACGAGATATCCCAGCACGAACATGCTGGAGCCCCCCCGCTGCCCACCTCGCGTCGCGCGCCGATCAAGCTCGCGGTGTGCCAGCGCCACGGGCACGATCGACGGGAACATCATCGCCGCCATCATCACGACCCACGTGGAGAGGTAGAAGCTGAGGGCACCCGGGTCGCTGCCCGGCCCGTTGTCCATGCCCGTCATACGCAGACCGGTCACGGCCCAGGCGACGCCGGCCACCAGCAGCAGCGCGCCGCTGAGACCGAGGCGCCCAAGAGAGCGGCCGGACGCCGCTCTGCGGCCGCGCCGGTACGTGAAGGCTCGGGTGCTCATCCCCGATCCACGTCCGTGACGCGGCCGTCGGCCATGGATGCGGGCGGGGCGAGGAGGGCCTCCGAGAGCTGGCCAAGCTTCACGATCCACCCGGCGGTGGTGCCGGTGACTGTGCGCTCGTCCGCCTCGCCGGTGTGCCGCAGCGTCATGCGGGTACCCTCGCCATGAGCCTCCAGTTCGATGACGAGGCGAGTAGGCCCAGGATCGTCGGCGTTGGACCATGACCAAACGATGCGATCTGGGGGCGAGAGCTCGAGCACCTGACACTCGACGTGACCGCGGCAGCCGTCCTGTGTCTCGTCGTGAAGGGTGAAACGCGCTCCTACCTCCGCCCGGAAGTCGTCGGTGGTCATCAGCCAGCGGCTGATCATCCGCGAATCGGTGAGGGCATGCCAAACGCGCGTCACCGGGACCGGGAACGTCTCCTCCATCGAGACATCGAGCCTCATGACTGCTCCCCCAAAAGCTCGCCGAGGTCGTTTAGGCGGCTTCGCCAGAACTCGCGGTATCGACCGGACCAATCGTGCACCTCTCGCAGGGCGGCGGGCTGAAGGCGGTAGAGGCGTCGCCGTCCGGACGCCCGGCTGCTGACCAGCCCGGCTCGTCTCAGGACCGCAAGATGCTGGGAGGTCGCCGAGTAGGACAGTCCCGAGGCGACCACGAGCTCGCCAACGGCCCGGGGGCCCGGCTCCATCAAGTCGATCAGCACGCGCCGGTTGCCATCGGCAATCGCATGAAAGACGTCCTGGCTGGCGCTTGCACGGGCCATCGGACGCATATTATTTCAGCAAAAGCTAACATGTCAAGGCAGCACGCACGCTCTCGAACGGGTGTCTAACCTCTTGCCGCTGGACCGGCCTTTATCGGCGAGGAGGGATCCGGAGTTTCCCGCAGGAGTTAGTCCGGAGCTAGTCAACTGTCTCGGGGGGGATTGCCAAGCATCCTGCTCCCGACCGAAAGGATGGAGTGGATGTCATACACATGCCAGGTCGCGCGACGCGGCGGTCGTCGCCTGGCCGCGCTCGCGGTCACGTTCCTGCTCCTCGCTGTCGGCGTGCTCGCTGGGCCCCACGAGGCGGGCGCGGCGGCCCTTCCGACGGTCGCCATCGGTGTCAACGCCTCGTCGATCACCGTTTCGGGCTCGCTTCAGTCGGGCGCGGTCAACATCGTCTCCAGCGCTACCGGAGTCAAGGAATCGGGGGCCGTGCTGGTTGCTCTGAAGCCGGGCGTGGGCGCCGAACAGCTCGTCGCCTTCGTCGGCTCAAAGGGGGGCAGCGAGCTCAACAACGTGAGCAAGTTCGGCTCGATCATGTTCGACACCGAAGTCGGGTCGGGCCACCCCAGCGAAGTTCAGACGTTTCTGGCGCCCGGACAATACGTCGCCTTGGCGACTCAGGAACAGGGCCCACCGAGGGCGCACGCGGTCTTCTCGGTGAGCGCTTCCAACGCCCCGGTCGTGCTGCCGGCGCCACAGGCGACGGTCCGCTTGATCGACTTCGCGTTTCGCGGCCCCGCGACCCTGCACGTCGGCGAGCTGGTGCGCTTCCAAAACGAGGGGTTCCTCGTACACATGGACATCGCGGCCCCGGTCAAGAGCCGCAAGGCCGCCAAAGCTCTCGTGCGTGCAATCCGCGCCGGGCACGAAAAGCAGGCCTTCAGGCTCGTGTCCGGAGCCCCCATCACGTTCGCCGGCCCGCTCTCCGCCGGCGCCTTCCAGCAGGAGGTGATCACCGCGCGCCCCGGCTGGTACGTGCAGCTCTGCTTCATGGACACCGAGGACGGTCGCAGCCACACCCTCCTTGGCATGGCTCGGGTCATCAAGATCGCCAAGTAGCGCAACTCAGCTGCCGTGAGCCCGTCCCCCGCGGGACGGGCTCACGCGCACGCGACGCACGGCTTCACCGAGTCATGCCGCCCACCAGCAGGCCGGACCCCAGGTGGGCGCCGAGCACCGGGCCAACCTCCGTGCAGAACAGCGGCGCCGAGCCGAAGATCGCCGTTCCCTCGGAGACGAGCCGCTGCGCGTCGCCCGGCTCCTGAGCGTGCTGGACGATCCAGTCCGTCGCGCCGCGGTCATGCAGCTCGCGCAGGTAGGCGACCATCCGCTCGAAAGCCCGCTTGTGCGTGCGGACGCGGCCGACCGGGGCGATCTCCTTGCCGAACGTGAGGATCGGCTTGACCTTCAGCGCGGTGCCCACCATCGCCTGTGCCGCTCCGATGCGACCTCCTCGACGGAGATACTCGAGGGTCTCGAGGCAGAACCAGATGTCAAGGCTCGTCCGTGCCTGGCGCACGGCGTCGATCACCACATCGAGCGTCGCGCCGTCCTGGGCGAGACCTGCCGCTGCCAGCACCAGGCAGCCGAGCCCGCCGGCGCCAGTTTCCCCGTCGAGCACCTCCACCCGTCCGGCGTGCCCTTCCCCGGCCGCGATCCCAGCCGCTTCGCGCGCGCTCTGACAGGTCCCGGACAAGCCGGCGGCAATGTGGATCGACACGACGTCCGCGCCCATGCGCAACAGCGGCTGATAACAGGCCAGGAAGTCGCCGACCGACGGCTGCGAGGTCGTCGGGAGCAGCGGCGAATCGTGCAGCCGTTTGTAGAAGGCGTCGAGGTCCTCGAACTCGGGCTCCGGCCTCAGGTCGCTCTCCCAGCCGACGTAGAGGCTCACCTGATGAATCTGCCAGCTGTCCATCAGCCGACGCGGAAGGTAGGCAGTGCTGTCGGTGACGACGGCGACGCGTCCGGTCCGGGGTGCGTCGAATCTCTCTGGAGCGCCCATGTGGCGGCGTAGCCTACGCCGGACAGCCGGCGGGCTGCGCCTGTCGCCTCAGATCCTGCGGCATGCTCGCCTGCTGCTAACGGATCAGGCTGTCGAGCCGGGTCGCGGTTACCGTCTCGCGGAGCGTGCTCATGGCGTCATGCCGGGGTCGCCAGCGGAGCTCGCGGCGCGCCTTCTCGGTGCTCATGATCACCGGCTCGCGAAAGGCTGCGATCCACTGGGCCTGTGCGGGCAGGAAGCCGAGCCGCCCGATCATCTCGGCGACGGCGTCCACGGCCAGCTCTGGAACCGGAATCGAGTACCAGCCGAGCTCCTCCGCCAGATCCTTGACGGTGAGCTCGCCTGCCCCGGCGAGGTTGTATATCCCGGGAGTCCCGCGTCCGAGCACGGCGGCGCGCATGGCGCTCGCCACGTCGTCGTGATGCACAAGCTGAAAGGGCACGCCGGGGTCGGGCAGAACCGGCTTGAGGATCGGCACGCCATCCAGCAGCCTCAGGACCGGGCCGGGCAGTCGCTCGGAGATCTGGGTGTAGGGAAGGCTGTCGATCAGCAGGGGCGCGTCGGGTCCGGCGACGATGCATGGACGGAACACGTAGGCAGCCGTATCGCTGCCATAGAGGGAGTCCGCGAGCATGGCCTCGACCTCCGCCTTCTGGGCGGAGTAGTAGTGGTTCGCCGTCCCGCGGGCCGGCACTTGCTCGGTCAGCGGCCGCGGGTTGTCGCTGTGGAAGCCATAGGCGGCGACCGAGGAGGCGTAGACGACCCGTTTGGCCCCCGCCGCAACAGCGGCCTCGAATACGTTGCGGGATCCGTCGAGGTTGACCCTGCGGCTCTCGCTGGCGCCGCCCATGATCATGAAGGCGAGGTGCAACACGACGTCGGCGTCCTCGACCAACTCGGCCACGGCGCCCTTGTCGAGCACGTCGCCGCGCCGGTAGGTGACCTTCTTCCAGCCCCGCTCGGCAGGGTCGAACGGACGGCGCGCCATGCCGAGGATGCTGTCTATCTCACGTGCGCGCTCCAGCGCTCCGACGACCGCCTGGCCGATCTCCCCGGTGGGACCCGTGACGGCGATCTTCAGACGCGCGGGCTTGGCGGGCTGGGACGCCATGCCCGGGGTTGTAGCGCATCTCACCCACGCCGTGATGCGCCGCGCGCGGCGCGCCGAAGCGAGGCCGCCAGGATGGCGAGGACTGCCAGCGGCATGATCCACCAGGCCGCGACGTCGGCGGCGGCAGCCAGCGCGGTCACGCCCAGCGCGACCGCCACGCCGACCGCGGTGCGCCAGTCGTCGCCTACTACGAACTCCCACACGCCACCCAGGATTGCCCTCGCGCGCGTCATGCGCCGGAAGCCGCCGGTTCGGTGGTGTCGGCAGATGCGGGCTCGATCTCGACGGGACGTTGCTGCACCGACCGCCGTATCGCCCAGGCCATCGCGTTCGCCGCGATCAGCAGCCCGGGGACGATCGCCAGTAGCGCGGCGTCGCTGCCGGGCCATTGCGCACCGGCGCCCTCGGCGCCCCAGAAGATCCCGAACGAGCTGAGCATCACGCCCACCGCGAACTTCATCGTGTTCTCCGGCGCTCGTGCCAGAGGGGCCCTGGCGGCGAAGCCTGCCGCGACGACCACCAGCACTGCAAGCCCGGCGGCCGCCGCAGCGAGAGGGATCCGGTGTTGGTTCGCACCGAAGGTCAGCACGATGAAGGCGACCTCGAGACCCTCGAGGAGCACGCCTTTGAACGCGATGGCGAAGGAATACCCGTCGAGCCCCGTGTGTCTGGCACCGGCGGCGAGGGCGGCCTGCGACTCCTCTTGGTAGGTCTCCAGCTCGTCGTGCTTGGCCTTCAGGCCGGCTGAGCGCAGGATCGCCTTGCGCAGCCACTGCAGGCCGAACACCAGGAGCAGGCCGCCCACAGCGAGTCGCAGGACGTCGATCGGCAGAGAGGTGAGCGCCGGCCCGAGCGCGCCGACGATCGCAGCGAGCGCGAGGATCGCCGCTCCGACGCCGCTCATCGCCGAGCGCCAGCTGCGGGTCGAGCCCACCGCGAGAACGATCGTCAGCGCCTCCACCGCCTCAACGGCGCAGGCGAGAAACACCGACAGGGCGAGCCCCAGTTCCGCGCCGCTCATGCAGGTGTCCGTCGGGGTAGGAGGGTCATGGTGGCCTGATTCAACGATAGGGAACTCGCTACGGCGGATCGCCGTGCGGCCAATCGTCGGCCCCGCGCGATGCGCGACCGAGCGGTCGGACACGCGCCCCTGAGGGCGGCCACTGCCTCCTGGCACCGTACGCTTGAGGCTGTGCTCGCATTGCCCGCGTCCACCTCCATCGGCGACAGCATCAGCTCCTTCCTGGATGCTGTCGGCAAGTTCTTCTCCGACCTGGCTGCCGTCCATTGGCCGGCGCTGCTGCTGGGGCTTCTCTTCTTCGGTCTGAACCTCACGCTGCGCTCCCGGGCCTTCTTCCACAGTCTGCGCGCTGCCTATCCGGCCGTCCCGTTCCAGTGGCGGCGGATCTGGGGCGCGTACTTCGCTGCGGTCGGATTCAACAACGTCGTGCCCGCCCGCGGCGGGGATGTCATCAAGCTGTTCCTCACGCGCTCCTCGATTCCGGGTTCGCGATATCCGACGGTCGCGGCGGCGTTCTTCGTGGAGTCGATCTTCGACGCCTGCGTCGGCGTGCTCGTGTTGATCTTCGCCTTCACGCAGGGAGTCTTTCCCAAGCCCCCAGACTTCGCGAAACTGAGCTCGTTTGACATCGCCTATCTGGCCGACCACTTCCGTCTCACGCTGTTCCTGCTCACGGTGCTCGCCATCGTGGCCCTGATCGGCTTCGCCTGGCTATCCACCCGTGTAAAGGCGTTCTGGGCCCGCGTGCGCCAAGGCGTGACGATCCTCAGCGATCGCAGGCGCTACCTGCGCGAAGTGGCCTCGCTGCAGGTCGTCGCATGGCTATGCCGCTTCGCCGCATTCTGGTTCTTGCTCGACGCATTTCGCGTTGGCGGTTCTGTCAGGAACGTGCTGCTGGTGTTCGCGGTCAACCAGGTGGCGGGCGCGGTGCCGTTCACGCCCGGCGGCGCCGGCGTGCAGCAGGCCCTGCTGGTCAAGGTGTTCGCCTCCAGCGCTCCAACCGCGGTGGTCGCGGCCTACTCCGTGGGCCAGCAGATCGCGATAGCCGCCTTCACCGCCCTGACGGGGCTGGCTGCGGTCGTGTTCATATTCCGCTTCCGGTCGTTCAAAGAAGTCCTACATGCCGGGCGCGCCTCGCGTGATGCCGAGCGCGAAGCCGAGCGCGACGGCGTGATTGCGCCCGACGACGCCGCCGAGGGCGGCCACCAATCCGACCAGGAGGCCCCGACGCCGGGCGCGCGGCGGCCTCGCGCGCCGCGAGTGCGTTACTGAAGTCCCTCGCGAGCCTCGCGCACGAGGGCCACGGCCTCGGGGAACACGCGCGCCATGACGGTACGGATCTGTTCGGCCTGCGTGTCCGGATTGCCCTGCACGTTGACCCGGGCGATCGCCGCGACCGTCATGTCGACGGCCAGCTTGATCGCGTTGTCGGCCCATGCCAGCCGCTGCTGTCCTTGCATCTGTTCGGCGAACTCGGCCAGGCGCCGCTGGAGCTCCTCGGGATCTCCAAATAGGTCTCCGAGTCCACCACCCTCCATGCTCGCATCATAGACTGCGTTGCTCATGGCCACCGCACCCGAGATCCGCGATCAGGTTTTACGCGAGGCACATCGCCGCGGACGCCTCGGCGTGCCCGCTCTCGCCGGAGGCGTGCTCTACCTCCTCGGCTCGATCATCATCGCCTCGACGCTCAAAGGCGCGCCCACCGTCGGTCTCCTGGAGGGGCTCACGCCGGCTCTGTCGGGCGTCGCGAGCCCGGCGCAAAGCCCGCGCGCCGGCGAGGTCAAATTCATCAGCCACCATGCCTTCGCCCTGATTGCGGGCAGCCTGCTTGCCGCTCTCGCGATAGTCGCCCTCACCCTCGTCCTGCTGCTGATCCTCGACGCCACGCGCTTCCGCAGGCCGCAGACCTTGTCGGCGGCGCGTCCGCTGGTCCTGGGCGGAGGAATCGCGCTGGCGGTCGTCAGCGTGGGCCACCAGATCGCGACGGCGATCCAGACGCACAACTTCGCCACGGGGCACGACCTCTCCAACCACGCCGTCGACCAGGCGCTGACGAAGGGCGCCGCAAACGTGGTGGTGGACTACGTCGACCTCGTCGCCGGGCTCTCGTTCGCCGCGGGGATGGTCGTCGTGATGATCAACGCGCTGCGCGTCGGGCTGCTTCCCCGCTGGGTCGCGATCCTCGGCATGTTCACCGCTCTGCTCATCTTTCTGCCCATCGGAGGCGCAGAGCTGGAGGTGATCCCGTCGTTCTGGCTGGTGGCCGTCGGCATCCTTTTCGCCGGCCGCTGGCCGAATGGTGAGCCGCCCGCCTGGATGGCCGGAGAGGCGCGCCCGTGGCCCTCGGCGGCCGAGAAGCGCGCCGAGCGCGGCGAGCAGGGCCAGCGGGGGCGTCGCGGTCCCGCCGCAGCGCCGCAGCCGGCCGTGGCCGGCACGAGCGCCGAGCTTGCGCCGGCCACAGGGCCGAGCGCCGGCGCCCGCAAGCGCCGCCGCAAGCGCGGCAGGCGCGGCTGAGCGCCTCGCCTCACGCTGACGATTAGCTGCGAGTCAGACCGGGAAAGACAATACTGGGGAGGCCCGAGTTCCAAGCGCGAGCCACCTCGACGCGGCTGAGGACCCGCCGCGTCACATCATGCGCGATTGAAGGAGGTGTCTCATGGAGGCAGCGGCCTTTCGTGACCCCACGCGGTCGAACAGGGAGGCAGTCGTCGACGTCACGGCGGCCGGCGCCGTGTGGAAACCGGCGGACCCGGCGCCCCTCGGCTTGGCGGCGTTTGCAATGACGACCTTCGTGCTCTCGATGTTCAACGCGAACCTCGTAAACATCAAGGGCGTGCCGGTGGTGCTGGGGCTGGCGCTGGCCTACGGCGGCATCGTGCAGCTGCTTGCCGGCATGTGGGAGTTTCGCAACGGCAACACATTCGGAGCAGTCGCGTTCAGCTCGTTCGGCGCCTTCTGGATCTCCTTCTGGGCCCTGCAGGTGTTCTACGTCAAAGACGTAGGCGGCAACGCCGGTCATGCGGTGGGGGTCTACCTGTGGGCGTGGGCGATCTTCACGGCGTACATGGCCGTCGCCGCGCTGCGGGTCAGCGGCGCGGTGCTGCTCGTGTTCGTGCTGCTGACAGCGACCTTCGTGCTGCTCGCGATAGGTGCCGACGGCAACGACATCGGCGTCACCGAATGGGGCGGCTTCATCGGCCTTGCCACGGCCGCCGCGGCGTGGTACGCGTCATTCGCGGCTGTCGTCAACTCCACATTCGCTCGCACGGTGCTGCCGGTAGTTCCGTTGGCCCGAACGGTGGAGCGCCCCTGAGCGGCTGCCGATGGGATTCGGCCACCGGTGTCCGGTCGCTGAGAACGGCCCGCACGCGGGCTGCGAAGATGTCCCGCGCGGACCGGGCGTAAGGGTCGGGTACGGATGAAAGGGATGAGGCATGGCCACTGAATCGGAGATCTCAGACGGCGATCAGCTCGACCGAGAACTGGCGGAGCTGCTCGAGGTCGAACGCTTTGAGCCCCCGCCCGAGTTCCGCGAGCGGGCGCTGCTGAAAGACCCGGCGGTGTATGAGCAGGCCTCGCGGGACCCGCTGGGATGGTGGACACGGCAGGCCGAGGATCTGCATTGGTTCAGCCGCTGGGACACCGTCCTCGACGACTCCGACCCCCCCTTCTACAAGTGGTTCGTGGGAGGGACGCTCAACGTCTCATACAACTGCCTGGACCGCCACGTCGAGGAGGGCAGAGGCGAGCGCGTCGCCTTCCACTGGCGGGGCGAGGACGGCCAGGAGCGCGACATCACATACGCCGACCTGCTGGCCGAGGTGCAGCGCTTCGCGAACGCGCTGAAGGACCTCGGCGTACGCAAGGGGGACGTGGTGGGCATCTACCTGCCGATGATCCCGGAGGTCGTCGTGTCGATGCTCGCCTGCGCGCGCATCGGCGCACCGCACAACGTCGTGTTCGGCGGCTTCTCCGCCGAGGCCGTGCGCGAGCGCATGGAGTTCTCACAGGCCAAGCTGCTGATCACGGTCGACGGCGCGGCGCGCAAGGGCACGACCGCGCCCGTCAAGGACCGCGTCGACGAGGTGATGGGCGGCCTGCCGTCGCTGGAGAAGATCGTGGTCGTGCGCAGCAAGGGCACCGCGTGCGAGATGCAGCAGGGACGTGACGTCTTCTACGACGAGATCGTCGCCGCCGCCGACCCCCACTGCCCGGCCGAGGCGCTCGACGCCGAGCACCCTCTCTACATCCTCTACACCTCCGGCTCTACGGCCAAGCCGAAGGGGATCCTGCACACGACAGGCGGCTACCTCACAGGTGTCTCGGCTACCCACCGCTACGTGTTCGATCTCAAGCCCGAGACCGACGTCTACTGGTGCGCGGCCGATGTCGGATGGGTCACCGGGCACTCCTACATCGTCTACGGGCCACTCTCCAACGGCGCCACGTCGGTCATGTGGGAGGGAGCGCCCGACTATCCGCACAAGGGCATCTGGTGGGAGATCATCGAGCGCTACCGCGTGAGCATCCTCTACTGCGCCCCGACGGCGATTCGCGCCTGCATCAAGTGGGGTTCTCAGTGGCCGCGCAAACACGACCTCTCCTCGCTGCGCCTGCTCGGCTCCGTGGGAGAGCCGATCAACCCGAAGGCGTGGCTCTGGTACCACAAGGTCATCGGCGGCGAACGCTGCCCGATCGTCGACACGTGGTGGCAGACCGAGACCGGGGCGATCATGATCACGCCGCTGCCGGGCATCACCGCCACCAAGCCCGGCTCGGCGACGTTCCCCTTCCCGGGGGTGTTTGCGGAGGTGCTCGACGAGTCCACCGGCGAGCCGCTTCCGGAAGGCCAGGGCCTGCTCGTGCTCACGAGGCCGTGGCCGTCGATGCTGCGGACCCTCTATAAGGAGGAGGACCGCTTCATCGAGACCTACTTCTCGCGCTTCGGTCGCGAGACCTATCTCGTCGGCGACGCCGCCCGCCGCGACAAGGACGGCTACTTCTGGGTGATCGGCCGCATTGACGACGTCGTCAACGTCTCCGGGCACCGGCTGTCGACCGCAGAGGTGGAGTCGGCGATCGTCGCCCACGTCGACGTGGCGGAGGCCGCCGTGATCGGCCAGCACGACGAGGACACCGGCCAGGCGATCGTCGCGTTCGTGACCCTGCAGGGCACCCTCGAAGGGGACGAGAGCACGATCGAGGGCATCCGCGGGACGGTCGCCGACCGGATCGGCAAGTTCGCGCGGCCGAAGCGCATCATCTGGGCCGACGACCTACCGAAGACGCGCTCGGGCAAGATCATGCGGCGCCTGCTGCGCGACATCGCCGAGGGGCGCGCACTCGGCGACGTCACCACGCTGCGCGACCCGGCGGTCATGGGCGAGCTCGAGCAGCGCGTGTCGGAGCTGCAGGCCCAGGAGGACTGACCGCTGCCGCCATGGTCCCGGCCAGCGGCCGAAGGGCCGCACCGTGGGTCCGTCAGACCTTGTGGTGCTCGGGCACCCAGGAACCGTCGTCCTGCCGGCTGAAGTCCTGAAACAGGCCGGGCGCCTCAGCCTGCATCATGCGGGCGATCTCGTCGAACACCAGCCGCAGCTCCTCCTCGGCCCCCTCCGCTGTGCGCATCTCGATCACGTGGCGCAGTGTGCGCGCGTTCGCCGTCCAGACGATGTCGGTGCTCAGCCCGATCGGCGCCAGCCGCCGCAGCGCCGATGTGATCTCCTTCTTGACGTGAAACGGCACGCCGTCCTGGTCGACACCCAGCTTCTCAGCGGCACTGACCTGGAACTCCTCGAGCTGCTCGACGATCGAGAGCACCTGCTTGCGAAGGGGCTCCAGAGCGGGAGGGACACGGAAGCCGATGTCGGCCAGGCGCACGTAGCGCAAGCTCTCCTGGCTGAACGCCGAGCCCGCGCGGTGCCTGACGAGCTCGTGGGTGAAGACGCGCGAGACGTCACGCAGTGCGAAGGAGTAGCTGGCGTGCTCGAGCACGCTTCCGTGCGCGGAGCGCAGGATGTTTGCGAAGTACTCGCGCTGATCGGTCCTGACCTTCGTGACGTTCGGGTTGAGCCCCGGCTCCCAGCTTCGATAGCAGGCGCGACCGCCGAACTCGATGATGAGCTCGCCGCCGTTCGGCTCGCCATCGGCCTCATCGAGCCGGCGCGCGAGCCACGACTCACCGCCGACTGCCTTCAGATAACCGCGCATCCCCTCGAGGTCAATCGAGGGGCGGGCGATCAGGAAGACTTCCGGGGTGGTCTCGTGCATCGGGCGGACGATGCTACATACCGCTTCGGGCGTCCCCTTTAGACTGCCGGCGATGAACACAGCCACCGGCGCACCAGACCCACAGACGATCGTGCAGGCCGCGGACCTCAGCCGCCGCTACGGCGAAGGAGAGGCCGCCGTCGACGCCCTTGCGGGCGTGAGCGTGGGCTTTCCCGGCGGGCGCTTCGCGGCAATCATGGGGCCGTCGGGCTCGGGCAAGTCGACCCTCATGCACATCCTGGCCGGGCTGGACCGGCCGACCTCCGGCGTCGTCCGGGTTGGGGGCGTCGACCTGACGGATCTGAGCGACCAGGACCTGACGCAGCTGCGCCGCGACCGCATCGGCTTCATCTTCCAGACCTTCAACCTTCTCCCCGTGCTGGACGCCAGGGAGAACATCCTGCTGCCCCTGTCGATCGCCGGGAAGAAGCCCGACGGCGAATGGTTCGACCTGCTCATCGACACGGTGGGCATCCGCGACCGGCTCTCACATCGCCCCGCCGAGATGTCGGGCGGCCAGCAGCAGCGGGTGGCGGTAGCCAGGGCGCTGATCTCGCGCCCGACGGTCGTGTTCGCCGACGAGCCCTCCGGGAACCTCGACTCCAAAGCGTCAAACGACGTGCTCGAGCTGCTACGCCACGCGGTGGACGACTTCGGGCAGACGGTGGTGATGGTCACGCACGACGCCCACGCGGCATCGTTCGCCGACCGGCTGCTCGTTCTCGCCGATGGGCGGATCGTGCACGACGGAGATGCCGTCACCTCCGAGCAGGCGCTGGACCTTATGAAGTCCGTGGGCTGATGCTCCCGCTCGTCCTCAGGGGATTCATGCAGCGCAAGGTACGGGTGGTGTTGACGGCGATCGCGATCGCCCTGGGCGTCG
Source organism: Solirubrobacterales bacterium (assembly GCA_025964355.1). Taxonomy (GTDB): domain Bacteria; phylum Actinomycetota; class Thermoleophilia; order Solirubrobacterales; family Solirubrobacteraceae; genus Palsa-744. The sequence goes on along the minus strand of JAOPZB010000075.1, from coordinate 2,875 downwards.
CGCTGATGGCCGGGACCTACATCCTCACCGACACGATCAACAAGTCATTCGCGAGCATCTTCAGCGTCGCCAACCGCGGCAACGACGTGGTGATCAGCCCGACCCAGAACCTGGGGCGCGAAACACGGTCGCAGACCTCGCCGATCACCGATCAGATGCTCGCGAAGGTGCGCGCCACCCCGGGGGTGTCCGAAGCGGCCGGCTCGATCTTCACGCCCGGCACGTTCCTGGACGTGCACGGCAAACGCCTGACCAACGGCGGCGCGCCGGCGTTCGTCGCATCGGAGTCGCCCAAGCGCTTCGAGTCCTTCAAGCCCGTCCAGGGACACCTGCCGCTCGGGCCCGACGAAGTCGCGATCGACGAACAGACGGCCAAGCGGCACACGCTCAAGCTCGGCCAGCAGATGATCGTCGCCGGCTCGGCGCCGGCGAAGCGCTACACGATCGTGGGCATCACCCGATTCGGCGGCGGCGAGTCCTTCGGCGGCGCGGGCGCAGCGATCCTGACGCCGACCGAGGCGCAACGGGTCGTGGGGCTGCCCGGGCACTTCGACCAGATCGAGGTCGCCGCCGAATCGAATCCCGCCCACCCCGTGAGCGCTAACGAGCTGCGCGGCCGCATCCGCGCCGCGCTGCCCGCGACCGTCGACGTGCGCACCGGCGCGCAGCAGGCGGCCAAGGACACCTCGGACCTGGAAAGCAACTTGGGCTTCCTGCGCACGTTCCTGCTGGTGTTCGCCTACGTCGCGCTTGTCGTCGGCGCGTTCATCATCTTCAACACGTTCTCGATAACGGTCGCCCAGCGCACGCGCGAGTTCGGCCTGCTGCGCACGCTCGGCGCCTCGCGCCGGCAGATCATGCAGTCGGTGGTCTACGAAGGGCTGCTGCTTGGCGTGGTCGGCGCCGTGCTCGGCCTGCTCGGCGGTCTCGTGCTCGCCCCCGCGCTCAACGAGCTGTTCAAGGCGTTCGGCGCCGAACTGCCGCACAACGGGACCGTCGTGGAGACGCGCACGATCGTCGTCTCGCTCCTCGTCGGCACGGTCGTGACGCTGCTGGCCGGCCTGCCGCCCGCGTTACGGGCAACCCGCGTCCCGCCGCTGGCGGCGATGCGTGAGGGCGTGGAGATCCCACCTCGCGTCCTGAGCGCTCGTGGGCTGATCGTGCGCCTGGCGATCGTGCTGGTCATCGCTGTCCTGCTGGCGGCGTTGATCGGCGGAAGCGTCGCCGTCTCGGTCGTCTTCGCGGCCCTGTGGGTGGGCCGCCTGTTCGCGCGCTACAGGCGCGGCGCGCGGCCGCGGCGCTACCGCGTCGTCCCCGCGCTCGCGCGCGGGATCGGGGCGCTCGTGAGCTGGCGGGGCATCACCGGGCAGCTTGCCCGCGAGAACTCGATCCGTCAGCCGGGGCGGACGATCATCACGGCTGCCGCTCTCACCGTCGGCTTGGCGCTCGTCGCGTTCGTGGCCGTGCTCGCCGACGGCACGAAGGCGACCATCAACCAGGCCGTCAGCCGCTCCTTCGCCGGCAACCTGATCGTCGAGAACTCGCAGTCGGGAAACAACGAACAGGGCATCCCCGCGGTCGTGGCGCCGGCTCTGCGTCGCGTGCCCGGCGTAGCGGGGGTCGCGCCGATCGCCTTCACCGAGGGCAGGCTGAAGGGAAGCTCGAGCAACGTGAGGATCACGGCGATCGAACCGAGCACGTTCGGGCAGGTCTACCGCGTCGAATGGAAGAAAGGCTCGAACGCCACGCTGCTCGGACTCGGAAAGGACGGCACGATCCTGACCAAGAGCTACGCCGACTCAAAGCATCTGAAGGTGGGGCAGACGATCTCCGTCCTGACCCCGACCGACAAGCACATCGCGCTGACGGTGCGCGGCATCGCCTCGGACAACGCGCGGCTGCTCGGCGACCTCACTATCACGCTGCCGCTCGCACGCGAAGCGTTCGGGCAGCGCGATGATGCGCTGAACTTCGTGGCCTACTCGCAGGGTGCCAGCAACGCACAGGTCCAGCCGGCGGTGAACCGGCTGCTCGCCGCGTCCTTCCCCCAGACCCGCTCGCGCACAGCCGCCCAGTTCAAGCAGGACCAAGCGAGTCAGATCAACACCCTGCTCGCCCTGATCTACGTGCTGCTCGCCCTGTCGGTGATCGTCTCGCTGTTCGGCATCGTCAATACGCTGATCCTCTCGATCTACGAGCGCACGCGTGAGCTCGGCATGCTGCGTGCGATTGGAACCTCTCGGCGCCAGATACGCCAGATGATCCGCTACGAGTCGGTGATCACGGCGCTCATCGGAGGCGTGTTCGGCCTCGTGATCGGCGTCGTCGGCGCGCTCCTCGTGACCACGCTGGCGCTGTCCGACTCCGGCTACGTGCAGTCGATTCCGGTCGGGACACTCGCGATACTGCTCGTCGTGGCGGCGCTCGCCGGCCTGCTCGCGGCTCAGCTGCCGGCGCGGCGCGCCGCGCGTCTGGACATGCTCCAGGCGCTTGCCAGCGAGTAGCCCGGCCCCCCCGGTCGCGGCCCTCGGGGATCGCCGCTAAGCTGGCGCGAATGGCGAGCAGCGCAGCCACCACAGAGGCCAGCGACACCGAGCTCCGGGCGACCGCCTGGGACCTCGAGCCGCTGGTCGACGGCGAGGGGCCGGCCGGCGTAGAGCGCAGGCTGAGCGAGGCACTCGACCGTTCCCGGAAGTTCGCCGAGCGCTACGCCGGGAAGCTCGCGGAGCTCGACGGAGCGGGCCTGAGGGACTCGATGCTCGAGCTGGGCGCCATCCAGGAGCTCGTCGGCCGCGCCGGCTACTACGCCGCATTGCGATTCTCGACCGACACCGCGAACCCGGCCAACGGCGCGCTGCTGCAGCGCGTCCAGGAG
>JAOPZB010000049.1 GCA_025964355.1 Solirubrobacterales bacterium | reverse complement strand
GCCAACGCGATCGAGCGCGACCCCTCGATGCGCGAGGCGATCGCCGCCTACGACAACGTGCGCGTGAGCGCGTCGGGCCACGGCGCCGGCGTCTACGAGGCCGTCGTCAGCACGCTGATGGCCTCGCGCTCCTAGGACCTACCCGACAGCGTCCGCCACACGCGCCGCCAGAAACCCGGCTGCGGCCGCCTGCGCCACAGTGCGGGGGGCGGGACGGTCGCGCGCACCAGCGCCACCCACCTGTCGAGCGGCAGCTCTCCGGATATCAGCCGCCCAAGGGCGCCCGTGACGGGCGCGCCAACTCCGGCCTGCTGGAGCGCTCGTGCCAGAAGTGGCACCGACTCAAGCGCCTCGACGGCCTGCCCGATGCGCGCAGGGATCTCCGCGGCGGGCACGCCGGCGGCCAGGAGCTCTCCGGCGCGGCGATTGCGGCTCTCCCGCGCCAGCGCGGTCGCGACGAGGTCCCCGGCGCCGGCCAGCCCGATCATCGACTCGGGCCGTGCGCCGAGGCCCTCCGCGTAGCGCCATACCTCGGCGAAGATGTGGCCGGCGGCGGCCCCCGCGGCGTTCAGCCCCTGGGCCTCAGTTGCCCCGGCGGCCAGCGCCGCGGCATTCTTGGCGGCTCCCGCGAGCTCCACTCCGAGCGGGTCGTTGGACTGCTCGCATACGACTCCCGCGCGGGTGAACACGTACGCGAGGGTCCGGGCGAGCTCCTCGTCGCTTGAGGCGGCAACCAGGGCCGCGCCGGCGTGGACCATCTCCTGCGCATGCGCCGGGCCGCCGAGGCATGCGATCCGATCGGCTCCCAGGCTCAGGCTGAGGACGGCCGTCGGCGGCAGCCCCTCCGGTGCGACGAGGCCCTTGGCAACCGAGATCACCGCCGCCCGCGGACCGAGCCCTGCGTCGCCGAGCGAGGCGATCACCGCGCCCAGGCCGCGCGATGGTACCGCCAGGAAGACGTAATCGGCTCGGGCGATTCCGGCTGAAACGTGCTCTATGCGCAGCGCGCCCGGCAGCTCGACGCCTGGCAGATACGCCCGATTCTCTCGCTCGGACTCGATCAGCAGCGCCTGCTCGGCGGTACGTGTCTGCAGCGACGCGCGCAGCCCGCCACGCGAGAGCAGCACGGCCAGCGCCGTCCCGAAGGACCCGGCCCCGATAACCGTCGCGCGCCTGGGTCCCGTCGTGGGGAGCGAGCGCGCGCGGGGGGCACGAACGGCCGGGCTCGGAGTAGGCTCGGGCTCGTCCATCTGATGAGCGAGCCTAGCGATCCACACAAACGCGCCGCCAGATGGAGCAACTGGGCAGGTGACGAGCAGTGCCTGCCCGCCGCGCTTCGCGCCCCCGGTTCGATCGAGGAGCTCGCGGCGGCCGTGGAGGAGGCGGCGCGCATGGGGCTGCGCATACGTGTCGCCGGCGCCGGGCACTCCTTCAGCGACATCGTCCTGACGGACGGGCTGCTGCTCTCCCTCAAGCGCCTGGAGAGGGTGCTCGACGTCGACCGGAGCTCTGGGCTTGTGCGCGTTCAGGCTGGCATCACGATTCGGGAGCTGAGCCGCCAGCTTGCCGGCCATGGCCTCGCGCTCGAGAACCTCGGTGACATCGACGCGCAGAGCATCGCCGGCGCGATCTCCACCGCGACGCACGGAACCGGTGCCAGGCTGCCCAACCTCTCCGCGCAGGTGAGCGAGCTGACGCTCGTGCTCGCCGACGGCTCCACGCTCGTCTGCTCCCCGGAGCGCGACCTGGAGACCTTTCTCGCCGCCCGTGTCGGCCTCGGCGCGCTCGGGGCGGTGGCAGAGGTGACGCTTCGCTGCGTGCCGGCGTTCACCCTGCACGGCGTCGACGCGCCGGCTCCCCTGCGGGACACGCTGGAGCGCTTCGAGGAGCTCGCTGTCGCCAACGACCATTTCGAGTTCTTCGTCTTTCCGCACGCAGACATGGCCCTAACGCGCACCAACAACCGCACCGATCGGCAGCCCCGCCCGCGCGGCCGGATCGCCGCCTATGCCAAAGACGTGCTCCTCACCAACCACGCCTTCGGGGCGACCTGCCGCGCCGGACGCCGCTTTCCGAGCTCCATACCGCATCTCAACCGGCTCGTCACCCGCCTGGCCGGGCGCTCGGAACGCGTGGGCCCCTCCGCCGACATCTTCGCCAGCCCACGCCTCGTCCGCTTCACCGAGATGGAGTACGCGCTGCCGCGAGAGCGCACCGTCGAGGCCGTTCGCCGTGTGATGGAGATGATCCAGCGGACCGGCTTCGCGGTCCCGTTTCCGATCGAGGTGAGGACCGTGGCGGCCGACGACGCGTTCCTGAGCACGGCCGCCGGGCGCGCGAGCGGATACGTGGCGGTCCACATGTACCGCGGGATGGCCTGGGAGCCCTACTTCCGCGCCGTGGAGGAGATCATGGATGAGCTCGGCGGTCGTCCACACTGGGGCAAGCGCCACTTCCAGACCGCGGCGACGCTCCGCGGACGCTATCCCGACTGGGACCGCTTCGGCTCGGTGCGCGCCAGGCTGGACCCCGAGGCCCGCTTCGCCAACGCCTGGACCGAGCGTGTCCTCGGACCAGTCCATCCCACCGGGTCGACGCGCTCGCCCGCCCAGATCCAAAGTGTCCAGCCCGCCGACGCCTGAGGATCCCCACGCGCGCCTCGAGCGGGCGACGGCCGGCCTGCAGGCGCCGTTCGCGCTCATCGACATCGACGCCATGTGGGAAAACGCGGAGGACCTCGAACGGCGGGCCGCGGCGAAGCCGATCCGGCTTGCCAGCAAGTCGGTGCGCTGCCGCGAGCTGCAGCGGCGGATACTCGCGCGCGCCGGCTTTCGGGGCACGCTCGCCTTCACCCTCCCGGAGGGCCTCTGGCTCGCGGCCCACGGAACCGACGAGATCCTCGTCGCCTACCCGACTGCGGACTTCAAGGCTCTGCGGGAGCTCGCCGCCGAGACGCCCGAGCAGACGAGCGCCCGCGTGACGCTGATGGTCGACAGCGTCGAGTCGCTCGAGCTGATCGATCGCGCCGTCGCCCCGGCGGACGTCGAGCTGCGCGTGTGTCTCGACATCGACGCCGGCTGGCGGACGCTGGCGGGGCGCCTGCGCATCGGAGCGAAGCGCTCGCCGCTTCATTCACCAGAGCAGGCGGCCGCGCTTGCCGGCGAGATCCTCCGGCGCGGTAGCCTGCGCCTCGTCGGAATCATGGCCTACGAGGCGCAGATCGCCGGACTCGGCGACAGGCCGCGCGGACGGCCTCTGCGGGGGGGCGCGATCCGGCTGATGCAGGACCGCTCCGCGCGCGAGCTGGCAGGCCGGCGCGAGGCGATCGTGGCCGCCATCGAAGATAGGCTCGCAGCGCACGGCGCGGCTCCGCTGGAGCTCGTCAACGGCGGCGGCACAGGCAGCCTCGAGCGGACTGCGGCAGAGTCCGCTGTCACCGAGGTCGCGGCCGGATCGGGACTGTACGGGCCCACGCTGTTCGACGCCTACAGCGCGTTCACGCCGCGGCCGGCCGCGCTGTTCGCCCTGCCGGTCGTTCGCCGCCACGCCCCAGGTGTCGTCACGGTGCTCGGCGGCGGCTACCTGGCATCGGGTCCGGCCGATGCGGCGCGCCTGCCCCGGCCGCATCTCCCGGCCGGATTGCGCCTGGACCGTCAGGAGGGCGCGGGGGAGGTGCAGACGCCGCTGCTCGGCGGCCCCGCCGACGGGCTCGCGCTCGGGGACCGCGTCTACTTCCGCCACGCCAAGGCGGGCGAGCTGTGCGAGCGCTTCGCCAGCCTGCACGTGCTCGAAGACGGGCAGATCGTGGACGAGCTCCCGACATATCGCGGCGAGGGACAATGCTTTCTATGAGCGCCAACGGCCAGCGCAGCGACGAGAGGCGCCTCGACGCTGTCCTGCGCGAGGTCGTCGAGGCGCTCGCCGGCATCGATCGCACCCCCTGCTCGCCTGGCGAGCGGCAGGCCGCCGAGTGGCTGGCCTCACGCCTCGGCTCGATACCGAACACCTCGGTCGCGCTCGAGGAGGAGCCGTCGTGGGGGACGTTCCCCCCAACCGCGACCGGGCTCGGACTGCTCGGCATCGCCGGCGCGGCGCTCGTGATGAGAGGCAGCCGTGCCGCAGGAGCGCTGCTCGCCGCCGCAAGCCTCGCGGGAGTCGTCGACGAGGCCCAGAACGGACCGCGCATAGTGCGGCGGGTCATGCGCCGCCGGCGCGAGACCGTGAACGTGATCGCGCGGCTGGGGGAAGATCCCCCCGGGCCGGACTTCACGGCGGGGACGCTCGTCGTGCTCGCCCACCACGACGCTCCGCAGACGGGGCTGCTCTTCGACCAGCGCCTCCAGCGCCGCCTCTACGAACTTGCGCCGGCGCTGCTTGAGGGCAGGAAGACGTCGCTGCCACAGTGGTGGGTCGGCCTCGCCGGCCCGCTGTGCACGATCGCCGCCGCCGCGGGCGCGCGCCGCCTTGCCCGGGCGGGCCTGCTCGTGGGCGCGCTCGGCACGGCATTCGTCGGCGACGTCTGGCGCAGTCAGACGGTTGCCGGCGCCAACGACAATCTCTCCGGGGTCGCGGCGCTCGTCGCGCTGGCCGAGCTGCTGCACGAGGAACCGCTGCCCGGCATGCGCGTGCTGCTCGTCTCATGCGGCGCCGAGGAGACGCTGCAGGACGGTGTGCGCGCGTTCCTCGCGAGCCATCGGCATGAGTTGTCGGGCGCGCCCGCCTGGTTTGTGAACCTCGACACGGTCGGCTCGCCCCATCTGGCGATGATCGAGGCCGAGGGTCCGATCTGGATGGAGACCTACGCGGGGCCCTGGCTGCGCGACCTGCTCGCAGAGTGCGCTGAGCGCCTTGACATCAACCTCGAGCGCGGCCTTCGTGCGCGCGCCTCCACCGACAGCGTGATCCCCAGCCGTGCCGGCCACCCGATCGCGACGCTGGTCTCGCTCACCGACTGGCGCATCCCCGCGAACTACCACCTGCCCAGCGACGTTCCGGCGAACCTCGACTACGACACCGTCTCCGAGGCCACGCGCCTCGTGCACGAGCTGGCCAGGCAGCTCGCCGTCCGCGGCGGCTGACCAGCCAGCAGCGGGGATCGACCCTGCGATCGTGAGGGTATGCCAGAGGGCGACACGATCCATCACGCGGCGGCTCGCATCCGAGCGGTGCTCGAGCGGCGCGTGCCGCAGGAGATACTCACACCCCAGTCGCGGCACCGCCCGGAGCGCTGGCCGCAGCGGCTCGCCGGGCGGGCGGTCCGCGCGGTGGACGCGCACGGCAAGCATCTGTTCGTCCGCTTCGAGGGCGATCTAACACTGCACTCACACCTGCGCATGACCGGCGCGTGGTCAGTTCATCGCGAGGGCGATCGCTGGCAGCGCTCGCGGCGTCGGGCATGGCTGGTCCTGCGCGCCGGTGGCTTCGAAGTCGTGCAGTTCGACGGGCCCGTGCTCGAGCTGATGCCAGACGCCCGCACGCGCTCGCACCCGCGCCTCGCGGCGCTGGGACAGGACGTGCTTGGCGCCGCCTTCGACGAGCATCGCTTCCTGGGACGGCTGCGGGCAGACGACCCGACACGGCCGATCGGCGACGCGCTGCTGGACCAGCGGACGATCGCCGGGATCGGCAACCTATGGAAGTCGGAGGCCTGCTTCGCCGCCGGCATCGATCCGTGGCGTCCGCTGGGCGACGTGAGCGACGAGGAGGCGCTGTCGATCGTCGCCTTCGCGCGAGAGGAGATGCCGCAGTCGGCCCGCGACGGGTTCATCGCGCGTCCCAGCGCCGTTTACCGTCGAGACGGCCGGCCGTGCCCTCGCTGCGGCACGCCGGTTCGCCAACGGGGTCAATGGGATGACAACCGCCTGACCTTCTGGTGCCCCGGATGCCAGGCCTGATCGCGACTCACACGAGGGTCGCGAGCGTTCTTCCCGCAGCGACCAGCGCTGGCACGCTGGACGCCTGCAGGATCACCTGGAGGTCGAGGATGCGCGCGTCGAACGCGTTCAGCTCGTTCAGGCCGGTCACGGCGTAGGCGGGCACGCCGCGCTGGCGCGCCCGGGTGGCGATCTCGAACGTGACGCTACCCGCGAGCGCACGCTCCTCCAGGTACGCATCGCCGATGATCACCGCCCGTGCGCGACGCATGCGCCGATCGAAGTCGAGAGCGTCGAGCAGCTGCGCGACGCCCGGCGCCGCCTCCGTGCCCTCGATCGGGCAGAGGTCCGGCTCGGGCAGTCCGCCCGAAAGCACCCCCCGTCCGATCGCGGCGACCACGCGCGCGCCGGGCAGGCCGGTCGCGAACGGCCCGCTGACGATCAGGAGCCTGTGTGGGATAAGCGCGCCGACCCGTGGCTGGGCACGAGGCGTCGGGACGTCGCCGCTACGGGGAGTCACGATCGGGCATCCTTCCAGCAATGGCCGCCCAGAAGGGGGAGCACGTCGTCGTCGAGGTCTGTGGCCATGAGCTGCGCGTTAGCAACCCCGGCAAGCTCTTCTTCCCGCAGGCCGAGCTGACGAAGATGGACCTCGTCGACTACTACCTCGACTGCCATGAGGCCGTCGTGCGACACCTGCGCGAGCGCCCGACGGTCTTGAAGCGGTGGGTGGACGGCGTCGACGGCAAGCCGTTCTTTCAGAAGCGCGTGCCGGACACGGCGCCGGACTGGTTGCAGACCGCCACTGTCACGTTCCCGAGCGGCCGCCACGCGCGCGAGCTCGTGCCGAACGACGCCGCCCACCTGGTGTGGGGCGTGAACCTGGGCGTGATCGATTGGAATCCCTGGCCGGTTCGACGCGCCGACCTCGACCATCCCGACGAGCTGCGCGTCGACCTCGATCCCGGACCGGGCGTGCCGTTCGCCGAGGTCCGCGAGGTCGCGCTGAGCGTGCACGAGGTGCTTGATGAGCACGAGCTGCGCGGCTTTCCCAAGACGTCCGGCTCGCGCGGCGTGCACGTCTACGTCCGTCTCGTCCCAGAGCAGACCTTCGAAGAAGTGCGCCGCGCCGCACTGGCGCTCGCCCGCGAGGTCGAGCGACGGATGCCCGGGCGGGCGACGAGCCGCTGGTGGAAGGAGGAACGGGAGGGCGTCTTCATCGACTACAACCAGAACGCGCGCGACCGCACGGTCGCCTCGGCGTACTCGGTGAGGGCGGTGCCCGATGCGCGCGTCTCGTGCCCGCTGGAGTGGGACGAGGTCGCCGACGTGGAGCCGGCCGAGCTGAACATGCGGACGGTGCCGCCGCGGCTGCGCGAGCGCGGGGATCCCTCGGCGGAGATCGACGAGCACCCCGGCAAGCTCGATCGCCTGCTGGAGCTCGCAGCCCGCGACGAGCGCGACGGACTCGGCGATGCGCCCTGGCCGCCGCACTTTCGCAAGCGCAAGAACGAGCCTCCGCGCGTGGCGCCGAGCAGGGCGCGCGCAGGGGGGGAGAAAGGCTCGTGACGCTGCCTTTGACGCCGCCCGTCAAGCCGCAGCTCGCCCTGTCGCGCAAGGAGCTGCCCATCGGCGCCGACTACTGTTACGAGATCAAGCTCGACGGGTTTCGCTGCCTCGCGTTCGTCGACGGCGAGGACATCTTCCTGCAGTCGCGCAACGGCAAGACGCTCGGCCGATACTTCCCCGAGCTCGCGCTGGCGCCCGGCAGGTACGTCCTCGACGGGGAGATAGTCGTCCGCGACAGCGACGGCCGCGAGGACTTCGACGCGCTCGGGCAGCGCATCCACCCGGCGGTCTCGCGCATCGAACGTCTCGCCGGCGAGACACCGGCGGTCTACGTCGCCTTTGACCTGCTCGCACTCGACGATGACACGCTGCTGGAGCGGCCCTTCGCCGAGCGCCGCAGCGCGCTCGAAGGCCTGCTCGCCTCAGACGGCTTCGCCGGCGCCCCCGTCGAGCTGATGCAGACCGTCGGCGAGGCAGGCGACGCGGCCCAGTGGCTCCAGCACGCCGAGGGCGCGATCGCCAAGGAGCGCTCGGCGCCCTATCGGCCGGGCGAGCGGCGGGGGATGGTGAAGGTCAAGCGGGTGCGCACGATCGACGCGGTCGTCGTCGGATGGCGTCCCGGCAAGGCGCCCGACACCGTCGGGGCACTGATCCTTGGCCTCTACGACGGCGACGAGCTACGCGTCGTCGGGCACTGCTCCGGCCTGAGCGCCGCCGAGAAGCGCCGGCTGGTCGGCTTCCTGGGGCCATATGAGTCCGGCGAGCGGGGCTCCGGCGACCCGAGCCGCTGGAGCGCCGGCAAGGACCTCGAGTGGATCGCGCTACGGCCGGAGCTCGTGGTGGAGATCGACTTCGATCACGTCTCTGCCGGGCGCATTCGCCACGGGGCCAAGCTGCGCCGCTGGCGCGATGACAAGCCTCCCCGCGAGTGCACCTACGAGCAGATCTCAACGTGACCTCGACTAGCATCAACCACGTGAACGGCGACAGCACCACGACCGCGACCGTCGCCGAGGAGGAGTATCTGCAGAGCCTGTTCTGGCTGCAGGAGGCGGGCCTGCCGATGACCGGGGCGAACGTCTCACGCGCGATGCAGCTCTCCGCGCCGACCGTCCACGAGATGATCGGGCGCCTGGAGCGCGACGGCTACATCACTCGCGGGGCCGATCGCTCGATCGCGTTCACCGACGGCGGCGCCGACTACGCCGAGGGCATCGTCCGCCGCCACCGCCTGATCGAGCGGTTCCTCACCGACATCCTCGGCGTGCCATGGGACGAGGTGCACGAGGAGGCCGAGCGCCTCGAGCACGCAATGTCGCCGGTGCTCGAGGAGCGCATGTTGGCCGCCATCGGCGACGCCAAGACGTGCCCTCATGGCCATCCGATCGTCGCCGGCGCGCGCCTGGCCGGAGTCCCGCTCGCCGACGTCGAGGTCGGCGCCTCGGTGCGCGTGCTGCGCTTCGAGAACGAGGCCGAGGACCTTCTGCGCTACCTGAAGGCCTCCGGCCTGGAGCCCGGCCTTGAGGGCACGATGGTCGAGCGCGATGACGAGCAGGTTGTGGTGCAGCGGGCCGACGGCCAGCGCCTCTCGGTCACCTCGAGCGTCGCCGAGACCGTCTCGGTGATCGCCAAGCCATCGCCACCGCCGCGCACCGCGCTGCCCGAGCGGCTCGTGCTCGGCCAGCGCTACGGCCGCTAGAGCGACCGGTACGCTTCGGCGAGCCGTGCGACGCCGGTCTCGATCTGAGCCGGGGTGACCCCCGAGTAGGCGAGGCGCAGGGTGTTCTCGCCGCCATCCAGCACGAAGTCGGTTCCCTTCACGAATGACACGCCGCGCTCGGCCGCGGCGTGGTAGAGGGCCGCGACGTCGGCCTCCGGCGGGAGCTTCACCCAGAGGAAGTAGCCGCCCTGCGGCGGCACGAACTGGGCCTCCGGCAGTTCGCTGCGCAGAGCCCGCGCGAGCGTCTCGGCACGCTCGGCCAGCGCCTCCTTGACGGTCTCGATCGAGCGCTCGATCGCGCCCGAGGCGCAGAACTCGTAGACGATCGCCTGCGCCAACATATTCGGCGAGATGTAGGTGTTGGTCGCCAGCTGCGCGATCGCGCCGATCAGATCCGGCGGTCCCACGAGATAGCCGACACGGGTGCCAGGGCAGATAGTCTTCGAGAAGGACGATGCATAGACGACGCGCTCGGGATCCATCGAGAGCATCGTCGGCAGGGACTCGCCGCTGAAGCGAAGCTCGACATAGGGGTCGTCCTCGAACACCACGAAATCATGCTCGCGCGCCAGCTCGAGCAGCGCCCGGCGCTTGTCGAGCGAGAGCGTGTAGCCGGCCGGGTTCTGGAAGTTGGGGATGATGTGCGCGAGCTTCGGCCGCGCGCCTGGGCCGCTGCCGAGAAGGCGCGCGAGCACGTCCGTGTCGATCCCGTCCGGCTGCAGCTCCACCGGATGCAGGCGCGCCCCGCGCTGGCGCAGCGACAGCAGGGTACGGTCGTAGGACGGGCGCTCCACGATGACCTCGTCACCCGGGCGCACGAGGTGCTCGAACAGGAACGCGTCGGCCTGCATCGACCCGTTGGTGACGAGCACGCGCTCGGGCTCGACCCCGTGCTTGTCGGCAATCCAGCTGCGCAGGCGCGGATAGCCGACGGATGTCCCGTACGCCGTCGCGCCGGCCGGATCGCTCTCGAAGGCTCGCACCGCCGCGTCCCTGAGCGCCTCGACGTCGATGATGTCAAGCGACGGAGCGCCGCGCGCGAAGGAGATCGTGGGCCCGCTCGTCACTGGCACAGCCGCGAAGCTTAGGCGTCCGAGCAGCTCGTCGTAGTCGTGGGTCAGCTCCCGCGCAGCCTGCTCGAGGCGCTCGCGAAAGCGCAGCAGCTCAGCCGCGGTCGGCGGAGCGGCGGGGGGCGGAGGAGTCTGTGAACGTGCCTGCGCGTTGGCCCGAGGAGAGGCCGGGAGCTCTGCCGGCTGCGTGCTCGGCTGCGGTACGCGCGCCGCGCGTTGGTACCCCGGCCGTCCCGCGGACGGCGGCTCGATCGTCTCGTCGACGATTCGCCCGTGGATATGCTCCGTCGGCGGCTCCGCGGCAGGCTGCACCGGCGGCGGGGGCGGCTCGCGGGGGTCCGAGCCATGATGCACCGGCGGCGGCGGTTCGCCCGGGTCCACGCCAGGCTGCACCGGCGGCGGGGGGGGCTCGCGGGAGTCGGCGGCAGGCTGCACCGGCGGGGGAGCTGGTTCACCGGACTGCTCGCCGCCGAGGGCGCTCAGCGTCTGCTCGAGCTCGAGCAGCTTGCGCTCCAGCTCGCCCAGCGTCTTGGCGACCTCGTCGTCCATCGAGGCCTAGCGTAGCGGCCGCGCAATCGCCGCGGCCGCTCGGAGTCCGATGCTCATGCGTTGCCTCGCGTCGCCGCAGCGACCTGCGGCGACGTCTGGCTCAGGGAGCTGGGACCGACGCTCCGCCCAGGACCTCGACCGCGATCTCGGCCGCCTCGGTTGGAGTGCGCCCGACGCGCACGCCTCGCGCTTCCAATGCCTGCGCCTTCGCCGCCGCGGTGCCGGCGCTGCCCGAGACGATCGCTCCCGCGTGGCCCATCTGCTTGCCGGCCGGGGCGGTGAAGCCCGCGATGTATGCGACGACAGGCTTGCTCATGTGCTCGGCGATGTAGTCGGCCGCCTCCTCCTCGGCCGAGCCGCCGATCTCGCCTGAGAGCACGACCAGCTCCGTCTGCTCGTCGGCCTCGAAGAGCTCGAGCACGTCGACGAACGACGATCCCGGGACCGGGTCCCCGCCGATGCCGACGATCGTGCTGCAGCCGAAGCCCGCACGAGCGATCTCGTTGCCGATCTGGTAGGTGAGCGTCCCCGAGCGCGAGACCACGCCGACGTTGCCCTCCTTGAAGAACGAGGCCGGGATGATGCCCACGTTGGCCTTCCCCGGCGAGAGGATTCCCGGACAGTTAGGGCCGATCAGGCGCGTGCCGGGATGGTCGCGGCGCAGCATGTTGTAGACGCGCAGCTCGTCGTGGGCCGGTATGCCCTCGGTGATCGCGATCACCAGCGCGACGCCCGCCGCTGCCGCCTCGAGGATCGAGTCGGCGGCGAACCGCGGAGGCACGAAGATCATCGCCGTGTTCGGCTGCGCCTCGGCCATCGCCTCGGCCCAGCTGTCGAAGACCGGTATCCCCTCGACGTCCTGACCGCCCTTGCCCGGCGTCACGCCGCCCACGACGTTCGTGCCATAGCGGCGGTCGTTGAGCGTGTGGAACGACCCCTCGCGACCGGTGATGCCGGCGACCGCCAGACGCGTTCGCTCGTCGACCAGGATCGACATCAGACGTGCACCTCGGCGCCCTTCTGTCCGGCGGCGAGCGCGACGACCAGCTCGGCGGCGTCGTTCATCGTCTGCGCCGCATGCACGTTGGGGAGCGCCGCCTCCTGCAGCAGCCTGCGCCCCTCGACGTCGTTCGTCCCGTCCAGGCGCACCACGAAGGGGACCGACGGCCTGATCTCGTCGAACGCCGCGATCAGGCCCTTGGCGACCTCGTCGCCGCGCGTGATCCCGCCGAAGATGTTGAACAGGACCGCCTTGACAGCGTCATTCGCGAGGATCAGCTCGACTGCCTGCTTGATCTTCTCCGCGTCCGAGCCGCCCCCGGCGTCGAGGAAGTTCGCCGGCGAGCCCCCCGCCTGGGCTACGACGTCGAGCGTGGACATGACCAGGCCGGCGCCGTTGCCGAGGATCCCGATATCGCCGTCGAGCTTGACGTACTGGACTCCCTCCTCCTTGGCCCTGCGCTCGATCGGATCTTCGTTCTCGCCGTCCGCGAGCGACTGGTTCTCGGGATGGCGGTAGAGCGCGTTGGCGTCGAGTGAGACCTTCGCATCGAGCGCCTTGACTTCGCGCTCCGGCGTGACGATCAGCGGGTTGATCTCGGCCAGCGTCGCATCCTCTGCCTTCCAGACCTCATAGAGCGCGACCAGCGCGTCCGCCACGCCCTCGACGACGTCCGGATCGACGCCGCCCCGCCTCGCGATCTCCCTGGCCTCCTCCCGCGAGAGTCCCTCCAGCGGGTCGACATGGTGGCGGATCAGCTTCTCTGGCGACTCCTCCGCGACCTGTTCGATGTCCACGCCGCCCTCGACGCTGAACATCACGAGCGGCTTCTTGGCGGAGCGGTCGAGCAGCACCGAGGCGTAGTACTCGGTCGCGATGTCAGACGCGTGCTCGATCCAGAGCGTGTTCACGGTGTGCCCGTGGATGTCCATGCCGAGGATGTTGCCCGCGTGCATTGCGGTCTCCTCAGCGTCGGCGGCGAGCTTTACGCCGCCGGCCTTGCCGCGTCCGCCGATCAGGACCTGGGCCTTCACCACGACCGGATAGCCGACCTCCTCCGCGGCCTTGCGCGCATCCTCTACGGTCGTAACCGCCTTGCCCGAGGAGACCCGTAGACCGTGGCGGGCGAACAGCTGCTTGCCTTGGTACTCCAGCAGGTCCATCGCGGCGCGGGACTCTAACGGAAGACGCCCGCATGCGTCCCGAGGCGCCCCAGGCGCCCCGATCGGGTCCGGCCGGTCATAATGCCGCGCGATGCCCATTCCAAAAAACGTCACATTTGTGACATTTGACGTCTACGGCACGCTCATCGACTGGGAGACCGGGATCTACGACGCCTTCGCCAAAGAGGCCGCCCGCGACGACTTCGAGATCGATCGCAACGTGCTCATACCGCTGTTTCACGAGATCTCCCGCGAGATCGAGGGCGGCTCCTACGAGCTCTATGCCGAGGTGCTCCGGCGCACGGCCATTGAGATCGCCAAACGCCTCGAGTGGCCGCTCGAGCCCTCGCGCTCGGGCTTCCTGCCCGACTCCGTGCAGCGCTGGCAGCCCTTCAAGGAGACCAACCCGCAGCTGCAGAAGCTCGCCAAGAAATACAAACTCGGACTGCTGTCCAACATCGACGACAAGCTCCTCGGCCAGACT
This sequence comes from Solirubrobacterales bacterium, assembly GCA_025964355.1. Classification (GTDB taxonomy): domain Bacteria; phylum Actinomycetota; class Thermoleophilia; order Solirubrobacterales; family Solirubrobacteraceae; genus Palsa-744. The sequence goes on along the minus strand of JAOPZB010000049.1, from coordinate 4,367 downwards.
CGCCGGCACATCCCGACGGACTTCGATCTCGTCGTGACCGCGCAGCAGGTCCGCTCCTACAAGCCCGAACTGGCGCATTTCACCGAGACCGCCAGGCGCATGGGCGGAAAGCGCGGCTGGGTGCACGTCGCCGCCAGCCACTACCACGACGTCGTGCCATGCGTCAAACAGCGCGTGCCCGTCATCTGGGTCAACCGCAACAAGGAGCGGCTGGACTCCTCCCAGAAGAAGCCGACGGCAGAGGTCGGCAACCTGCGCGAGGCGGCCAAGCTCCTCGGCGTCTCCTAGACAGGAGGCCGCATGCGGGCCGTCTCGCTGCATCGCGACGTCATCGTCGTGACGAGCGCGCTGCTGCAGGTCAACTGCACGATCGTGCGCGGCCCCGGCGAAGGCGAAGTGCCGCCGGCCGGGGCGGCCGGGGCCTCAGTCGCGGGCGCCGAGGCCTCAGCGGCGCCGGAGGATGCCGCCGAGCGACGGGCGCAGGAGGCTGCCGCCGAGCGACCGGCGCCGGAGACGTTCGTCATCGACTCGCCGGTGCTCCCGGATGAGCTCGACCTGCTGCGCTCGCTGGTCGAGCAGGCCGGCTTTGCCCCTCCAAGTGGACTCCTGGCAACCCATGCCGACTGGGATCACCTGCTCGGGCGCCTCGCCTTCGCCAACGTGGCGCTCGGCTGCGCCGAGAGCACGGCGCAACGGCTGCACGCCGAGCCCGGAGCCGCCCAGCGCGAGCTGCGCAGCTTCGACGAAGAGCTCTACCTCCAGCGCGCGCGCCCGCTCGTGCTCGGGTCGGTCCAGGCCCTACCCGTGCCGGGGCGCTGTGAGATCGGCGATGCCGAGCTCGAGCTCTACGCGGCCGATGGCCATACCGCCGACGGCATGGCCGTCTGGATCCCCTGGGCGGGCGTGCTCACGGCCGGCGACTACCTCTCCAGCGTGGAGATCCCCGCCCTCAACGAGGGAGGCGACCTCGATGCCTATCTGGCCACGCTCGAGCGCCTGCGGCCACTGGCCGCAGCGGCTGCGCACGTCGTGCCCGGCCATGGCCCGGTTATCGATGGGGCCGGAGCGCTCGGCGTGCTCGAGGAGGACATCGCCTACCTGCACGCGTTACGCGACAGCGGGGCCGAGGCCGAGCTGCCACCCGGTCGCCGCACCCGCGAGCAGCGCAGGCTGCACGCCGAGAACGTCGCCGCGCTCTAGGCGGCGGCCCCGTCGCTGGTCTTGATCGTCGCGATCAGCGCCCCCGCCTGGATCGGCGCGCCCTCAGAGATCGGCAGCTCGACGATCGTCCCCGACTTCTGCGCCGTGATCTCGTTCTCCATCTTCATCGCCTCGATGATGCAGATCAGCTGCCCCTCCTCGACCGTGTCGCCCTTCTTGACGAGCACCTTCCACATGTTGCCCTGCAGCGGCGACGTGAGGGTGTCGGGGCCACCGGCCCCGCCCGCGCTCGAGGAGCGGTCTGCACCGCGCCTGGGCTTCGCCGCCGCGGCCGGCACCGCGCCGTTGCCCGCGGCCGCGCCTGTCGCCAGCGGGGGGCCGACGACACGCACGTCAAAGCGCTTACCCGAGACCTCCACGGAGTAGCTCTGCTCGAACGTCTGCCCCTCCTCCTCTGCCGGCTCGGCCGCGCCGGCCGGCGCTGGGAACGCGAGCGTCTTCAGCCATTTGCGGTCCTCCATCAGATCCCTGCACGTCTCGCCCCGCTCCCACTGCCCGGTCGCCAGCAGCGCCTGGTGGAACGGGATCAGGGTCTTCAGGCCCTCGATCTCGAATTCGCCGAGCGCGCGGAGCATCCGCTTAGTGGCCTGCGCGCGGTCGGCATCCCAGACGATCAGCTTCGCGACCATTGGGTCATACATCGGAGATACCTCGCCACCGGCCTGCACGCCCGAGTCGACTCGCACGCCCGGGCCGCTCGGCTCGGTGTATGCGCCGATCCTCCCGGGGGCCGGCGCGAAGTTCTTCGATGCGTCCTCGGCGTTGATCCGGCACTCGATCGCATGCCCGCGCAGGACGACGTCGTCCTGGCTGTATGCGAGCTCCTCGCCGGCGGCGGCGCGGATGCCCTCCTTGACGATGTCGATCCCCGTTGTCATCTCCGTCACGCAATGCTCGACCTGCACGCGCGTGTTCATCTCGAGAAAGAAATACTCGGGCTCGGCGCCCTCGCCGGCCGAGAACAGTCCCTCGATCGTTCCAGCGCCCACGTAGTCGACGGCTCTCGCCGCCTCCACGCCGATCTGGCCGATGCGCTGGCGCATCGCCTCATCGACTATCCACTCGGGCGCCGGCGACTCCTCGATCACCGTCTGGTGGCGGCGCTGGATCGAGCAGTCGCGCTCGCCCAGGTGGATCACGTTGCCGTGGCGGTCGGCGAGCACCTGGACCTCGACGTGGCGGGGGTCGTGCAGGTAGCGCTCGAGGTAGACGGTCGGGTCCGAGAAGAACTTCTCGCCCTCGCGGCTTGCGCCCTCAAAGGCGCCCTCGAGCTCATCCTCGGTCAGCGCGACGCGGAAGCCCTTGCCTCCGCCTCCGCCGGCCGCCTTCACCGCCACCGGGAAGCCGATCTGCTTCTTGGCGATCTTCAAGGCATCGGCGACGCTCGCCACCGGCTCGGTCGTGCCCGGCACGATCGGCACCCCGGCCGCCTGCATCAGCTCGCGCGCCCGCGTCTTTGACCCCATCGCCTCGATCGCGCTCGCCGGCGGGCCGATGAAGACTATGCCCGCCTCCTCGCACGCCCGCGCGAACGGAGCGTTCTCCGCCAGGAAACCGTATCCGGGATGGATCGCCTCGGCGCCCGAGCGCCGCGCCACGTCGAGGATCTTCTCGACGCTCAGGTAGTTCTCCGCCGCGGGACCCTCGCCGAGGTTGTATGCCTCACCGGCCCGCGCAACATGTGGCGCGTCGCGGTCGAGCTCCGAGTAGACCGCCACGCTCGCCACGCCGAGCTCATCGAGCGCGCGCACGATCCGAACGGCTATCTCGCCCCGGATGGCGACCAGTACATTCTCGAACATCGGGCCGGGAAGCTTAGTTAATCATCCCCGCGCCGACGGTCCGGATGCTCGACTCGTCGATCAGGATGAAGCTGCCGGTACGGCGGTTGCGGGTATAGGGGTCGAACACGAGCGCTGCGCTCGTGCGCAGCCGGACGCGGCCGATGTCGTTGAGCTCCAGCTGCTCCGGCGGCGCATCGCGCTCGAGTGTGTGCACGTCGACGACGTCCTCGATCTCGTCGATGATCGCCGTCGCACTGCGCGACGTGTGCTTGATCAGATAGCGCGATCCGGCCCGCAGCGGCTTCTCGTCCATCCAGCACACGTCCGCCTCCAGCTGCTGCGCGACCACCGGCGCCTCCTCCGGCCGGCAGATCAGCTCGCCGCGCGAGACGTCCAGCTCGTCCTCCAGGCGCAGCGTGAGCGACATCGGCGCCATCGCCTCCTCGAGCTCGCCGTCGTAGGTGTCGATCGCCGCGATTCGCGTGCGGCCTCCGGCCGGCAGCACCGCCACTTCGTCGCCGCGCCGCAGCGCGCCGCTCGCCAGCTGTCCGGAGTAGCCGCGGTAGTCATCGCCCGCGCGGTTAGCGCCGCCCGCGCCGTTCGCGCCTCCCGCGCCGTTCGCGCGGGCTCCATTCGACGGACGGATCACCCACTGCACCGGAAAACGCGCCGGCTTCTCGTAGGGGTGATCGTAGGCGACCTCGACCTGCTCGAGCAGCTCCAGCAGGACCAGCCCGTCATACCACGGCATCAGCTCAGAGCGCTCCACGACGTTGTCGCCGTTGAGCGCCGACATCGGGATGTAGCTGATGTCGCTGACGCCGAGCAGCTTCGACGCGAACCCGTCGAACTCCTCGACGAGCTCTTCGAACCGCGCTTGGGAGTAGTCGACCAGGTCCATCTTGTTGATCGCCACGACCATCTGCGGAATCCCCAGCAGCGCGCTGATGAAAGCATGCCGCTTGGACTGCTCGAGCACGCCCCTGCGCGCGTCGATCAGCACCACCGAGACGTCAGCCGTCGAAGCGCCGGTGACCATGTTGCGTGTGTACTGGCGATGGCCCGGGCAGTCGGCGATGATGAACCTGCGCTTCGCCGTCGCGAAGTAGCGATACGCGACGTCGATCGTGATCCCCTGCTCGCGCTCGGCCCTCAACCCGTCGGTGAGCAGCGCGAGGTCCAGCGTGCCCTCCCCGCCGCGACGCTCGCTCGCCAGCGCGACGTGTTCCAGCTGGTCCTCGAAGACCTGCTTGGCGTCATAGAGCAGCCTGCCGATCAGCGTGCTCTTGCCGTCGTCGACCGAGCCAGCCGTCGTGAAGCGCAGCAGGTCGAGCGTCACCTCGCGGCCTGCCCGCCGCCGCG
>JAOPZB010000048.1 GCA_025964355.1 Solirubrobacterales bacterium | reverse complement strand
CGATACACTCGGTCCGGGAGATCAAGGAGAGAGGGATAGGCGATGGGCGGCAGGGAGCGCGATAGCGCAGAGCTTGAGCAGGATGCGAGGGCGGGCGACGAAAGCGCGCGCCCCGCGAGCGGCTGCGCGCGAGTGCGCAGCGGCGGCCGGCGGGCGATCCTCGCGCTGTCGATCGTGGTCGGCGGGCTGCTGCTGTTCGGCACGCCGGCGCTTGCCAGCGGCACGACGCTCCACCACTTCGACCACCTCATCAAAGGCGAAGGCAAATGCGCCCTCGTCGAACCGGGCGCCGTCGCCGTAAACGACTCGACGAAGGAAGTGTGGGTGATCGACAAGGCGAAGAACCAGATCGACCGTCTCAGTCCCACCGGCGAATGCCTCTCGTCGGCGAAAGCCTTTTCTCCCGAAGGCATCGCCATCGACCAGACCACGGGCTTTGCATACGTCGCGGTCGCGATCGAAAAAGAATCCGAAGAACGGGTCGCCGTCGACAAGTTCAGCCCCGAAGGCAAACTCCTCAAACGCATCCGGAAATTCAAAAACCCGGAAAAAGAAGAAGAAGAATTCTTCAATATCCTCGGCGTCGGCGTGGACGCGACCGGCTCACTGTGGGTCGACCAGGAAGAATCCATCCAGCACTTCAGCGGCGGCGAAATCAACAAAAACCTGGGGTTCGTCGAAATAGAAGGCGGCTGCCTGGCCCGTCCGGGATTTGCAGTGTCGCCCAACGCGGAATTCTTTTATGTCGCACGCGAACGGGCAGCGCGCCCCGGGGCGCCCGTGGAATGCGAAGAACCCACCGTCCTCGTGAAGCTCAACAGCGAAGGCAAAACGGTGACCGAACCTCCGGAAGGGGAATCCGGTTACAAGGCGCAACTCGACAACGAAAACACGACCGGCGTGGCAGTCGACGAATCCGACCAGGTCTACTTCGACAACGTCGCGAACATCTCGACGTTCAACTCGAGCGGACAGTTCGTCCAGCGCTTCGGCGACGAAACGGGACCCGGGCGGGCACCGCTGCAAGAAGGCACGGGGGTCGCGGTCGACCTGGCGCATCAGGAAGTCTACGTCGCCGACGCCCGCGAAGCCGCGGTGAAGGTCTACCTCCCGGGAGCGCCCGAAGAACAGGAAAAGGCGGCGGTCGCCGATGGCCGGGGGTGGGAGCAGGTCACCCCGCAGAACAAGCTCGGTGCGACGATCTACCCGATCAGCAAAGCGTTTGGCATCGTGCAGGCCTCCGAAGACGGCAGCGCGATCACCTTCGTCTCAAACGCGCCGCCCGTTCCGGCCCCGCCGACGAACCGAGCTCCCGAACCGACGCAGAACCTCTCCCGCCGCGGCTCGTCGTGGACCACCGAAGACATCGTGACACCCGCCGGTCCGGTGCCCGGCGGTTATGCGTCGGGCTCGGGAACTCAGTACGAATTCTTCTCCTCGGACCTGACCTCCGGGCTCGTGAACCCGCAGGAACACGAGAAAGTCTTTCAGAACGAACCGCTGCTGTCGCCGGAAGCGAACGAAGGCACCCCATACCAGCGCACGCTCACGGTGCCCAGCGGCGCATGCGAACCGATTCGCTCGAGCTGCTACAAGGCGCTCGTGTGGGGCGGCAACGGCCAGGGCAACGACACGGCGAACCCGTTTGAACAGTTCGGCGGCAAGGTGCACTTCACGAGCGCGACACCCGATTCGCGCCACGCCGTGCTCTCGTCGGAGGTGCCCCTGACCGCAGAAGCCACCGGACGCAAACTTCACGAAGGGCTCTACGAGGCTGAAGTCGGCGGCGGGCTCCAGCTCGTCAGCGTCCTGCCGCGAAGCGGCGAAGAAACGGCCGAAGAAGAAAAGCTGAAGGAAGAAGAAGAACAGCAGCTCAGCACCGCGAGCGGCTTCAGACTCGGAGGACCCGGCGAAAACAACGGTGGCGTGATGCGCAATGCCATCTCCACCGACGGCTCCCGCGTCATCTGGTCGACCGAACGAGGCGAAGGAAAACTCTACCTCCGTGACACGGTCAAACACGAAACGGTCCGGCTCGACAGCGTTCCGGCGGCAGAAACAGCAGAAGTGGAACAGCCGCAGACCGGTGCGCAGTACCAGACCGCGAGCACGGACGGCTCGAAGATCTTCTTCACCGACACCCACAGGCTGACCAAGAACTCTGCGCCTCACGGAAGTCTGGAAGAAGAAGAAGAAGAAAACCTGATCGGGTTCGGTGACCTGTACGTCTGCGAAATCGTCGTCGAACCCGGCGGCAAGGACGCCTGCCACCTCAAGGACCTCACGGCGGAAGTGCGGTCCGGCAACGAACCTGCCGCGGTGCAGGGCGTGCTCGGAGCGAGCGACGACGGCACCTCCATCTACTACGTCGCGGACGGCGTCCTGGGCACCAAAGCTGGACGGGGGAACTGCGAACCTGCGCAGAACGGCGATCTCGAACACCTCAACCGCACCTGCAACCTGTACGTTCAGCATCTGAGCGCAGGCGCATGGCAGACGCCGCAGTTCATCGCCTCGCTGTCCAGCCAGGACCAGCCTGACTGGCACATCGAAGCCTCGACGGGGGCCCTTCTCGCGATGACCTCCCGCGTCTCGCCCAACGGCGCGTTCCTCGCGTTCATGTCGAACAGGAGCCTCACGGGCTACAACAACGTGGACGCCAATACCGAAGAAGCCAAAGGGGCGCGTGACCAGGAGGTCTATCTCTACAACGCAAGCACGGGCCTCGTGCAGTGCCCGTCGTGCGGCGCGAAAGGCACACAGCCGAGCGGCGTGCACGACATCGAAGCATCCGGCGAAGGCATCGGGCTCCTCATCGATCGCCCGCTGATCTGGCAGGAACAATGGGTCGCCGCGAACATCCCCGGCTGGACCTCGCGCAGCAAGGAAGCCTCGATCTACCAGTCGCGCTACCTGTCAGACACGGGACGCCTGTTCTTCAACAGCGTCACTCCGCTCGTGCCGGCGGATAAAAACGCCAAGGCGGACGTCTACGAGTTCGAGCTCAACGGGGAAGGCAGCTGCGCCAGCGCCAGCGGCTGCGTCTCCCTGGTCTCCTCGGGCCTCTCAACACAGGAATCGGCGTTCCTCGATGCGAGCAAGACCGGCAACGACGTCTTCCTGCTCACGTCCGAAAAACTCTCGCCACAGGATCTGGACGGCGGCTTTGACATCTACGACGCGCATGTCTGCACGGGCGCTTCGCCGTGCATCCCGCCGGCGGGCCCCGCTCCGGCGCAATGCAAAGACGAAGAAGGCTGCAGAGGCGCGCCGACCTCGGTACCTGCGATGCCACCGGTGCCGCCGAGCTCCCTGCCGGGCAGTGGAAACGCCGGCACGCACCAGGTGCTCGGCGAAAAGAAGACAACACCCAAGCCTAAAAAACTGACGCGCGCGCAGAAGCTCGCCAAAGCGCTCAAGGCGTGCAAGAAGATCAAGAAGAAGTCCAAGCGCCAAGCCTGCGTGCGCCAGGCGCACAAGAAATACGACCCACCGAAGAAGAGCAAGTCCAAGAAGGTGAAGAAATGATCCGCGGGCGCCCGGACGGTCGCAGGCGCCGGCTGCTTCTCGCGCTGCTCACGGCCGGCCTGCTCGCCGCAGCGTTGACCGCCGCGACACCGGCGCTCGCGCAGGGCAAAGCCTGGTGGAAACTGGGGATGAGCTCGACGCCGACAAACCTGCCTCCGGGCCAGGAAGGCACGATCAACGTGACCGCGACCAACCTGGGCGACGGCGCTGTGCCTGCCGGCGAAAGCGGAAAGGGGGTCACGATCACCGACACTGTGCCGGAAGGGCTGGAAATCACGGGTGTCAAACCGGCTACGTGCTTATCCGGAAGCGGAGCGCCTGAAAAGCCCGTGTGCGCCCGAAAATGGCCCCAGTTCGGTCCGACCACGACGGTGGAATTCCCCGAATGCGAAAGGGCGTCCGCCACGACGGCGATCTGCCACCTGGCGGAAACCCTCGCGCCCTATGAACGGTGGGAAATGTCGATCAACGTCAAGGTCTCGCCGGGCGCCCCGCCCGAACCCGTCAACGCGATGACGGTGACCGGTGGCGGATTGGGCGACAAGTCGCTGAGCCGCCCGTTGAAGGTAAAGTCCGAACAGACGCCGTTCGGGATCGAAAACTACGAACTGACTCCCGAAGACGAAGAAGGCGAAGCGGAAACCCAGGCCGGGTCGCACCCGTTCCAGTTCACGACGGCGCTCGCCCTGAACCGGATCTACCAGCTGTTCGCCAATGGCAACGTCGAACCGTCCGTCCCCGCCCCGCCGAAGGACCTGAAGATCAACCTGCCCGCAGGGCTGATCGGCAACGCGGACAAGAAAGTGATTCCGCAGTGCACCGAAGTACAGTTCACGACGACGGTGTCGGGCGGCATCAACCAGTGCCCGGAGAACACCGCCGTCGGGGCAGCGGTCGTGACGATCACCGAACCGAACACCGTCAGGGCGGCCACTCTCTCGGTGCCCGTCTACAACCTCGAACCGGCGCCCGGCGAGCCGGCGCGGTTCGGCTTCTACGCGAGCATCGTGCCGGTCACGATCGACACCGTCGTGCGCGAAGGCGACTATCACGTCGTCGTCAACGTCAACAACGCGTCGGCGGAGTCAGCGCTGCTGTCGAGTGAAGTGACCATCTGGGGCGTGCCAGGCGATCCGGCCCACGATGAATCCCGCGGGTCGCAGTGCATAGCCAGGGGGTACATATCGACCGGCGAAAAATGCGACCTGCTCAACAACCAGGCGCCCGAGCCGTTCATAACGCTCCCCGGATCGTGTGGAACCCCTCTGCAGACCAGCGTAGCCGCCGAGTCGTGGCTGCCCGGCGCGACCTTCCTGGACCCATTCGTGCCGACGGCGAGCCAGGAAATGACCGGATGCGACAAGCTGCCATTCACGCCCACGATAAGCGTGCAACCGCTGCAGAGCGAATCGAACACGCCGACGGGGCTCAAGGTCGATCTCAAAGTGCCCCAGCCGGCGACACACACGGTCAACGGGCTCGCCGAGGCGAACGTCAAGAACACCGAGGTAAAGTTCCCGGCCGGGGTGCAGCTCAGCCCGTCCGCCGCCGGGGGCCTCGGCTCGTGCGGCGAAGCGGAAATAGGCTTCATCAGAGAAAACACGACCACGGGTGCCTATGAATTCTCACCCGAAGGCGCGAAATGTCCGGAAGCGTCGAGGATCGGCACCGTCAAGATCACGACGCCAGTCCTCGAACACGTGCTGGAAGGTAGCGTCTACCTGGCTGCCCAGGACCACAATCCGGCGCACTCGCGGTTCGGCATCTACCTCGTCGTGGAAGACCAGACCACCGGCGTGCTCGTCAAGCTGTTCGGCACGGTGGAACCCGACCCCGTGACGGGACAGGTCACCTCGAAATTCGACAACACGCCTCAGCTTCCCTTCGAAGAACTCTCCCTCGAACTGTTCAACGGACCGCGCGCTGCTCTGGCCACGCCGCGGGCCTGCGGCGGCTACGCGACGCAGGCGGCGCTCACCCCGTGGTCCGGCCAGCCGGCCGTCGAAAGCGCCTCCGGGTTCGCAATCACCGCCGGTCCGCACGGCACCCCCTGCGCGAGCCCGCAGCCGTTCGGTCCCGGCTTCCAGGCGGGCACCAACAGGCAGGCCGGCGCGTTCACGCCGTTCACGCTGACGCTCACCCGCCCCGACACCGACCAGGCTCTGACGCACGTGTCGATGACGCTGCCTCCGGGCATCGCCGGGATGCTCTCGCAGGTCAAGCAGTGCCCCGAGCCGCAGGCCTCGCAGGGCACCTGCGGCCCCGAAAGCCTGATCGGGAGCGCGACCGCAATCGCCGGCCTGGGTCCGAACCCGTTCACCGTCACCGGCGGCAGGGTGTACATCACCGGCCCGTACAACGGCGCGCCGTTCGGCCTTTCGATCGTGATCCCAGCCGTCGCCGGCCCGTTCGACTTCGGCTACGTCGTCACACGCTCGACCATCAACGTCGACCGGAGCACCGCGGCGCTGACGATCAACAGCGACCTGCCGACGATGCTGAACACGCTCAAAGACGGGGTCGTCCAGAAACCAACAGGCGTGCCGGTCCAGCTGCGGCGAGTCGACGTGACCGTCGAACGGCCGGGAGGAGCCCCCTTCCAGTTCAACCCGACGAACTGCAGCCCGATGCAGATCACGGGCGCTCTGACAGGCGACCAGGGCGCGAGCGTCCCGATCTCCCAACCGTTCCAGGCCGTGAACTGCGACAAACTGCCGTTCGCCCCGACGCTGACGGCGGAAACCAGCTCCAACGTCACCAAAATCAACGGCACGAGCCTGGTGGTGAAGGTGACCTCGGGCTTCGGTCAGGCGAACATCGCGAAAACCAGGATCGAATTCCCCGAACAGCTGCCCTCGCGCCTCTCGACGATCCAGAAAGCGTGCCCCGACACAGTGTTCGAAGCCAACCCGGCCACCTGCCCCGAAGGCTCCGTGATCGGGACCGCGACAGCGCACACCCCTGTGCTCACCAACCCCCTCACCGGGCCCGCATACCTGGTCTCACACGGCAACGCGGCGTTCCCGGACGCCGAGTTCGTCCTCCAGGGCGAAGGGGTCACGCTGATCCTGGATGGCCAGACGGACATCAAAAAAGGCATCACCAGCTCGACCTTCAACGCCGTCCCCGACGCGCCCGTCAGCACCTTCGAAGTCGTGCTCCCGGCGGGCCCGCACTCGGCGTTCACGGGATACGGCAACCTGTGCACGCCGACCAAGACGGTCACCAAGAAGGTGCGGGTCGCAAAGCGCGTTCGCCAGCATGGACGCACCCGCGTCATCAAAGTCACGAAGACCGTGAAACAGACGGTGTCGGCCCCGCTGCTCATGCCCACCGTGCTCACCGGGCAGAACGGCAACGTGATCGAGAAGAAAACCTCGCTGAAGGTGACCGGATGTAAAGCCGTCAAGAGCTCCAAAGTCACGCACAAGAGCAAGAAGAAGAAGAAGTCCAAGAAGAAAACGACGGCCAAGAAGAAGAAATAGCCGTTGTATGAGGTAATCTCGGATTTACTCCCGAGATTACTGGGGAATCGCAGTCATGGTGGCCTGTAGGCCCCATTTTCTCTTGACCTGGCAGGGCCTTTCTGTCAACATCGCTTGGGCGATGCCGCAGCGGGTCGCGCGTGCGTGACGCCGCGACGGCAGCGCGTAGATCGTCCGGATCGGGCAATGGGATCGCCCGGCCGGGCGCCGGGTATCCAATCCGGGGGGCAAGGGAGACGAGATGAAGGGCATCAGAATTGCGGGAGCGTGCCTGTTTGCCGCGCTCGCGACCGGTGCGGTCGCGGCGAGTCCGGCGATGGCGAACACGCTGCCAGAAGCTGGCAAATGCGCGAGGGTCGCGCTTGGGGCCGGCGTGTACAACTCAGGTACGTGCACTTCGCACGCCAAACCCGGCAGAGGCGTATACGAATGGACGCCGGTCAGCAGCGTCGACAAAGCGACGTTCTCGGGGACCGGGGGCGAAACCACCCTCACGACCGTGGGGCATCCGACGATCAAATGCATCGACGCCAACCTCAACGGCGAATGGAGGAATCCGAAAACGGCCACGGTCGAAGTCGAATTTCAGGGATGCGCCACTCCGGCGGAAGCGCAGTGCCAGAGCGGAACGGCCAAATCCGAAATCAAGACGCTTCCCCTTGAAGCCGAACTGGGCTTCATCAAAAATGAATTGCGGGAAGGCAAATTGATCGTGACGGTGGGCCTCGATCTTAAACCCCAGCCGCCGCTGACGAGCCTTGCGACGTATGAATGCAGCGGCTCGGCCCAAACGGCGCACGTCGAAGGATCGGTGATCGGCAAAGTCGGTCCGATCAACAAGATGACGACGACGATGAACCTCGCCTACCAGGCAACAAAACTCGGTGAACAGAAGCTGCAGAGCTTCCAAGAAGGCCCCACTGACACGCTCAGCACGACCTTCACCGAAGGGGTCACGACCCTCGGATCGGGAGCCTCGAGCCTGAACATCAAAGAAGAGCTGGGAACCAACGCCGCGCCGCTCGAGATAAAAGCGATCGAAAAATGACCCGAGCGAAGCTCTGATCAAGCGAGGCTTGCGTGCAGAGGACGCCCGGTGGGGCGCCCTCTGCCGTTAGCCCGGCTCATTGCGCAGCGACCGCCAGAGATAGCGCGAGGCGAGCGTGCGGTACGGCCGCCAAGGCTCGGCGATGGCCTCGATCTGCCCCGGCGTCGGCAGGGCATCGAGGGCGTAGGCGCGTTCTATCGCGCGGCGGATCCCAAGGTCCCCGACCGGCAGCACGTCGGGCCGTTGCAGCTGGAACATCAGGAACATGTGCGCCGACCAGGTGCCGATTCCCTTGACCGCGACGAGCTCTTCGATCACGGCGTCGTCGGTCAACTCGTTGAGGCGGTCGAGCTCCAGCTCACCCGAGAGGACGTGCTCGGCGAGCGAGCGCAGGAAGCCGACCTTGGCGTGCGAGAGGCCGGCGGCGGAGCGCAGCTCATCGGGGTCATCGGCGACGATCTCCGCCGGGGTGGGCGCCCGCCCGCCGAAGCGCTCGATCAGGCGGCCGTAGATCGCCCGCGCGGCTAGCACAGACAGCTGCTGGCCGACGATCGCGCGCACCAGCGCGCCGTAGTGGTCGCCGGGGTCGGGCCGTCCCTCACGCACATCGGGCAGCGGCCCGAGCTCTTCGATCATCCGGGCGAGCACCGGGTCCGACGCGCTCAGGTGAGCGAGGGCACGGCGCGGCGAGGCTGCGGAGCGGCGGCGAGGCTTGACGGCCGGGGTCTTGGCGCGCGCCGCGGCGTCGGCCACGATCGGCCTCAGGCCGCCGGCAGCGCGGCCTCGAAGGAGACGGGCTCGCCGTCGAGGGCGTTCAACGCGCGCTCGAGCGACATCGCGATGCATGTGAAGCTCGGGGTGTCGCGCACCGTGTAGCGAGAGGCCTCGGTCGTCCGCAGCCGCTGGACGAGGTCGAGGAACGTGCCGACGTCGTCGGTGTCGAACGCCACCACGAACTCCTGGTCGTCGAGCCCGAACGAGTAGGTCGTGTGGTTGTCGACACCCGGATATTCGCGGCCGACCTGGATGTGGCCCTGCATGATGCGCCAGCGCTCCTGCGCGGGGAGCGCATACCACTCGCGCGACTTGACGAAGGGATAGACAAACACGTAGCGGCCCCGGAACGCGCGCGCCACGAGTCGCTCGTCCTCGGAGTATTCCGAGCTTTTTCGCATGCCGAGGAACGAGTGCGGGATGTCGGCCCACTTCATCAGGCCGCTCTGGGCGAGCACGACGTGGAACTCGTGGATGCGGTCGAGGTTCTCGGCCTCGGCGACGAGCAGCAGCTCCGCGTCGCCGCGCGTGCCGACGAGCGAGAAGCTCTGCAGCAGATGGCCGTCGGCGAAGTTCTCGCAGGCGGCGAGGAACTCGCGCTTGTCCTCTGCGCGGCGCTCCGGGTCCAGGCGCCGCCATGCAGGGTCGACCTTCAGGAACGTGTACTTGACGAAGTGACGCGGGGCGGCCACGAGACCGATTATCGCAGCCGCGACACTCCTCCCGACCCGCTCGGCGGATACAGTGTTGATCCGTGCGGATCGCATTGGTGTCCCCGTACTCGTGGACCTACCCGGGTGGCGTCACCCGGCACATAGAGGCGCTCGCCTCCGAGCTCGCCGCGGGCGGCCACGACGCCCGTATCCTCGCGCCCTTCGACCCCGACGACGCCCTCTCGCGCCGGCTGCACCGCGGAGCCCGCCCCCAGCCCCGCCCGAGGCCCGGCAATCTCGTATCCCTCGGGCGCACGGTGGGGATCCCCGCCAACGGCGCCGTCTCGAACGTGTCGTGGTCGGCCTCCGCCGTCTTTGCGATGCGCGCCGAGCTGCGCAACGGCGGCTACGACGTCGCCCACATCCACGAGCCGGTGGTTCCCTACCTCGGCTGGGACGCGCTCATGTCGGCCGGAGAGCTTCCGCTCGTGGGCACCTTCCACACCTACTCGGAGAACCTCATTACCAACGGCGGGGCCGCCGTCATCCTCGGGGGCAGGCGGCGGATGAACCGCCTGGGCGTCCGGATCGCCGTCTCGGAGGCCGCCGCCTGGACGGCCCGGCGCTTCTACGGCGGCCGCTACCGGGTGATCCCCAACGGCGTCGAGCTGTTCGAGGACGCGCCCGCCGGCGAAGCCGCGCCGGACGATCCGCTGCGTATCCTCTTCATCGGCCAGGCCGTGGAACGCAAGGGCCTGCCGGTGCTGCTGCGCGCCTTCGAGGCTCTCCGCGAGCACGTCCCGGCCACCCTCACGCTCGTCGGCGCGGGTCCCGAGGAGGTCGCCCACATGATGCTCGACGACCGCGGCGTCGAGGCGCTCGGCAAGGTCTCCGAGGAGCGCAAGCGCGAGGAGCTCGCTCGAGCGCAGGTGCTGTGCGCGCCGTCCCTGCACGGTGAGAGCTTCGGCATGGTGCTCACCGAGGCGCTCGCGGCCGCCACGCCCGTCCTCGCCTCGGACATCCCCGGCTACCGCGACGTCGTCCGCCACGAAACCGATGGCCTGCTGATCGCACCGGGTGATGCGCTCGGGCTGGCCGAGTCCCTTCGCCGCCTTGCCCTTGACGAGGGAATGCGCGCCCGCATGGCGAGCGCCGCCCGCGAGCGCGCCGAGCGCTTCGCCTGGTCGCACGTCGCCGCAGAGGTGCTCGCCGGCTACGAGGATGCGCTGCGGATCGGAACCGCCGCGACCCCCGTGGGCCGCTTCGCCGTGCGCCGCGGCCTCGCTCCCGCGGACCTGCTGCCCCGGATCCCCGCCGAGCGGCTGCCAAGCCTCCAGCCGGCGCTCCCCGCTGCGGGCGGGGCGCAGCGCAGGCTGCGCACCCTGCGGCGCGTGGGCCTTGCGGCCAGCACGGCTGCGGGCAGCGTCCTCGCCGCGCTCGCCCTGCAGCACGTCGGCATCGCCCATGTGGCGGCCTCGCTCGTCGCCTCCAAGCCCGGCCTGATCGTGGCTGGCCTGGGGCTCATGTGCGCCGCCATCTTCGCGCGCGCCCTCGCATGGCACGCGATCCTCCGCACGGCCACGACCTGGCGGCGCGCGAAACGGCGTGATGCGATGCAGGGGACCTTCATCGGCGTGTTGATGTCGGCCACCCTGCCGGCGCGCATGGGCGAGCCCTCACGCGCTCTGATCCTCGCCCGCCGTGTCGGCCGCGTGCGCGAGACGCTGCCGGTCGTGTGGAGCACGATCGCCTCCCAGACGCTCTTGAACCTGCTCGCCCTGCTGGCGCTCGGCGGTGTGATGATCTCCACGGCGCGCTTCGACGGGTACGGCGGGCAGGCTTTGCTGTTCGTCGCCCTCATACCCGTGGCGGCGCTCCTGCTGACGCTCCTCGGACCCGTCCTGCTCGGACCCGCGGCCGCCTCCCGTGCCGAGCGGATGCGGATCGCCCTGGCCGCGATCCGCCCGTCCCTGGCCCGCCTGCGCGACGGCCTGCACCCCTTCCGTCGCGCGCGCTCGGGCTCGGGGGCGGCCTTCCTTCAACTCCTCGCCTGGGCGCTTCAGTGGGTCTCCTGCTGGCTGCTGCTGCTCGCGCTCGGGCTCGGTGCGCAGGCCGGGGCCGGGGCTGCAGCGGCGGTGCTGTTCGCCGTCAACGTCACCGCCGCTGTGCCGGTGACGCCCGCCAACGTCGGCGTCTTTCAGGCGGCCTGTGCCGTCGTCCTGGTCGGCGCCTACCACGTCTCGGCGCCCGAAGCGATCGCCTACGGCATCGTCCTTCAGGCCGTCGAGCTCGCCAGCGCCCTGATCATGGGCCTGCCGGCCCTGGTCAACGAGGGCCTCTCCTGGCGCGAAGTGCGCCTGCGGGCGATGCACGCCGCGCCCGTCAGTCTTGCGCCGCTGCCCGTCCCCGCGATCCCCGGACGTGCAGCCGCGTCGGGGGCAAAGTCCTGACGGAGCGGCAGGTCCCGGCAGCCACGCGGCGTATCGGAGGGATGTGTCCGAGGCCTGGGTCTATCTGCTGCGCTGCGCCGACGGATCGCTCTACACCGGCTGGAGCACCGACGTGCAGCGGCGCCTGGCCCGTCACCTCGCCGGCAAGGCGAGCCGCTACACGGCGAGCCGCCTGCCGGTCGAGCTCGCGCTGGCGCTGCCGATGCCCGACTCCTCCGCCGCCAGGCGCGAGGAGGCCCGGATCAAGGCGCTGGGCCGCCCCGCGAAGCTAGCGCTGATCGCCGAGAACGCCGGTGCTGTGCCGGCTCATGCAGACGGTGGCGGAGGTTGAGGCGCGGTTAGGGCATGATGGAGGTATGGCCAGCCGACCTCCATCACGCAGCGTGAAGATCTCAGACGACGAGCGGACCGGCTGGTCCTCGGA
>JAOPZB010000240.1 GCA_025964355.1 Solirubrobacterales bacterium | reverse complement strand
ACCGAGACGCGCTCGCACATCGCGAGCGTGACGCCGTCGGGATGGTCGATGAAGACGCGCAGGCATCTGCCGCCTAGGACCTCGGCGAGCAGCACCTCGATCTCCGGCTCCGATTGGGCCAGACGGTTCTCGATATCTGTCTGCAGCGCGTTCATCAACTCACTCCTCACACAAAAAAAAGCGGGCCTGCGCCCACTCTCGGTACTGCTGCCGACGCCTGCGCGCCGACACGAAAGCTCTGGATCGAGCATAGCATCGGCACGGCGTCGTAGAGGTGGCTAGGCGAGCTCCGCGTTGCGCCGAGCGCGATCGCGATACAGGCGGTAGTCCTCCCTTTCGGGCCGCAGCGAACAGGCGAGCGCGAGCGGCTTGCAGGCCTCGCGGTGGCGGCCCAGCAGCTGCATCGATCGCCCCAGGCAGAAAAGCGCGTAGTCGTTCGTAGGCGTCCTCGTCGCGACAGCCCGGAACTCCTCGGCGGCGCCTTCATAGCGGCGCGCATGAAAGAGCGCCCGACCGAGTGCCTCGCGAATCGAGGCCTTGTCCGGCTCGCGGTCGCGCGCTTTGCTGAGCGGCACGATCGCCGCCTGATGATCGCCATGCGCGAGCAGGTCGCATCCGCGCTGATAGAGGTCGTAGACGCTTTCCATCGAGCGGATTTTAACCGCTCGCGCGACTCTCCCGCAGGCGCGCCACCACGTCGAGTATCGCGTCCGCCACCTGCGCCTTGGGGGCTCGCGGAACGTCCCAGCGCTGCACCTCCGATCGCTCGCCGCCGGCGGTGAGGATCGTGACCTCGTTGGCGTCGACGTCGAAGCCGATATCCGGGCGCGAGATGTCGTTGACGACGATCGCGTCCAGGCCCTTGGCAACGAGCTTCTCGCGCGCGTCGTCGACCGCTCCCCGGCCGTGCTCGGCGGCGAAGCCGACGAGCGTCTGGCCGTCGCGGCGCGCGGCTGCCAGCCCGGTGAGGACGTCGGCCGTCGGCTGGAGGTGCAGCTCGAGCAGCTCGCGGTCGGCCTTCTTGATCTTGCCCTGCGCCGGCGCCGCCACGGTGAAGTCGGCGACCGCTGCCGCCATCAACAGCACGTCGCAGTCGGGGAACTCGTCTTCGCAGGTCGCCTGCAGCTCAGCCGCCGTCACCACGTCGCGGCAGGCGACGCCGTCGGGGCGCTCGAGCGCCACGTTCGCGGCCACCAGCGTGACCGTCGCGCCGCGGGCGCGGGCGGCGCCGGCGAGCGCGACGCCCATGCGTCCCGAGGAGCTGTTGCCGAGGAACCTCACACTGTCGATCGGCTCCCGCGTCCCGCCTGCGGTCACGAGCACCCTCAGGCCCTGCCAGTCGCCGCGATGCGAAGGCGACGACGACGACTTGCCTGCGACCGCGACCGGGCCGTCGCCGACGAGCAGCTGTTCGCAGATCGCCAGCAGCCGCGCGGGGTCGGGCAGCCGTCCGATGCCCTGCTCTCCCTCGGAGGCCAGCCGTCCGGAGTCGGGCTCGACCACCTCAACGCCCCGCTCGCGCAGCGTCTGCAGGTTCGCAGTCGTCGCCGGATGCTCGTACATGTGGTTGTTCATCGCCGGTGCGACGACGACCGGGCACCTAGCCGCCAGCGCGCAGCTGCCGAGCAGGTTGTCGGCGATCCCGGCCGCGAGCTTGGCGATCGTGTTGGCCGACGCCGGCGCGATGACATAGAGGTCGGCGTTGGCGACGAGCTGCAGGTGGCTGAGCGGCTCGCGCGGGGGCGGCTCCTGGCCGGGGAACGCGCCGCGCGCGGGGTCGCGCTCGAACTCGCTGACGAGCACCGGTGCGCCGGTCAGGGCGGCGAACGACGCCTCGCCGACGAAGCGCCGGCTGGCGGGTGTCTGCACGACCCGCACCGAGTGTCCGGCCGCGGTCGCGAGCCGGACGAGCTCGAGCGCCTTGTACGCGGCGATGCCGCCGCTGACGCCGAGCAATATCCGAGACATGACCGTTGACGTTTTAGAGGGCGCGACGCCGCTCGGCAAGCGCTGGTGGGGCGCTTGCGGGCGGCTCGTCGCAGGGAGGCCGCCGGCGTCCTAGCGGTAGTGGTACTTCAGCTTCCCCGCTGCTACCTCCTCGAGGGCGATCGTGAGGTAGTTTTTCGAGCCCGATTCGATCATCGGCGGCGGGAACTCGTCGAAGGTGCCCTCGCCGAGGTTGTGGTAGTAGCTGTTGATCTGGCGTGCGCGCTTCGCAGCCACGATCACGCTCGCGTAGTTGGAGTCCACCTGCTCGAGCAGGTGGTCGATGCGGGGAGAGATCACTGATGCGTCGCCTTTCCTTGGTGGCCTTCAAGTGTAGTGGGCTGCGCCCCGCGTCCCCGCGGGCCTCTGTCTCGCGCCCGCTTTGGCGGCCGGGCTGGCGCCGGCTCAGTCGAGCTCGTCGGAGACGACCGTCGTGAGCTGCTCGAGAGCGTCGTCGAGCCGGTCGTTGACGACGACGTGGCCGAACTCGGGCTGCGCGGCGAGCTCCTGCTCGGCGACCTGCAGGCGGCGCTCGACCTCCGCCGCGTCGTCGGTGCCGCGCCCGACGAGGCGTGTGCGCAGCGCTGGGAGAGACGGCGGAGCGATGAACACCTGGACGGCCTCCGGCATCGCCGCGCGCACCTGGCGCGCGCCCTGGACCTCGATCTCGAGCACGACCGGCACGCCGGCGGCGACCCTGTCCTCGAGCTCTGAGCGCAGCGTCCCGTAGCTTCGCCCGGCGTAGTCGGCGTGCTCGACGAAGTCACCGGCGGCGACCCTGCGATCGAACTCGTCACGGCTCAGGAAGTGGTAGTCGACGCCGTCTCGCTCGCCCGCACGCGGCTCGCGCGTGGTCGCCGACACCGACAGCTCGAGGTCGGGCAGTCGCTCCATCAGCCCGCGGATCAGCGTTCCCTTGCCGACCCCCGAGGGTCCCGTGATGACGAACACGCGCGCCACCGCTGGCACCCTAGTGGCGCCTTCGGTGGGAATGGCCGAGCCGCTCAGTGGTGCAGCAGGGAGATCAGCTCGCTGCGCTGTCGCTCGGACAGCCCGCCGATCGTCTTGCTCGGCGCGATGCGGCAGTGCGCGAGGATCTTGTTGACCTTCACGCGCCCGTACTTGGGCACGGCGAGCAGCATGTCAAACACCTTGGCCGTCTCGACCCACTCGGGCGGTTCGAGCAGCAGCGAGTGAATGGAGCGCCGGCCGGACTTGAGGTCGCGCTTGAGCTGGGCGCGCTTGATCCGAATCTGGTTGGCTCTCGCGAGAGCGTCCATCCTCTGGTTCAGAGACCGCTCCGGCGCCGTGGAGGTGTTCGTGGACGTCGTTCCTGTCGCCGTCACCATGGGCGGCGAGTCTACACACCCCAGATCGACGTTCAAGCCAAACTACGCGAATTCACCTGCACCTCAACCTGAGGTCCAGGTAGATCGAGGGGTTCTGCCCGGCGGCAACCGTGTTTGCAGGGTTTTCGACACCGTTCTGGTGCGTTTGAGTCACACGTCGACAGCCGGCGGCGATGGTGCTCGACGCGCGGCTCTCGCGCGGCGCAGCGTCCACCTGGCGTCATCGCCCGACCATGATCTCCTGCAGCTCGTGTGCGATCCTGGCGCCGACGCCCGGGTCGCGGAAGGTCTCGGTGCCGACCGCCACGAGCGTCGCGCCGACGTCGATCAGGTCCTGTGCGTGACGCGCGTTCTGCACCCCGCCCATGCCGACGACGGGGATCGCGACGCGCGCCGCGACCGCCTCGACCTGGGCCAGGGCGACCGCCCGGATGGCCGGCCCCGACAGCCCACCAGTGCCTCCACCGAGCCACGGCCGCCGTGGGCGCGAGCGGCCGTCCGGCGACAGCGCCGTCGCGCGCAGCGTGTTGATCAGCGACACCGCGTCCGCTCCCGCCTCCTGGGCCGCGAGCGCGCAGGCGCCGACGTCGGCGGTGTTCGGGGTGAGCTTGACGATCAGCGGCTTGCTCGTCCGTCCCCGCACGGCGCGAAGGACCTCGGCGAGCTGGCGCGGATCGGCCCCGATGTCGAGGCCGGTCTTGACGTTCGGACAGGACACGTTCAGCTCGATCGCGGCGATCTCCGGGCGCGCGTCGCAGGCGCCGAGCAGCTCTGCGATCTGCTCGGCGCTCGCTCCCATCACGTTGGTGATCAGCGGCACCGCGCCGGGCGCGGCTCCATCTGCGGCAAGCCCCAGGAGGTCGGCGAGCTGGGGAAGATCCTCGCGAAGGTAGACCTCGAGGCCCTTGTTGGGCAGGCCGATCGAGTTGATCAGGCCGCCGGACGCCTCCCACAGGCGCGGAGGGGGATTGCCGTCGCGAGGCTGCAGGGTGATCGTCTTGGAGACGTAGGCCGAGAACGGGAAGCTGGCGGCCAGGTCCTCGCCGAACGCCCGGCGGGCTGCGATCGCGTCGAAGGTGCCCGAGCCGTTGATGACCGGGTGGCGCAGCGCAAGGCCGCAGAACTCCACGCTCATGCGGGCGCCCCTGCATGCTCGTCGACACGCTCCAGCGCGCCGGCGTCGATCACCGGACCGTCGACGCAAACGCGCAGGTAGCCGCCGCCGCGGCGCGGCACGACGCAGCCGAAGCAGGCGCCGAAGCCGCAGGCCATGTGGGCCTCCAGCGCTAGCTGCGCGGGCGTGTCGGCGCGCTCGCACAGCGCACGCACGCCCTCGAGCATGCCGGCGGGCCCGCAGGCGTAGACGACCACGTCCGGGTCGCGGCGGATCTCGGCCTCGAGCAGGTCGGTGACGAGCCCGTGATGGCCGGCGGAGCCGTCGTCGGTCGCCACGCGCGCGCCGGCCAGCAGCGCCGCGCCCTCGGCGCGAGCGGCGTCGCGGAAGCCGAGCAGCACCGTGGTCTCGGCTGCCTCTGCACCGGCGGCGGCCAGGGCATCCTGGAGAATCGCCAGCGGCGCGATCCCCACGCCCCCTCCCACAAGGACGGCCCGCCGGCCGGCGCTCGGGGCAACGAAGCCCCGCCCAAGCGGTCCCAGCGTCCACAGCCGATCGCCGGCCTGCAGCTCGCACAGCCGCCGGCTACCGGGACCCACGTCCTCAAGCAGGAACTGCGACTCGCCGTCGCTTCGGCGAGCGATCGAGAAGGCTCGCGGCAGGTACGGTCGCTCCTCCTCCCCCCCACCCCAGCGCTCGGCCGCCGCCAGCATCGCGAACTGGCCGGCCTGCGGCTCGGGGCCATCGGGGTCGGCCACGCGCAGCAGGCGGTAGGCCCCGAGCTCGTCCATGCCCGTGACGGTGAGCGCGCGGCGGGCGAAGGGCGCCTCGCTCACGCCACGCCGGCCCCGTGGGCCCGCGCCGCCTCGCCGCGCGGCATGCCGTGGAGGTCCTGCAGGCAGAGCACCTCCGGCTCGCCGTCCCTGCGCGCACTCGCGATGGCGCGAGCCGCCGAGACGCCGGCCGACAGCGTCGTCAGGCACGGGATCCCATGCGTGACGGCCGCGCGGCGGATCTCATAGCCGTCGGTGCGCGCGCCGGAGCCGGTGGGCGTGTTGACGACCAGGTCGACGTCGCCGCGCTCGATCCAGTCGAGCACGTGCGGCGAACCCTCGCCGATCTTGTTCAGCCTCTCGACCGGGACGCCCATGCGCGCGATCGCCTCGGCGGTGCCGCGGGTGGCGACTATCCGAAAGCCGCAGTCATGCAGGATCTGTGCGACCGCGAACGCGCCGGCCTTGTCGGAGTCGGTGACTGTGATGAAGGCCGTCCCCTCGCTCGGCAGCGGCACCCCGGCCGCCGCCTGCGCCTTGGCGAACGCCGTGGGGAAGTCCCGCGCGATGCCCATCACCTCGCCGGTCGAGCGCATCTCCGGCCCGAGCAGCGCGTCGGATCCCTCGAAGCGGTCGAACGGCAGCACGGCCTCCTTGACCGAGATGTGCTCGCCAAACCCCATCCCCTCCCTGCCCCGCGGAAGCTCCAGGTCGGCGATGCGCTCCCCGAGCATGATGCGGCAGGCGAGCTTGGCGAGCGGGATTCCGACCGCCTTGGAGACGAACGGCACCGTCCGCGAGGCGCGGGGGTTGGCCTCGATCACATAGAGCTCGCCGGCGTGCACCGCATACTGGATGTTCAGCAGCCCGACGACGCCGACCGCCAGGGCGATCTCGCGCGTGGCCTCGCGGAGCTGCTCGAGCATCTCCTCGCCAAGCGAGTGGGGCGGCAGCACGCAGGCGCTGTCGCCGGAGTGCACGCCGGCCTCCTCGACGTGCTGCATGATCCCCCCGATCCACGCCTCCTCGCCGTCGCAGAGCGCGTCGACGTCCACCTCGGCGGCGTTCTCGAGGAAGCGGTCGAGGAAGATGTCGCCTGCCGCGCCCTCCGGGCGCGGTGCGCCGACCGCCTCGCGACGCAGGTAGTCGGCCAGCCCATCGCGCGAGTAGACGATCTCCATTGCCCTGCCGCCGAGCACGTAGGAGGGGCGCACGAGCAGCGGAAAGCCGACCCGCTCGGCGCAGTCCAGGGCCTCGGCGACCGAGCTGGCGGTGGCGTAGGGCGGCGCTTTGTAGCCGAGGCGCTGCAGCAGCGCGCCGAAGCGCCCGCGATCCTCGGCGAGGTCGATCGCCTCGACGCTGGTCCCGAGCAGCGGCACGCCGGCGTCGACGAGGCCGGCGGCGAGCTTCAACGGCGTCTGGCCGCCGAACTGGACGATCACGCCCTTGGGGCGCTCCAGCCTGACGACGGCGAGCACGTCCTGCAGCGTCAGCGGCTCGAAGTAGAGCCGGTCGGAGATGTCGTAGTCGGTGGAGACGGTCTCGGGGTTGCAGTTGATCATCACCGCGTCGCGCCCGGACTCGCGAACGGTCATCGCGGCGTGGACGCAGCAGTAGTCGAACTCGATCCCCTGCCCGATGCGGTTCGGCCCCGAGCCGAGGATCACGACGGACTCGCGGTCACCGCGCGTGACCTCGTTGATCTCATCCCCCCCACGCCGCTCCCAGGCGGAGTAGTAGTAGGGGGTGCGAGCCGGGAACTCGGCCGCGCAGGTGTCCACCGAGCGGAACGATCGCTCGCCGGCGAAGGGGCCCGTGGGATCGAGAGCCAGCGCGCGAAGCTCGTCGAGGAACCATCTGTCGATGCTCGTGCGCTCGTGGACGACCTCGACGCCGGTGCCGCGGCCGAGCAGCTCGAGGATCGTCTCAAAGCGCGCGGCCCCCGGGGTCCCCAGCCGCTCGAGCAGCTCGTCGTCGTGGATGTCGCCCAGCGCGGGCGACTTGTCGAGCTCGCGCGATCGCAGCGCCTTGGCGAACGCCTGCTGGAAGGTGCGCCCGATCGCCATCGCCTCGCCGACGGACTTCATGTGGGTCGTGAGCGTCGGGTCGGTGCCGGGGAACTTCTCGAAGGCGAATCGCGGCCACTTGACGACGACGTAGTCGATCGTCGGCTCAAAGCAGGCGGGTGTCACGCCGGTGATGTCGTTGTCGATCTCGTCCAGCCGGTAGCCGACGGCCAGCCGGGCGGCGATCTTGGCGATCGGGAAGCCGGTCGCCTTCGACGCCAGCGCGGAGGAGCGCGACACGCGCGGGTTCATCTCGATGACCAGGATCTCCTCGGTCTCCGGATTGACGGCGAACTGCACGTTGGATCCGCCGGTCTCCACCCCGACTGCGCGGATGACGGCGATCGACTGGTCTCGCAGCTGCTGGTAGAGCTTGTCGGTCAGCGTCTGCTGGGGCGCGACTGTGACCGAGTCCCCTGTGTGGACGCCCATCGGGTCGACGTTCTCTATCGAGCAGACGATCACGACGTTGTCGGCGTTGTCGCGCATCACCTCGAGCTCGAACTCGCCCCATCCGATCACCGACTCGTCGATCAGCACCTGGCCGATCGGAGATGCCTCGAGACCGAGCGCGGCGATGCGCCTGAACTCGTCGGCGCTGCGTGCGATGCCGCCACCGCGCCCGCCGAGCGTGTAGGCGGGGCGAACGATGCAGGGAATGCCGATGTCGGGCAGCGCGTCGCAGGCCTCCTGCACGCTCGTGGCGATCGCGCTGCGCGGCATGCGCAGTCCGGCGCTCGCCATCGCCGCCCGGAACAGCTCGCGGTCCTCGGCGCAGGCGATCGCCTCGTAGTTTGCGCCGATCAGCTCGACGCCGAAGCGCTGCAGGGTGCCATCGTCGTGCAGCTCCTTGGCGAGGTTCAGGGCCGTCTGCCCACCGAGCGTCGCGAGCAGCGCGTCGGGACGCTCGCGCTCGATCACCTGCGCGACGGGTCCTGCGAGCAGCGGCTCGATGTAGGTGGCGGTGGCGAACTCGGGGTCGGTCATGATCGTGGCCGGGTTGGAGTTGACGAGCACCACCTCGTAGCCCTCCTCGAGCAGCACCTTGCAGGCCTGCACGCCGGAGTAGTCGAACTCGGCGGCCTGGCCGATCACGATCGGGCCCGATCCGAGGATGAGGACCTTGTGGATGTCGCTACGCCGCGGCAATTCGCTCCAGGAAGCGGTCGAACAGATACAGGCTGTCGTGGGGCCCGGGGCCGGCCTCCGGGTGGTACTGCACGGTCCCGCCGGGCACCTCGAGCAGCTCGAGCCCCTCGACGGTGCGGTCATAGAGGTTCACGTGCGACAGCGCTGCGGCGCCGAAGTCCGTTTCCCAGCGCAGCGGCTCGTCGGCGTCGATCGTCCGCGCGCCGCCCGGGCCGACGGCGGCGAAGCCGTGGTTCTGGGAGGTGATCTCGACGCGGCCCGTCTGCAGGTCCCGGACGGGGTGGTTCGCCCCGCGGTGGCCGAAGGGCAGCTTGAACGTCTCGAGGCCCACCGCGCGGCACAGCAGCTGGTGGCCGAGGCAGATGCCCCACACGGGCTTGCGCCCGACGAGGGCGCGGACCGTCTCGACGATGTAGCCGAGCGCCGCCGGGTCGCCAGGGCCGTTGGCGAGGAAGATCGCGTCGGGGT
>JAOPZB010000020.1 GCA_025964355.1 Solirubrobacterales bacterium | reverse complement strand
GCCCGCACTTGAGGGGGTCGTGGTGCCACTGCGTCCGCACCTCGGGACGATGGGGGTGGCGCCGGCCGCGCGCGGGCGCCATTCCTCTGTGCCACCGGGCGAACACGGCGGCAACATCGACAACTGGCGGATCGGAGCCGGTGCACGCATGCACTACCCGGTCCAGGTCGCCGGGGCACTGCTCTCCCTCGGCGACCCGCACGTCTCCCAGGGTGACGGCGAGGTCAGCGGCACGGCCCTGGAGGCCTCGCTGAACGTTGTCGCCCGCCTCAGCCTACGCTCGGACATCAGCCTCGGCGCCCCCGTCCTGGAGACGCCAACCGAGCTGATGGTGCACGGCTTCGGCGACGACCTGGACGAGGCGATGCACTCCGCCGCCCTGCGGACGCTCGACCTGCTGGGCTCACGCTTCGGTCTCAGCCGCGACGACGCCTACGCCTTCTCGAGCCTCGCGGTGGACTTCGTCGTCACCCAGGTCGTGGACGGTCGTCAGGGAGTCCACGGCCGGATCGACAAGCGCTGCTTCGGATTCCTGCGTCCATGATCGGGTCGTGGACGTTCACTCCTGCCGACGGCGTCCCCCCGCCGGTCGCGCCGTTCGCCCACGCGACCTCGGCCGGCCAGACGCTCTACGTCACGGGGCAGATGCCCACAGGGACGGACGGGACGCTCGTCGACGGCGGCATCGCCGAGCAGACCAGCCGGGTCATGGCGAACCTGGCGCGCGTGCTCGAGCTCGTCGGTGGGACGCTCACAGACGTCATCCAGGTCCACGCGTATCTGCTCGACTGGAACGACTACGCCGACTTCAACTCCGCTTATCAGCGCTGGTTCCCTGAGCGGCTCCCCAGCCGCACCTGTGTCGGCGTCCACGGCCTCGCGGCCGACGCCCTGGTCGAGATCGACCTGGTGGCGTGGCGCGCCGGAGGATGGATCTAGCGCAGCGGGCCCGGCGTGAGCGGCGCCACGCCCGGCGCCAGTTCCTCGAGCAGAGCCGGCCAGACCTTCGGGTCGTGCCCCGGGATCAACCTGTAGCCGCGCTCGGCGGCGATCGTCTTGAGCATGCGGATCGGAGCGAGCGTGTCCTCCGCCTCGCAGTGCACGAAGCCGCCAACGGCGATCTCCTGATCGAAGTTCTCCGTCAGGTCGCCTGCATCGAAGGCGAACACGTAACCCTCGCCGCCGGGGAGGTCGACGACGAAACTCTGGTGCCCGGGAGTGTGGCCGGGCGTGAGCACGGCAGTGACCCCGGGGGTCAACTCGCCGTCGCCGTCCTGCAGCCGCCAGTCGATGTCGGGGTCGTCGAAGTCGATCCGAAACATCCCGTGGCGCTCCGGGAAGGGGTGATCGCTGAGCCCGTATTCGAGCTCGGCGCGCTGCACCCAGACCGGCACGCCGGGGCCGAACAGGCGCAGGCCGCCAGCGTGATCGTTGTGGAGATGGGACAGGTAGATACGGGCGATGTCACCGAGGACCAGGCCGTGGCCGGCGAGAGCGTTCTCGAGCGGCTCGCCCTCGGCGTCAGGCAGGATCGGAACGATCGCGTGGTTGCGCCCGTGAAGGCGCTCGTAGAGCGCGCGGTCGCGGACCAGCGCCGTGTTGATCCCCGTGTCGATCAGCGTCCAGCCGTCGTCCGTGTCGAGCAGGACCGCCGGCACCGGCTCGGTCAGGATCTCACCCGAGCGATCACCGTGGATCGAATAGGACCGCGGCAGGCGCTCCCAGCCGACAACCAGCGGGATCACCCGACGCACGCTCGTCGAGACGGAGCGGCTCATGCTGCGACGCTACCGAAGCCTGTGGGGTGCCAAAGCCGATCGTGCATTGGTAGCGGGCATTTTGGGCTCTTGAGCTCCTAGTGCTAGAGCAGACCGAGAGCACGGGCACGCTCGGCCGCCCGGCGCCGGCTGTGAACCTCAAGCTTGGCGTAGATATGCCGGACGTGAACTTTGATCGTATTCACCGACAGGTAAAGCTCATCGCCGATTTCGCGTAGTGAGAGGAGAGTCGGCAGGTAACGCAGGACTCGAGTCTCGGCGGGACTGAGCGCCTCCGCTAGCGGCAGACGCTCCGCGGCCGCTTCGACCTCGGTTTGCGGCCACGCTACCGTTGCCCGCGGCCGAGCGGATCGGCTCGACGGGATCGGCATCGTCCTCCAGCCATTCGGCGGCGTGTTCGCCGGGCGGAGCACGCCGGAGCTCAAGCTCGAGGAGATCCGCGACAGGGCGCCAGCGGGAGCAGAGCCGGCCAGCGTCGAGCGAGACCTCGAATGCGAAGACGCAAGCTTTTGTCTGTCGCGCCATTCGGGACGCGTCGATCGGGGGGTCTGTCCTTCTCTACCCATTGGCGGTTTCATCAGACAGGCCGCCCCGGCGCTCGGAGACGCCGGCAGCGACGATTGCGCTGCACGTGCGCACGGTCATCGCGGGCACTCCTCGGCGCGCTGGAAGTGAAGATTGCTTCTCGCCCATCTCGTCTCGCCACGATGTCTCGTCAACACGGCGGTGGCCATCATCATGCCGAACAGATCCAGCCGATTGCGACGAGTCGTCGGTGGGCGATTATCCAGCGCGTCAATCTCAGCATGAGAGGACCTTTCAGAGCGAGCCAGTGTGCGGAGCGTGCAGTTACAGGGTGGGTACAGCCGATCTGAAGCTCCCTTCTCCTTCGGTTTCCTGGTGCGGTGACGTCTCGCGCGGGGGCGAGCTGGACTGCGGTTCGCGAGAGGGAGCACCGGAGCGCAGAAGCAGGCCGCAAACCACGGCGCCGGCCGCGAAGATCGCCGCCGCCCACCAGAAGGCGGTGGTGTACCCGTGCACGGCTGCTTGCGCCGCCAGGACCGGCGATGCCGCCTTCCCGGCGAGGAAGCTGGTCGTGGCGGTGGTCGCCACCGTATTGAGCAGCGCGGTGCCGAGCGAGCCACCGACCTGCTGGGCCGTGTTGACGGTGGCGGAGCCGACCCCGGCGTCGTCTCCGTCGACGCCGAGCGTGGCGGTATTCATCGCCGGCGCGGAGATGAGACCGATGCCGACGCCCAGCACGAGGAGCCCGGGCAGCACGTGAGCCGCGTACGTGCTGTGCGTAGCGAGCCCGGTGAGGAGAAACATCCCGATCGCCGCCAGGAACAGGCCGGCTGGCACGAGCAGGCGTGGGCCGAAGCGCGGCAACAGCGCGGTGCTCGAGATTGTAGAGCTGGCAATCAGGACGCCGATCATCGGCAAGAAAGCGAGGCCCGTCTTCACAGGGCTGTAGAGGAGCGTCTGCTGTAGGTAGTAGGTGAGGAAGAGGAACACCCCGAACATCCCGATCGTCATGGCGAGGATGGCCAGTAGGGCGCCGCCGCGGTTGCGATCCGTGACGATCCAAAGCGGAAGCAACGCGTGGTCCGAGCGGCGCTCGATCGCGACAAAGACTGCGAGGAGCACCACGCCGGCGGCCAGGAGGCCCAGTGTGCTCGATGCGCCCCATCCGCTCCTGTTCGCCTGCGAGAAGCCGTAGACGAGCGCAAACAGACCGGCGGATCCGGTCAGCGTGCCCCAGAGATCGAGCCGCGGCCTGGCGTCACCCGAGCGCTTGGACAGCAGCAACAGGACGCCTGTCACCGCGACCGCGGCGAAGACGAGGTTGACGTACAGGCTCCAGCGCCAGGAGAGGTACTCGGTGAGGAGACCGCCAACGAGGAGACCGATGGCGGCTCCCGCGCCGCTGATTGCGCCGAACACCCCGAACGCCTTACCGCGCTCCTTCGCGTCGGTGAAGGTGGTGGTCAGCAGTGAGAGCGCAGCGGGAGCCAGGATCGCAGCGAATATGCCCTGAACCGCGCGTGCTGCAATCAGGACGTTGAAGCTCTGGGCGGCACCACCGACGGCGGAGGCGACGGCGAAGCCGACCAGGCCGGTGACCAGAGTCCGTCTGCGCCCGAAGAGATCCGAGAGCCGGCCGCCGAGCAGAAGGAGGCTGCCGAAGGCAAGCGTGTAGGCGGTCACCATCCATTGGCGGTTGCCGTCGGAGAAGTGCAGCGCCTTCTGTGCCGAGGGCAGGGCGATGTTTACGACCGTCGCATCGAGCACGACCATCAGCTGAGCAATGCACAGGACGGCGAGGATCAGCCAGCGCCGGTCGTGGTCCGCTGAGTGCGCCATCAAGTCGGGCTGCTCGCGGTTGGTGGTCAGCATCTGCTCACCTCTTTCAGGATGGGCAAGTTTGCAGAGTCTGCACTTATACCAGGACTGCATGCCAATGTCAACACCGAGTGCAGTTTTTCCTTCTGTGTAGGTGGATTGGTATGCTTCAGGGCATGGAACCCGGCAACGCCACTGAGGCCCGTCCAGGACTACGCGAGCGCAAGAGACGAAAGACGCGCGAGACGATCATCAAGGTCGCGCTGGATCTGTTCGTCGAGCGCGGCTACGAGGAGACGACGATCGCTGAGATCGCCGATGCAGCCGAGATCTCTCCGCGGACGATCTTCGCCTACTTCCCGAGCAAGGCGGACATCCTCTTCTACGACATGCCGGAGATTCTGGAGCGCCTCGCACAGGTGCTCCGAGATCGGCCCGGCGGAGCGACAGCCCTCGATGCAATGCGCGATTTCATCGCGGGAACGCTGAGCCCGGCTAGCAACGAGGCGCACAACGTGGCGCTTCGCAGGCGCATCGTCATTGCCGGCAACGAGACGCTGCGCGGAAACCAGCGCGCCCGCTTTGCCCCGTTCGAGCAACTGATGGCCGAGGCGATCGCCGAGGACCTCCACGCTGGCCCCGACGACATCCGTCCCCGGATGATTGCCGCCGCCCTCGCCACCGCCCTCAGTGCCATTCGCGACCACGACCGGGTCACCTCGCCCGAGTTAGCCTCACCAGAGCAGGTAATGGCGGTGATCGACGACGTGATGGGCTTCCTGCGCGGCGGCCTCGACGCAATCCGGCACGACTGACGCACGAGATACTGCGTGGGCGATTTGCTCCTTGGCGTGAGCAATCGTCGGTTGTGCGAGCGCTTCACGCCACTGCTGGCGATCGGTCCGCGTGTCCCCTGCCGGCCGCCTCGAGCTGGTCCAGCTGAGGTGACTAAGCTGCACCCCTCCCACCAGCGACGACGGGAGCGGGCGGCGATGAAAGGCGAGATGGTCGACATCAGTACCCGGGACGGCGTGGCGGACGCCTACCTCTCGCGGCCCCCCGGGCAAGACGGGAGCCATGCGGGTGTGCTGTTCATAATGGACGCCTTCGGCGTGCGCCCCCGGATCGAGGAGATGGTCGACCTCATCGCAGCGCGGGGTTTCGTCGTACTCGCCCCGAACGTCCTCTATCGCGCGGGCCGTGCGTCGAACATGGAGATGCCCGATCTGGAGGATCCCGCGCAGCGGGATCCGTTCTTCGCGCGGCTGAGGCCTGCCATGGCCGAGCTGACGCCCGAGCGGATCGTCAGCGACGGGGCCGCCTACCTCGACTACCTGGGTGAGGTCGCGAGCCCGCCGTTCGCCATCACCGGCTATTGCATGGGTGGGCGCGTCGGGTGGCGGATCGCCGCCGCCTACCCCGAGCGCGTCGCAGCGCTCGCCGCCTTCCACGCCGGGGGGCTCGTGAGCGACGACGAGGACAGTCCGCACCTGAGCGCCGGCGCGATCTCCGCCGAGCTCTACCTCGGCCACGCCGACAATGACCCGAGCATGACCCCGGAGCACGTGGCAGCGCTCGAGCAAGCCCTCAAGGAGGCCGGGGTGCGATACCGCTCAGAGCTCTACGAGGGGGCCGTCCACGGCTACACGATGAGCGACACCGCCGCCTACGATGAGACGATGGCTGAGCGGCACTTCAGCGAGCTGTTCGCGCTGCTGGATAGGACGATCGGCGCCTGACGTCGACCATCCGCCGCGCACGCGGCGACCCGGCGTCGCACGCCGGGTCCATCTACTACACGCGGATCTTCCTGCCGACGGTCGACTCCGTCAGGGTGGCGGATGATGAAGCTCTCAAGTCCCCACCATTCTTCGATCCGAGGAGCGCGGATCTTCATGAGCATCATCCCAGGCCAGCGCGATCGTCCGGACCGGGCGTCTATAGCGAAGCTCGACGGGCGCTCGCAAATCGCGCAAAGCGGGAGCCTTGAGAGTCAGGATAGCTGCGGCAAGCTCGTCTTTCCCCACGCGTTGCTTGATCGCGGAGGGTGCCAGAGGCGTTTGGGTCCACCGAGATAGAAGCCTTGGCCGAAGTCGACGCCGGCGTGCTTGAGCGCCGTGAGCGTGGCGGCGTCTTCGACGCCCTCGGCGATCGTCTTCTTGTCGAGCGAGTGGGCGATGTCGACGATCGACTTGACAACCTTTTGGTCGGTGTCGTCGCTAACAAGGTGGCGCACGAACTCCAAGTCGATCTTCAAGTAGCGCGCGTTGACGTACTTGAGATATGTAAACGACCCAAAGCCAGTGCCGAAGTCATCGAGCGCGAGATTGCAGCCGATGTCATTGAGGGTCCGGGCAAAACGCTCGGCGTTCTCGAAATTGGACACGGCGGCTGTCTCGGTGATCTCGAAGAGCACGGCTGCGGGGTCAAGTCCATCGGCGATGGCCCCGTGCACCAGGCTCAGAATCCTCTCGTCGCCGATCGATGGCCCCGCGAGGTTGATCGTGACGCGCTCGCCGTCGATCGCCAGGCGCAGCGCATGTTCGGTGACCCAGCGATCGATCTCGCCGATCAGACCAAAGCGCTCGGCGGTCGGAAGAAAATCGCCGGGTGCGATGATCTCACCATCCTCTGAGAGCATGCGGATCAGCAGCTCGTGGTAGGCGACCAGGCCGGTGCGCAGGTCGACGATCGGCTGGCGATAGAGCAGGAAACGGTCCTCAGCCAGCGCGGCGCGAATCCGCTCAACCCACGTCAGCCTGCCGCCAGCCCGTCCGCTGAAAACACGCGCTTGGTCCCCGCCGTGCTCCTTGGTTTCATATTGGGCGACACCTGCCGCGACCAGGGCATCGTCGGCGGTGATCTTCTGCTCCGGCGTGAACAGGCTGATCCCAACGCTTAGCTTGATCGGCCCCGTCGGTCGCTGGGAGAGCAGCGAGCGAACGTCCGAGGCGACCTCGAGGGCCTCCTGCTCGGTCGCCTCAGGCAGCACGATCGCGAACTCGTCGCCACCGAGGCGGGCGACGATGTCTGTATCACGTGTTCGAGTGTCCAAGACTGCAGCGACGGACTTGAGCGTCCGGTCGCCCGCACTCTGCCCCTCGCTGTCGTTGACGAACTTGAAGTTGTCGACGTCGAGCGCCAGGACGGCACCGGAGCGTTTATAGCGCGCGGCATACGCCAGGCAGCGATCGAGCTCGGCGATCAAGCGGCGACGGTTATACAGACCGGTCAGCCAATCGTGCTCAGCCACGTACTGGAGTTCGCGCTCCATGCGCTTGCTCCAGCCGATGTCGCGCGCGATCCGGGAGACGCCTATCACCAGGCCCTCCGAGTCACGGATCGCGGAGACGGTCATTGACACATCGATGATGCGACCATCCTTGCTGAGATCCTGGCTCTCGATCTGCTGCTGGTCATCACCACCAGCCGCCCTGGCCACGACCTGTTCCCGCTTCGAGGGATTGCGAGCAAGGAGACTCGGCGCATGTTGACCCAGCGCCTCCTTTGCGGTGTAGCCGTAGAGACGTGACGACGCCTCGTTCCAGGACTGGATGACGCCGTCGGTACTCATACCGATGATCGCCTCGGCGGACGACTGCACGATCGCGGCAAGATTCGCGTGCTCGACCGAGGCGGCCTTCTGCGCGGTGGTGTCGGTGACCATCGCCAGCGTGCCGACATGCTCGCCCTTCCTGTCATGCAGCGAACTAGTCGCCATCAGCGTCGAGACGTTGTGACCGTCCTTGGCGCGAAGCGGAACCTCATGCTGGTTACCGACGCCCTCTCGGCGAAGTCCGAGGCTGCGCTGCGCCTCCTCGACGTCCGCCGGATCCATGAACTCGAAGATCGACCTGCCGCGCATCTCCTCCGGCTCGTAGCCGAGCATCTCAGCCAGCGCGCGGTTGGCGACCGTCGTGCGGTTCTTCTCGTCGAGCATCCAGATACCCTCGCTCGCGGTCTCGACGATAATCCGGCCTCGCTGTCTCCACATATCTCAGCATCGACGTAGAATTCGACCTGCCTGAATCGGGCAAACGGTTTCTGGCCGAAGTGTTTCCGGGGTTTTCGTCGTTGTGGGCCAGACGCCAGGCGGGCTCACGAGGGTTGGGGCGCTTCCGGCTCGGGCAACGATTGGCGGATTGCCGGAGCATCTGCACCCGCGCGCCGAAGTCGCCTCGGCCGACCGGGCTCACGGTGTTGCTCGCTACACACTCCTTGCCGAGGACTTGCATGCGGCC
Source organism: Solirubrobacterales bacterium (assembly GCA_025964355.1). GTDB lineage: Bacteria > Actinomycetota > Thermoleophilia > Solirubrobacterales > Solirubrobacteraceae > Palsa-744. The sequence continues at coordinate 2,572 of JAOPZB010000020.1, read as the reverse complement.
TGTGACGATCGCATGTGAGGGGGCGCGGGCTCCTGCTTTCCGCCTGTGGCTTCGCGGAGTCGGCACACGCTGCCATTCGGCTACTAGTAAGACCGGCGCAACGGCCCAGGGTTCTATATGGCGATAGTTCCGAGTAATGGTCAGTTTCCGACAAACTAATTCGGGCCCGATGACCCGTCGACGTCATTGTGGCGCTCTCGCGGCGGTCCAGCCGCTCGGCCGAGGCTCTCTAGCGCCTGTGTCGGGGCTCGGAGCGGGGATCGCGCACCGGTTCGACGGCGCTGGCTCACGTTTGGCGAAGGCCCTCTGCCTCGGAGCACTCGCCGCTGGCCTGCTGATCGCAGGCTTCGGGCCGGCCGCCCCGTCCGCCGTCGCCGCCTCGACGACGATCGTGGAACTCGGTCAGGCGTCGAGCTACGCGGTGTTGAGCGGAGCCTCCGTCGGCAATACCGTCAACGCAACGGGCGCACCCCACACGACACTCCGGGGCGACCTCGGAGTGAGTGTGAACGCCCAGCCCACCGGCTTTCCCCCGGGGATTGTCACCGGAACGACGCGGGTCGGCAACACAGCCGTCCAGGCCCACAGCGCCCTCGTCGCCGCGTACAACGAGGTCGCCAGTAGGGCGGCTGGTAGCGCGTTGGCGGGCGATCTTATCGGCCTGAGGCTCTCACCCGGCCTGTATTCCAGCGCCGCCGCCGTGGCAAACACCGGAACCGTCATCCTCGATGGCGGGGGCGACCCAAACGCCGTCTTCGTCTTCCAGATCGGGGGCGCATTCTCGATGGCGGCCGGGGCCCGCGTCACGCTGACCAATGGGACCAAGGCGTCGCGCGTGTTCTGGCAGGTCAACGGCGCCGGCTCAGTCGGCGCGAACGCCACGTTCTCAGGAACGCTCATGGCAGTCAACGCGATCGCGATCGGCGCCGGCACGCTGGTGAACGGCCGCACGCTGGCCCTCACCGGCGCCGTCTCGCTTGACTCCAACGAGTTCTACAGCGCCCCGCCGGCGGTCGCGGTCGCCGGCGGGACAACCGCTATCACGAACCAGTCGACCCCGACGATCAGCGGCACGACCGACGTCGTGGAACCGGCGGTCGTCACCGTGACGATCGCGGGGCAGACACTCACGGCGACGCCGTCCGCCGGCGCATGGTCGGTGACGTCGGCGACACTGGCGAACGGCACTTACCCGGTCGTCGCCTCGGTCAGCGACGGCGCCGGCAACCAGGGGAGCGCGACCCAGCAGCTGATCATCAACACGGTGCTGCCCGTTATCACCATCGACGGCGGACCGTCCGTGACGACGAACAACCCGGCCCGGACGATCGCGGGTACTAGCGACGTCGCGCCCGGCACGGTCGTTCACGTGACCGTTGACTCGCAGACCCTCACCGCGCTCGTGCAGTTGGGGGGAACGTGGAACGTGACCCCCACCGCGCTGACCGATGGCACCCGGACCGTCACCGCCTCCGTCACCGACCCGGCCGGCAACAACGGCATCCGCATTCAGGCGCTGACCGTCAACACCATTGCCCCGGCAGTAACGATGGTAGGCGGGGCGAACGCGCTGACCAACGATGCGACACCGGACATCTCTGGCACCGCGAGCGTCGCGCCCGGCACGACCGTGACCGTGACGCTCGCTGACCAGACGCTGACCGGGCTGGTTCTGGGCGACGGGAGCTGGTCCGTGACCGCAGCCGCCCTCTCGAATGGCCCGCATCTCGTCATCATGTCGGTCTCCGACACGGCAGGGAACCGGGCCAGCTACACCCAGACGCTGACGGTCGACACGGTGCCGCCGTTCGTCGCGATCACCGGCGGATCGACCGCGACGACGAACAGCCTCACCCCTACCATCGCGGGGACATCCGACGCTGCGCCCGGCACGACCGTCACGGTGTCGATCGCGGGACAGACGATGACGACGCTGGTGCAACCCAACGGCTCGTGGAACGTGACCACCGTTGTCGGTGAGGGCACCTGGCTCGTCGTCTCCTCGGCTATGGATCCTGCCGGCAACGTGGGGAGCGCCAGGCAGCTCCTCACGATCGCCACTCACGCGCTCACGGGCTCCGGCGGGACGGGGCAGACGGGCGGGGCTGGGCAGACGGGCGGCACCGGGCAGACGGGCGGGACGGGGCAGACGGGCGGCACCGCGCAGACGGGAGCTGGCCCGCGCTTGATGGTCTGGCTGTCAGCTGTCAGTTACAGGGTCGCGCATGGCAAGCCGCTGAAGGTGTCCTTCGTCCTGAGCGGCCCAGCCAAGGTGACGCTTACCGTAATGCGCGGCAAGAGGGTGGTCGCCGCACTGACCATCGCGTGCCGCAAGGCCGGTCGCTGCCAGATCACGTGGAACGGGAAGATCAAGCGGAAGCTCGCCCCCAGAGGGGCATACAACATCACGGTGCGAGCGGTCTCAGCGGCCGGCGCCTCGCACCGCGACGCGGCCACAGTGCATATCACCTGACGGTGCGAGTGCCCGGGATCACTCCCCTCGCCTCGCGCTGACCTCGAGCCGTGGGCCCGCTACCTTGAGGAGGCGCAAGATGCCCCGCAGGGACGCAGT
>JAOPZB010000010.1 GCA_025964355.1 Solirubrobacterales bacterium | reverse complement strand
CGACAGGGCGGCGTGCCGATAAGCCGCGAGGAGCTCGCCAGCGTCGCCGACATATGCGGAGCTCTCGGTCACGAGGATCTCCAGGAGCGAGCCCACGCATTGCTCTCAGGAGTAGGACTCAGCGGATGAAAGCCGCAAAGCCCAGGCTGACGACACGTGTACTCGGCTCGTTTGCCCGGATGGGCCGCGCGGGCCGAGTCATCACGCCCCAGCTCGACTCGATGCGCACGCTTGGCCTGCCCGCCTGGTCCCAACGCGTACGAGCCGCCACCGACATCGACGCGCAGCAGCTCTCGGATGGCCAGACGCAGGTCTACCGGCGGATCTGGGAGCAGACGGCCACGGCGGTGGGGGCCGATCTGGACGAGCTGGCCGACGGTTACCTGATCGCCTCCCGCGACGGAGTCCAGACCGTCCTCTATCGCCAGCTCGTGATGCTCGACCACCCCGTCACGTTGGCGCTGGCGCTTGACAAGTCGCTCGTCCATCGGCTGCTCGCCGAGAACGGGCTGCCGGTGCCAGAGCACCTGGAGACCCAGGGCGACGACCGGGCAGCGGCGCTGTCATACCTTCGCGGCAGCGATTCGACATGTGTGGTCAAGCCGGCCAACGGCACGAGCGGCGGACTGGGGGTGACCTGTGGTGTCGAGACCGGCGATGACCTTCTCCGGGCCTCTTTGCAGGCCGCACGCTGGGACGACCGCATCCTGATCGAACACGAGACTCCGGGCGACGAGTATCGACTGCTGTTCCTCGAAGGCGAGCTGCTCGGCATCGTGCAGCGGCGGCGACCATGCGTCACCGGCACCGGGACGATGAGCGTGCTGAGCCTGATCGAGGCCGAGAACCAACGGCGGCTGCAGGCCGCCGGTGGAGACGTGTCGCGCCTGATACGCATCGACCTCGACTGCGAGCTCGCCGTCCGCCGCAGCGGAGCTTCGTTGCACTCCGTGCTGGCGGCCGGAAAGCGCATCACAGTCAAGAGCACCGTTGGCGAAAACGCGACGGCAGAAAACTCGACGCTACGTCATGACGATGTGTCGCCGCAACTCGTGCGAGAAGCCGCACATGCTGCACGTCTGCTCCATATCCAGCTGGCTGGAATCGATCTGGTGACCCCCGACCCGACACGTTCTCTCGTCGAGGCGGGAGGAACGATATTGGAGGTCAACGCCACCCCGGGACTGCACTATCACTATCAGGTGGCAAACCCCGCTCACGCGGCGCCGGTCGCCGTTCCGATTCTGAAGCGACTGCTCGAGACCGGGTCGAAGCCGGCTTAGGCCCGGCTGCCGTTGCGGTCGAGCCGCTTCGCTAGCATGGCCGACGTTGCGCCTAGGAGCTTACAGCGACTTCCCCTACCGGCGCCATGCCGGTCATGTGTATGCGGAACAGGCGTTCGTCGTCTTCCTCCTGGGCCTCAGCGCGTCGGTCGAGCGTCTCGTTCTGATCGGCCGGCTTGACCCTCAGCCGGAGCCGTGGCATTTCCCTCTGCCGGAGTCGACCCAGTACGAGCCGCTTCCCTATTACCGGCGACTGTCAAATCCGCTGAACGTCGTCATCGTCCTCGGCAGATCCGCGGTCCTGTTCTGGCGTGCGCTCTCCGACGTCGACACTGTATGGCTGTTTGGACCGAATCCGCTGGCGGTCATGTTCACGGTGCTGGCCAAGATGCGTCGTCGACGGGTCGTCCTGGGGGTTAGGCAGGACTATGTGTCCTACGTACGGAACCGCCACCCCGAACGCCTCCTGTTGCGGCTGGTCGCCTATGGACTGGAGGGCGCGTTCCGGGTGCTCGGACGCAGTTGCGCGGTGATCGTGGTCGGTCCGAAGTTGGCGGAGCATTACAAGCACGCTCGGCGATTGTCTTCGGTCAGCATCGCGCTCGTCGGCGAGGACGACCTCATCCCCGACGCGAGCTCAGCCGCCTCCAGCGACGGCCGGGAGACGGTGGTTCTCAGCGTGGGCCGCCTTGACAACGAGAAGAATCCGCTGCTGCTCGCCGACGTGCTCGGTCTGCTCGACGACGGCGAAGGCGATTGGCGGCTGGTCGTCTGCGGCGAGGGGCCGCTGGCACAGCCGCTTCACGATCGCATCATCGCCGGTGGCGTCGCCGAGCACGCAGAGCTGCGTGGCTTCGTCCCCGTGGGGCCGGCGCTGCAGGCGGTCTACCGCAACAGCGACCTATTTCTGCACGCCTCACTCACCGAGGGTGTTCCGCAGGTCCTCTTCGAGGCGTTCGCCGCCGGGCTTCCGGTTGTCGCGACCGATGTCGGCGCCGTCGCCGAGACGGTGGGAGAGGCGGCGCTGCTCGTTCCACCGGGGGACCCCGGCGCTGCAGCGGCCGCGCTGCGCCGCCTCGCCGCCGACGCGCCCCTGCGCAACGCTATGATCGCGGCCGGACTCGAGATCGCGCGAGCACACACACGCGAGGCACAATGCAGGCGGGCGGTTCAATTCATGGAAGAGGCGGCGTGAGCCAGCCAGGGCTGTCAGAAGAGGAGGCGACCGACTCGAGCGCCGTGGCCGATGATGGTGATGCGCGGGGGATGGCAGCCCGGGTTATGTACGGCGTCGCGCGCCGTCTGCTGCCGCGCAAGCTGCGCCGGGGAATCATCTCGCTGACTCAATATCCGGCTACGCGCAGGCTTGTGGGAGACCTGAGGAGCTTCCGCGCCTACCGTATCCTTGAAAATCCCCCGGCGAGAATGAGAGAGAGCGGCGCGACAGTTGCCGTGCGCTTCCGCGAGCTTGGCGGAGCAGCGGTGAGACTGCGCCCGTTCACAGATGACGACAGCGTTGCGCGCGACGCGTTCTCTCTTTTGCACCACGCGCCTCCGGCGGGGGTTCCGCTGCGCGACATGGAGAACATCTGGGACCTCGGCGCGAACGTGGGCATCACGATGGCACATCTCGCTGTCCTGTGCCCACGGGCGCACATCGTCGGGGTGGAGCTCGACTCGGACAACGCGGCGATATGCCGCGAGAACGTCGCACCGTGGAATGATCGCTGTGAGGTCATGTGTGCAGGAGTCTGGACGTCGACCGGCACGGTGTCATACGAGCGGCCGACGGGACGAGTTCAAAGCTTCCACGTCGTCGAGGAGCAGGGCGCGGCGGTGCTCACAGAGGCACCGTCGATCTCACTCAACGCGCTGCTCGCGCATGGTCAGGGGGCGATCATCGACTACGTCAAGATGGATATCGAGGGGGCCGAGCGCCCCGTCCTCAGCCAGAACACGGAGTGGGTGGACAGCGTCCTGTCGATCAAGGTGGAGCTCCATGGCGACTACACGGTCCCCGACTGCATCGTGGACCTCGAGGGGCTCGGGTTCCAGGCGGCGCCCATTCCGCGCCATCACGCCGCCGTGGTCGGCGTCAGATCGGCGGCCGATCGCGCTCGCATATTAGGTGGCCAAAGCACGCGGCTCGTGACGCCCGCACCGTAGCCTCAGCGCACCCCACCATCTCGCTCCCGGGCCAGCGCGCGCTCGACTCGCTCGGCCACCACCTCCCAGCTTGCGTTCTCGCGCAGCTGCCTGTGACCCTCAGAGCCGAGCCGTTCGGCCAGGCCGGGGTCATAGAGGATCCGCTCGAGCGCCTGAGCCAGCGCGGCGGGCTCGCCAGCAGGGACGGTGAGCCCGGTCACTCCGTCGAGCACCACCGAGGCGAGATCACCCACCTCGCTGGCGACCACGGGCCGAGCCATCGTCATCGCAAGATGCACGACTCCGCTCTGGTAGCCGACGAGGTACGGGGTCACCACAGCCCGCGCCGTGCCGAAGAGCGCCGGCACGTCCGAGACCGGTACGTAGCGATCGACGATCTCCACGTTCTCTGCGTGTCGCGCCGCCCAGGCGCGCACCTCGTCGGGATCGAGATCTCCCGGGCAGGGAGTTCCGGCGATGGTCAGCCGCGCGTCCGGGCGTCGAGCCAGCAGGCGCTCGAAGGCGTCCATGAGAACGGGCAGCCCCTTGACCTTGCGCCAGTCCCCAAAGAAGAGAACGCGCTCCTCTCCGGATGGCGGCGGAGGGTCTGTGGCGAAGATCCGCTCGTCGCCGTGCGGGATCACCACGAGGTTGGGCGGAGACCAGATCGCCTGGAATTCCGACCTGCTGCGCTCGCCATGCACGAACAGGACGTCCAGGCGCGAATAGACCTTTCGCAGCAGCAGGTTGAGCGCGCGCGAGTCCACGAACAGCTCGCCGCCCTCCCAGCGGTTGAAGGGTCGCGCGCTGTGCCCGATCCCGGCGACGAGCATGCCGCGAGGCTGCAATGTGATCGCGATGACCGCGAGTGCCACGGGCGAGAGGTCCACATCGGAGGTGAGGATCACGGCATCGTGACGCCGACGGGCAAGCTCCCAGTTGATCCTCGCCCACGACCGCAGCAGGCGGCTCGCCACTCGCGCTCGCCTGATGATCTTCACCCGCGAGAGCGCGTCGTCGGGCGGCGCAGGGTCCGGCAATATCGCCCTTCGACGCGCCGGTCCCTCACGCGCTGAGAGCTCGTTCTCGCGCGGAACTATGAGATCCACGGCGTTGCCCCGCGCCGCCAGCGCATCCGCGAGCTGAACCGCGTAGTGCAGCAGACCGCCCTGCGATGTCGGCTCGACTATCGCAAGGCGCATTCTCGACCCCCTGCGGGTGACCGGGCGACATCCGCGGCTCGTGCGTAGACCTCGAACAGGCGGTCCGCCCAGCGCCCCGCGTCAAACCGCTCCTCGGCAAGACGACGTGCGCTCACCCCCATGGCCTGGAGCCGCTGCTCATCCGCGAGCAACGCGATGGCAGCCGACGCAAAGGCCGCCTCATCGCCAAACGGCACCAGCGTGCCGGTCTCCCCGTCGGCGACCACCTCGGGGATGCCGTCAACGTCGGTGGCGATCACCGGCCGGCCACATGCGGCGGCCTCCATCAGCGTCGTCGGCAGCGCCTCGTGCTGGGACGGCAGCGCCAGCAGCGATGAGGCGCGCATCAGCCTGGCGACGTCGGTCCGCATGCCCGCGAAGACCACGCTGTCGTCAAGGCCCAGCGCGCTCGTCTGCTCGCGCAGGCGCCCGGCCTCCGGGCCGTCGCCAACGATCAGGAGGCGTGCATCGGGAATGCTGCGACGAACGGTCGGCCAGGCGGCCAGCGTCACGTGGTGTCCCTTTCGCCAGCGGAGCGCCCCGACCACGGTGACCACCGGGACGCCGGGGGGAATCGCAAGCTCCGACGGCATCGCCGCGGGCCCGGGGGTGAACGCCTCGAGATCGACCCCATTCTCGACGACGCTCCAGTTCTTCCTCGGGCCACCGTATGTGCGCGCGAAGCTCTCGAGCGAGGCGCGAGAGACGAACACCACGCCGGCGCTGCGATTGGCGGCGAGGACCGCGAGGCGCTCCTTGAGCGCCTCCTTCCTGCTGAGCGAAACAGCGACGTGGTGAAAGGTGCACACGCAGGGGCGGCCGGCGATGCGAGCGGCGACCGGCACGAGCGTCGCCGCATACTCGAGATGTGCATGCACGACGTCGCAGTCGGAGTCACGAATGGCACGTACCAGCCTCGGCAGGGCCCGCGGATCTGCGAGACGCCTGATCGACAGGTAGTCGGTCGGGACGCCCGCGGCTTCGAGCACGGGCTCCATCGCCGAGCGGTGCGAGCCGGGCAGCGACAGCACCTGCACGTCAAAGTGAAACCCGGCGTCCGGGGCGACCCGGCTGAGCGTCGCAAGCACTCGCTCGGCGCCGCCGAGGCTCAGGGAGTCGATGACCATGAGTACCTTCATCGGCCGCGCGAGTCAGGCCCTTGCGGGAAGCAGAGAGCCGACCAGGCTGCGCACTTCGAACATCGTGTCACGTGCTCCGGCGCGAAGGCCGGCAACGGCGCCCACCAGCCCGCAGATGAGCAGCAGTGCGAGCGCCAGCAACCCGTGCGGTAGGAACAGCCGCACCGGACCGGCCAAGAGGATGACGCCCGCCATGGCGCAGACGCCTGGCCACATGGCGCGCAGTTGTTCGAGCACGCTGGTCCCGAACATCCTGCTGACCAGCAGCAGCCGGGCGCCCTGAGCGGCGAGCGACATGACGACGTGCGCCGCGGCGATCGCGACAATCCCGTAGGGAACGAAGATGATGTACCCAATGACCAGCAGGGCCGTGAGCGGGGCATTCAGGATGAGCAGCGTGCCCGGCTTACCCATCGCCGGAAAGAGGTCACCTGATGAGAATCCGATGGAGACGATCGCCGTCATCAACGAGATCAGCACCATCGGGGTGATCGCGGGCGCCCACTTCGCCGAGAAGACGACGTAGATGATGTCTCTGGAGGAGAGGGCGAGCAACACTCCTGCTGGAAAGCTGAACAGAGTGATTAACCGCAACGCACGGAGCATCGCTTTCAGCGAAACGTCGCGGCCGCGGGCACGCGCCTGTGAGTAGATCGGAAATGCGACGGCCCCGAATATCCAGTAGAGGCTCATCAGCGCCAGCTCCGGTAACCGGTAACCCATGGAGTAGAACCCCAGTTCTGTCGCACCCAGGCGGTGACCGACCACCAGGTAATCGGAGTCGATCGCGATCGCGTCGACGAGCTTCAGCGCGATGTAGGCGAGGCCGAAGCCCATCAGAGCACGGACAACCTGTCGGTCCAGTGTGAAACGCGGCCAGAACTTCACCATCACCCAGGAGAGGACCGTTCCCGTGAGCTCTCCGGCGAGCAGGCCTACTATCAGCGCCCACACTCCGTAGCCGGCGGCCGCGAGGACGATCGAGATCGCCGCCCTGGCGATCGCGCGTGTGATCTCGACGGTCGCACGCCGGGCGAAGCGCAGGTCCCGCTGCAGCATCGAGTCCTGAAGCTGGCCCATGCCGCGAATGAAGAGATAGACGAACAGCGCACGGAAGACGTTCTCGTGGGAGCTCAGCCCGAAGAACGCGGCGATCGCCGGCGTGGCAAGCATGCCTATCGCGGTTAGCGAAACCGTGATGATCACGTTGAGGGTGAAGGCCGTCTGGACCCTGTTGGTGACCCCACCCTGTTGCTCGTAGATCACGGCGGCGCCGATCCCGAGATCGAGCACGACGTCGAAGAACACGATCACCGCGGTGGCCGCCGCGACCGTGCCGAAGTCGCCCGGGGTCAGGATTCGGGCCAGCACGATGGTGCTGACGAAGACGACGAGTTTGCTGCCCCCGAACGAGAGCGCCGACCACGCGAAGCTCCGGACCGCGCGGCCGGTCAACGGCTCCGGATCATGGACCTCGACCTCCTCCACATCGTGAGTCGGGCTGATGCTCGGCGGCAGGTTCACGAAGATCTCAACGGTGGCCCGGGCTCGACGGACGAATGATCGAAGCGGAAATGGCCAGATGGCCACTGTACCTGGATCAGGGGCGTCGCACGACTGCACTCAGTGGAACTCCGCCGGATCGCGGGCTATACTCACCGGGCGTGGAGCGAGCCTTTCCCCCCGACATCGCCGGCCCCTTTTCGGCAGGCTCGAACGCTCAACAGGGAGCAGCTGCTCCCTATTTGAAGGCGGTCAAATCCCATCCGATGATCGTCGTCGTCGTGATGCTTGCGGCGTTCGCCGGCTCGATCGCCTGGTTGGCACATCGCACCACTAACTACAAGGCGACCGCCGACATCCTGTTCACGCCGGTTCCATCAGACAATAACGGCGCGAACGGCCTGCCCGTTCTGCGCGATTCGAGCGATCCCACACGTTTGAGTCAAACCGCCTCAAGCCTGCTCCATACTCCGCAAGCCGCTGGGCTGGCGGCAATCAGCATGGGTCGTGGCTGGACCCCAACGCGTGTTTGGGAAAAAATCACCGTTCAACCACAGGGGCAGAGCAACATCATCTCTGTAAGCGGTGAATCGACTTCTGCACGGACCGCACAGCAGCTCGCCGATATCTTCGCGACGTCGAGCCTGAACGCTCGGCGGGCCCTCCTGCGCAATGAGGTGGCGGGCCTGAAGTCGGAGACCGAAGAACCCACTCCGGCAGGAGACATCGTCACCCAGGAGCGTCACGCGCTCCTGGCCTCGCTCATCGCGGGACAGGACCCGAACTTCTCGCTTGCACAGAGCGCCGCGCTGCCCAGCACGCCAACCGGCACGCCCGCCTGGCTGGTCATCCTGCTCGCGCTCGTCGCCGGATTCGCCCTGGCTTCCGGGGCCGCCGTGCTAACCGAGATGGCAAGCGATCGCATTCGCCAGTCGGATGAGCTGCTCGACCTGTACCCGCTTCCCGCCCTGGCCTACGTTCCGAACCTCCCACGGAGGGTTCGGGCGAGCACCAACGGCAAGCCTGCGCCGATGCCGATCGCGGTCCGGGAGGCCTACCGCATGATCCGCGTCCAACTCGACACCGACGCACGCCCAGACGAGGAGGGTGCGCGCCTGATCTTGATCACGAGCGGCTCCAGCGGGGACGGGAAGACGACATCCGCCATCTCCATCGCCACCGCGCTGGCCGAAGCCGACCACCGCGTCATCCTGATGGACCTGGATCTGCGTAAGCCGGATCTTGGCTCCGTCTTACGCGTGGACGGTGGTCCCGGCGTCACCTCGTTGCTCGACGAGCCCTCTCGCCTCTCACTCGCCCTGGCCCAGGGCAACGTCCCGCGACTCAGCGTCCTGCCGGCCGGACCGGAGGCGAGCGAGGACCTGCTGCGCCCGGTGATAGCCCGAATGCCGGAGATGATTGCCCAGCTGCGCGAGATGGCCGACTACGTGGTGATCGACACGCCCCCCCTTGGAGAGGTGAGCGACGCCTACCAGCTGTTGCCATTCGTGGACGAGGTAATCGTCGTTGCACGACCGACCAACACGAGAAGGGCGAGCTTCCAGTTCATGAGAGACCTTCTCGCCAGAGCCAACCGTACGCCACTCGGCATGATCATCGTCGGAGAGAGTCCCAGCCGTCTGAGCTATGCCTACTACGGACAGGCCCAGGCGGATGAGCCACGCATTCGCAGCTGGCTGAGTCGCTCGCGAGCCTAGTCGGGCCATTGGCGAGCCGTCCAATACCGCTGCTGCGCCCGGGAATGGTAGCCGCGGTGGCGGCCGGGGCGTCGCTCCTGACAGGGGTCCTGATCGCGGCCCACGCGGCGTACGGCCTGAGCGCCGCGGTCGCGCTTCTCTGTGGGCCGCTCATCTTCTTGAACCTGGGGGTTGGGCTGGCGCTGTGGGTGCCGCTCTCGTTCATGAACACGCTTCACTTTGCGTGGTCGGGTCCGTCCGTGGTCGCGGTCCTCCTGCTGGCGGCATGGATCGGCACGCTCTCGGCGACGCGCCAGCAGCGCGCCGCCGTGCTCGCGCGTCAGCGCTTTCTCGTCAGTGCGATCGTGGCGCTCCTGGTGTGGAGCACACTTTCACTGTTGTGGTCGGTGGACCTGGGGCGTGCCGCTGAATCACTCGTCGACTGGTACGTCGCGGCCGCCGTCTTCTTTGTCGTGGCAACCACCGTCTCGAGTACCCATTACGTTCGGCTGATCCTGCTGGCGTTTGTCTTCGGCGGCGTGGCGTCGGTGGCCATCGGGATGGCGACCACCGGCCTGAGCGCCTCCGAAAGCGCCCTTAGCTCGGCGTCCCAGGCGGCAGAAGGCCGCCTCACCGGCGGCTCAGGTGATCCGAACTACCTTGCTGCCGGGGCGGTTGCCGGCGTCGTGATCGCGATGGCGCTGTTCGCGACAACACGGCGGGCGGCGATGCGATGGCTCCTTGCCGTGTGCACCGTGATCCTGGTCGTGGGGACCGTGGCGAGCGAGTCGCGAGGAGGCCTGCTCGCGGCCGGCGGAGCGGCAATCGCGGCCCTCGTCCTGTTCAAGCGCCAGCGACTGCTCGTGGGCACCGTCCTCGCCATGGTCGTCGGGGTCGCGTTGCTCCTCTTCGCCGCCAACCCGGGCGCATGGAACCGAGTCACCCATTTCAACGGGGGAGGAACCGGTCGCTCAGATCTCTGGCGGGTGGCTTGGCGCGTAGGGAGCCATAACCCCGTGACAGGCGTGGGCCTCGACAATTTCGTGGCCCACGAGGCTGAATTCGTCCAGCAGCCCGGCAGTTTGACCTCTGTCGCGTTAATTGCGGACCGGCCGCACGTTGTCCACAACCTCTACCTTGAGTCGTTCGCCGAGACAGGTGTGATCGGCTCGGGGCTGCTCATCGCCCTGGTACTGGGCATCTTGAGCTCTGGTGTCCGTGCCGCGAAAGCGTTTGATGCCGCCGGCCAGATTGAGCTCGCGACGATCGCTCGCGCCGTGGTGGTCGCCGAGATCAGCATCTTCATAGCGCTGTTCTTCCTCTCGGACGGCCCGGATCAGCGCTATTGGATCCTGTTCGGCATCGGTGCCGCGCTTGGTGGCCTGGCGCCGAGACAGCTCCAAGTTCGCCAGATGGCCCGGGGTCGCCGGGTGATCGGCCCCGCGCTTACGCGAACCACGCAGTAACGCCCGCACGAGCGCCGCTTCGAGTGCGAAGTTGCCCGAGGGGTGAACGCGCCACGCCTGCAGTGCTGGGGAGCTGCTCCTTCTGCGCCGTGCTCAGGGCATCGGGCATGGGACATACGTCCAGTGAATGCCGTGGACATCCGTCCATCATCCGACCGAGCCGTACGCGAGACCGCCGCGGCGAACCGATGGCAGGCCAGGCAATCGGATCGTCCATCGCGCTCTCGGGGGGTCAAACGTGTTCACACGTCATGCACGGATACTTGCAGTTCTTACGAGCTCATTCGCGCTCACCTTTATCACTGGCAGCACAAACGCAGGGGCTACCCCGCGGCGGGCCCATGCCCAACGCACCACTCACGTCACACACGCGCGGGCTGCGCAACGGTGTAACGGTCGCGCTCGCCTCTCACGGACGCATCGCAGGGCGAGCGTCAAGACCTCGTGCGTGCGCGTGCGATCCACCTCGAAACGACACACCACCAAAGCTTCCGTGAGGAAGCCTGTCAACAATGTCGCGCTGTCGTCCAAGAAGAGACACCGCCCGACACCCACCCCGACTCCGGTCCCGGCGCCCATCCCGGCTCCAGTCCCGGCTCCGGTCCCGGCTCCAGTCCCCGCGCCTATCCCGGCTCCGGTCCCCGCGCCCATCCCGGCTCCGGTCCCGGCGCCCACAGGCGGAGCGATGGCCTTCGCGGCGACCAGTCCCTGGAACACCCAGATCTCCAGCAGCCCCGCTGTCGACCCCAACAGCGCAGCGATCGCCGGCTACCTCGGCAGCGAAATGAAAGCCAATGCCGACATGTACGAATACGGCACGCCCGTTTGGACGTCGACATCGGCCGACCCGTTCAACCACATGTCGTGCATCGAATCCTGGGGCACCTGCCAGCTCTCACAGCAGCTGATCCCGATCCCGACCAACGCAGAAAGCTCGCACGGCGGGGACGGGTCGATGGTAGTGATCGACTCGACGACGGGCACAGGCTATGACTTCTGGCGGGCATCGCGGACATCGCCGACGAGCTGGAGCGCCAGCTGGGGCACACGCTTCAGCATGTCCGGCAACGGCACCGGCGGCGGTGCAACCGGCGCCGGGATGCCACTGCTCGCAGGGCTCCCGCGGCTGGGCGAAATGACACAAGGGCGGATCGCGCACGCGCTCGGGTTCATCAGCAACAACACCTGCGCATCGGTCTACCGCTACCCCGCGAGCAAGACCGATGGTCACTCCGGCGCGAGCAACTGCATCCCCGAGGGCGCGCGCATCCAGCTGGACCCGA
>JAOPZB010000002.1 GCA_025964355.1 Solirubrobacterales bacterium | reverse complement strand
GCCGACGAGCTGGTCGAGGCGGGCGTCAAGATCATCTTCAACTACTCCGAGTCGCTGCTCGACGTCCCGCCGGAGGTGACCGTCCACACGTCCAGCCCGGCGGTGGACCTGCTCTACGCGCTGTACTTCTATCTGACCTGAGGACGCCGGCAGCCTCGCGAGTAACACTGCAGGCAGCACGCCCCTGACCGTCACAACCGCACGCAGACTCGACGCGATGAACAGCCAGGATCTAGACCGAGCGGCCGAGACCTTCGCCGAGTCCCCCGACTTCACCGTGGGGGTGGAGGAGGAGTTCTCGATCCTGCATCCACAGACGCTTGACCTGCTGCCGCGCTTCGAGGAGCTGTGCACGGCGGCGGCCGGCGATCCCGTGCTGCGGGAGGCCGTGGCCGGCGAGCTGATCTCCTCGGAGATCGAGATCATCTCCGGCGCCGGAGCCGACGTGCACGACGCCCTCGCCCGCCAGCGCGAGCGTCGCGCGCGGCTGTTCGCGCTCGTCGGAGCGCACGGCGTGGCGCTGGGCGCGACTGGGACGCACCCGTGGGCCGACTACCGCGAGCAGCCGATCATCGACACCGAGCACTACCGCCGTGTCGAGCAGGAGCTCAAATACGTCGCCTGGCGAAACAACACGTTCAGCCTGCACATACACATGGGGGTGAGAGGCATAGACCGGGCGGTCCGCGCCTGCGACAGGCTGCGTCCGGTGCTGCCTCTGCTGCTGGCGATATCGGCCAACTCGCCCTACCTCGACGGGCGCGACAGCGGTCTGCACTCGGCCCGCACCCAGAGCTTCACCAAGAGCTTCCCGCGCTGCGGCATCCCCGACGCGTTCGGCGGCTGGCAGGCCTCCCGCGAGTACAACGAGTTCCTGATGCGCACTCGCTCGATCGTCGAGTTCACGCAGGTGTGGTGGTCGGTCCGACCGCATTTCAGCTTCGGCACGGTAGAGGTCCGCATCTGCGACGCCCAGTCGACCGCGCGCGAGTCCGACGCGCTCGCCTCGCTTATGGTCGCCGCCGTCGCTCAGGCGGTCCGCGACGTCGACGAGGGCACGCCGTTCGAGGACCCGCCGCCGCGGCTGATCGAGGAGAACGTCTGGCGGGCGACGCGCTTCGGCCTCGACGGCCGGCTGATCGACCTCGAGCGCGCCGAGGAGTACCCGGCGCGCGAAGCGATCGACCGGCTGATGAGCTGGACGGCCCCTGTGCGGGCGGAGCTCGGCATAGAGCCTGTGTTCCCGGAGCGCAACGGCGCACAGCGCCAGCGCCGCATGATCGAGGCGGGCGCGACCCGCGAGGAGGTCTTCGCGGCCTCGGTGAACGAGACGAGAGAGACGTATCGACAGGAGGTGACGGTATGAGCGAAGGTGCGAGCGGACCGGCGGGCGAGCCGGGGCCGGCGCCGGGCCAGGGCCCGGGCGAGCCGAGCGAGGAGGAGCTGCGCGCGGCCTATGAGGCCGAACTGAACCGCATCACCAGCACGGACATGATCGCCCAGGCGGTCGTCTCGCTGCTGAACATCGCCGCCCGCCGGCTGGCGCCGGTGAGCGAGCCCCAGGCCGCCGAGGCCGGGGGGGCGGCGCCGGGCGCGAGCGCCGGTTCGGAGCGCGACCTCGACCAGGTGCGCGACTCGATCGACGCCGTCAGGGCGCTGCTGGACATCCTGGAGCGGAGCATTCCCGCGCAGGAGCTGCGCTCCCTGCGTGACGCGCTTTCCCAGCTGCAGATGGCTTATGCGCGCGAGGTGCAGGCCGCGGGCCACCCCGGCGACGCGCCGCCCGCCGGCGCGGCAGCGACCGGGCAGCGCCCGTCCGCCGGCGAGCAGGAGGCACCCGACGAGGGCGAGGGCTCGCCCGGCGCGGGACCGGCGCAGTCGAGCGGCAGGCTGTGGGTCCCGGGGAGCTGAGGCGCGCGGAGCGCGCCGCCCGCTGGCCGGCACGTGGCCGGCCGGCACGATAGACTGCGCCCGCGTTTGCACCGGACGGACGCTCTGTCGAGCGACCCAGGAGCGGACGTGCGCGCGAACATCCTCGCGCGGCACGCCAATCAGACCGCGGAGGATTTCTGTTGAGCAGCTTTCTGACGAACCATGGGGTCGTCGTCGCCCTCGTATGCGCCGCCTGCGCCGTCGTGTACGGCATCGTGACAGCCCGTTCCCTGCTTTCGCTGTCGCCCGGCAACGACCGCATGCAGGCCATCTCGCTCGCCGTTCAACAGGGCGCGCGCGCCTACCTGAACCGTCAGTACACGACGATCGCGGTCGTCGGGGTCGTTTTGTTCGTCGCGATCCTCCTGATCCAGAACATCGCGGTCGCCGGCGGCTTTCTGATCGGCGGGATCCTCTCCGGGTCGACCGGCTACATCGGCATGAACGTCTCGGTCCGTGCGAACGCGCGTGTCGCCGAGGCGGCGCGGGCAGGCGTCACGCCTGCGCTGCGCGTGGCCTTCCAGGGCGGCGCGATCACCGGCCTGCTCGTCGTGGGGCTGGCGCTGATCGGCGTCGCCGGCTACTACGGCGCGCTGACGTCCTTCTTCAACGACAGCCCCAAAACGGCCGTCGACGCGCTCATCGGGCTCGGCTTCGGGGGCTCGCTGATCTCGGTCTTCGCTCGACTCGGCGGCGGCATCTTCACCAAGGCAGCGGACGTCGGCGCGGACCTCGTCGGCAAGGTCGAGGCGGGCATCCCCGAGGACGACCCGCGAAACCCGGCGACGATCGCCGACAACGTCGGTGACAACGTGGGCGACTGCGCAGGAATGGCAGCCGACCTGTTCGAGACCTACGCGGTCACCGCGGTCGCGGTGATCCTGCTCGGCGTGCTCACCTTCCACGAGTCGACCCGCGTCGCGCTCTACCCGCTCGTGCTCGGCGGGGCCGCGATCATCGCATCGATCATCGGCACCTTCGCCGTGCGCTCGCGGGTCGGGAACGTCGAGCGCGCCCTCTACCAGGGCCTGGTCGCCTCCGGGGTGCTCGCGGCAGCGGCGTTCGCGCCGATCACCTACTGGCTGATGCGCAACCTCAGTTTCCGCGTGGTCGGAGAAACGGTCAACGCGCCGAGCTGGGGGCGCCTGTACCTCTGCTCGCTGATCGGGATCGCCGTGACGGCCTTCCTGTTCGTGATCACCGACTACTACACCTCCACCCGCTTCTCGCCGGTCAAGAAGACGGCGAAGGCGTCGATCACCGGGCACGCCACGAACATCATCCAGGGCTTCGGCTCGGGCCTGCAGGCCACCGCGCTGCCGGCGATCGTGATCGTGCTCGGCATCCTCGGCGCCTGGAAGCTGGCCGGCGGAGGCGTGACCGGCATCTATGGCATCGGCGTCGCGGTCATGGGCCTGCTGTCGCTCACCGGCCTGATCGTCGCGCTCGACGCGTTCGGCCCGATCACCGACAACGCAGGCGGGATCGCCGAGATGGCCGACCTGCCCGAGGACGTGCGCAAGGTCACCGACCGTCTCGATGCCGTCGGCAACACCACCAAGGCCGTGACCAAGGGCTACGCGATCGGCTCCGCCGTGCTCGCGGCCGTCGTCCTGTTCGCCGGGTTCCAGAAAGAACTCGAGGCCAAGGTCGGGCACGCGATCTCGTTCGGCATCAACGAACCGCCGGTGCTGATCGGCCTGATCGTCGGCGGCCTGATGGTCTGCCTGTTTGCCTCGCTGTCCATCGAGGCGGTCGGGCGCGCCGGCGGCGCCGTCGTCGAGGAGGTGCGACGCCAGTTTCGCGAGCACCCGGGCATCATGGAGGGAACCGAAGACCCCGACTACGCGACCACGGTCGACATCGTCACGCGCACGGCCCAGCGGGAGATGATCCTGCCGTCGCTGCTTCCGATCGGGCTGACGCTGATCGTCGGGCTGATCGATCAGCAGGCGCTCGGCGGCCTGCTGATCGGCGTGATCGTCGTCGGCTTCTTCTTCGCCGTGCTGATGACGGCCGGCGGCGGGGCGTGGGACAACGCGAAGAAGCTGATCGAGGACGGTGCCTACGGCGGCAAGGGCTCCGACGCCCATGCGGCCTCGGTGACGGGTGACACGGTCGGCGATCCCTTCAAGGACACCGCCGGACCCGCGATCAACCCGATGATCAAGGTCGCGAACATCGTCGCCATCCTGATCATCCCCCTCATAACCTGAGACGGCCGCGATCATGCCCCTGTGTGACAGATGGGGGATCGGTCAGCCCGCGTTCACCCGGTGGCGGTCAGCCCGCGTTCGCCCGGCGGCGGTCGACCCGCCTTCACCCGGCGGCCGGATAGGACCTAAGCTCAGCTGAGATGACCGGCCGACAGGCGCACCACAACGCCACGCTCATATTCTCGCTGCTGATGCTGGTGATCGGGCTGGCGCTGATCGTGGAGACCGTGACCGGACACGGCAGCCCGATCTCGCCGCGCATGCTGCTCGGGGTGCTGTTCGTCGCGGCCGGCGTCGGCCGGGGGTACGTGGAGATGCGCCGGGGCCGCGGCGCATGAGCGGACCGGCCGGCTCGGGCGGCCCCGGCGCTGAGGACGGACGCGGCCCGGACGCACCTGGCGCAGACGGGACGGCGCCGAACGGCCCCGTCCCGGGACCTCCCTCCGGGCGCGCCGAGCGCCACGAGCCGGACGCGGAGGGAGCCGCCTCCGAGCTGGCGGAGCGCTCGCGCGTGATCATGCGGCGCAGCGTCGGCTCGCCGCTGCTGTTCGTGATCGTCTACACGTCGCTGGCCAGCGCCATCTACTTCTCGCTCGGCGTGATCGCGGGGCACGCGCTCGGGCTAACGCCGCTCGTGTTCCTGCTCGCGGCGCTGCTCTTCGCGCTGACGGCGACGACATACGCGGAGGGTGCGTCGATGCACCCTGAGCGAAGCGGCTCGACGGTCTTCGCCCGCTACGCGTTCAACGAGCTCGTCAGCTTCATCGCCGGCTGGGCGATCCTGCTCGACTACATCATCCTGATCGCCGTAACGGCCTTCTCGGCGACGCAGTACCTGAAGGTGTTCTGGAGCCCGCTAGGCGATCGCGGGGAGGCCCTGGGGCTGGCGCTGGCCTTCATCGCCTTCGTCGTGCTCGGCAACATCCGCGGCTTCGGCGGCCGCCGCGCGCGCCGGGTCGGGATCCTCGTCATAGCCGACCTGGCCCTGCAGGCGTTCATCGTGGTGGTCGGGCTGGCGCTGTTCTTCAGCCCTGGCACGCTGCTCGACCCGATCCACCTGGGGTCCGCGCCGAAATGGTCTGACCTCGTGTTCGCCCTCACCGTCGCCGTGATCGCGTTCACCAGCCTCGAGTCGGCCGCCGGCGTGGCCGGCGAGGTGCGCATCAGCCGCGGCGCGCTCAAGCGGGTGGTGGCGGCCGGCACCGGCATCGTGGTGGTCCTCTACGCCGGGATCGCGCTCGTCGCGGTGACCGCCCTGCCCGTGCACGGCGGTCATACCGAACTGGCCACGCGCTACCTGAACGACCCGATGGTCGGGGTAGTCGCCCACATGCGTCCCCACTGGCTGGCGGAAACGCTGAAGTACCTGGTCGGAGGCCTGGGCGCGCTCACGCTCGTCGCCGCAGCCAACTCGGCGATGCTCGGCCTGTCGCGCCTCGCCTACTCGCTGTCGACCAACCGCCAGATACCGAGCGGCCTCGGGCGCCTTCATCCCACTCGCTCGACGCCCTACGTGCTGATCATCATCGCCGGCCTGATCGCGGCCGGCCTCGTGGTGCCCGAGGACCTCGACTTCCTGGTGGGGATCTATGCGTTCGGCGCGACGTTGGCGTTCACGATCGCCCACCTGTCGGTCTGGCGGCTGCGCTACCGCGAGCCCGACCGAGACCGCCCGTTCCGCGTTCCGCTATCGGTCCGCTTTCGCGGTGGCCAGCTGCCGCTCCCCGCCGTGTTCGGGGCGCTCGTCTCGGCGGTCGGCTGGGTGGCGGTGATCGTCGTGCATCAGCCCGCGCGCTACGTGGGGTTCGGCTGGATGGCCGCCGGGCTGACGCTCTACGTCCTCTACCGCCGCGCCGATGAAACGTCGTTGCTGCGACGTGTGACCGTGCCCCCTCAGATCCTGCGCGCCGAAGGGCCGCTCGAACGGGACTACGGCTCGATCCTCGTGCCCCTGTTCGGCACGGCGCTCGACGACGATATCGTGCAGACCGCCGCCCGCCTCGTCGCCTCCGAACAGACCGACGAGGCGGCAATCGACACGGCAACCATCGAGGCCATCTGGGTGTTCGTGATCCCGATGTCGCTGCCGCTCGACGCCAGCCTGCCGGACGCCCAGGTCAAACACGCACGCCAGGTGCTGGCGCGGGCGAAGGCCGTGGGGGAGGAGTACACCGGCGTGCAGGTCGCCACGGCGATCGTGAGAACGCGACGCGCCGGCTACGCGATCGTCGACGAGGCGCGGCGCCGTGGCGTCGAGGCGATCGTGCTCGGGGCCGAGGAGCCGTCGCTGATCCGCGGCGGTGCGCGGCTGGGTGGTAGGGGTGGGCCGCTGGAGGGCTTCGTCGGAGACGTCACCAAGTACGTGGTGAGCAAGGCGCAATGCCGGGTAATCGTGACGGCGCCGGCCGCCAAGGACTCCAAGGTCGAGATCGCCCGCCGGGCGAATCGTGCTGGCGCCCCCATCGTCTAACCTCCGCGCTATGGTCCTCCGCTCAGTCCTATGTTCGTACTCATCGTAGGCGCCGGTCGCGTGGGCTCGGCCGTCGCCAAGTCGGCCCTGGCGGCCGGACACGAAGTGTCGGTGCTCGACGAGGACCCGCTGTCGCATGAGCGCCTCGATGCCGGTCAGGACAAGAGCTGGGAGGACTCCGGCGGCCAGTTCACCGTCGGCACGGCGCTCGAGACCGACGCCCTGATCCACGCCGGCATCGAGCGGGCAGACGTCTTCATCGCCTCGACCGCCGGCGACAACACGAACCTCGTGATCGCTCAGCTCGCCCAGAGGCGCTTCGCCGTCGAAAGGGTGATCGTGCGCGTCATGGACCCGGCGCGCGCCGCCTGGTACGGCGAACAGGGGCTGCACACGATCTCTCCCACCAAGCACGCGATCGAGATGTTCGAGAACGCGCTGCAGACGGCGCCGGTATAGCGGCATGTACGCGATCATCGTCGGGGCGGGCAAGGTCGGGAGCAACCTGGCACGCGAGCTCATCGCCAAGGAACACGAGGTCACGCTGATCGAGTCCTCGCGGCCGCGCTACCTGACGATCGAGGAAGAATTCGAGCACGCCGTCCACTACGGCGACGCCACCGAGCTCTGGGTGCTCGAGCGAGCGGGGATCCAGCGCGCCGATCTCGTCATCGCCGTGACCGGAGATGACGAGGACAACATCCTCGTCTGCCAGGTCGCCAAGGAGAAGTACCTCTGCGACCGGATCATCGCCCGCGTGAACAACCCGCGCAATCACGATCACTTCCGCCTGCTCGGAATCCAGCCGGCCGTCTCGGCGACCGACCTGATCCTTCGTCTGATCGAGCACGAGGTCCCGCGCTACGGCCTCGTGCACCTGCTCGCGCTGGAAGAGGAGCGCCTGGAGATAATCGAGCTCGAGGTGAGCGACGGCGCCCCGACGGTCGGCGAGAAGGTCTCCGACATCTCGCTGCCCGAAGGCAGCCTCATCATCTCCGTCCTGCGCGGCGGGACCGGATTCGTGCCGAAGTCCGACACCGTCATCGAAGCCGGTGACGAGGTGCTGCTCGTGCTCGACCCCGGCCTGGAGGACGCGATCACGGCGTACTTCGCGCCGAACGGGCAGCCGGTCGGGATCTGAGCGGGCGGATCGACCGCCTACCTTGAACTTGTGGCCGCGCTGGCGCGCAGCCGGGGTATGTTCCGCCCGGACCAGGTGTCCGTGAGGCCGTGACAGTTCGGGCAGAGGATTTCTAGGTTCTCGAGCCGGTTGTCGTGGCGGTCCCCGTTCACGTGGTGTAGTGCCAGTGGCACCGGGACGCCGCGCCATTGCGTGAGGCCGCAGGCCTCGCACCGGCGGGTCTTGATCCCAGCTTCGAACAGGCGTCGCTTGAGATGGTTGCGGTTGCGCCGCGGGCCTGCAATGAGGAGCTCCTCGAGCGGGAGCCGCGCAGGCCGGGGAGTTATCACCCCACGGAGGACGGCGTCATGCCACGCCCGTCGGTTAAATCCAAACCTTGATTGGCATTGTGCGACGCTGTGACCAGCCTCGTAGAACCGGCTGATCTCCTCCCAGTTGTATCGCCGCCCGAATCGGCTGTCGATGTTGGCACCGAGTTGTGCGGCGTGATAGGTGACGGTCGACCGCGCAATCCCAAGCGTATCCGCCACCTGTGCATGCGTATATCCGCGCTGGAGCAACCTGTGCACTCGTTCCCGAGTGATCCCCGGTGCGGCGAGTGGTGGGCCACCGCCCTCGCGTCGCATCTCTCTGCACTGACCGCTGTCGCGGATCTCCCGGAGAGCGCGGGCGTGGTAGCCGACAGTGGAATTCGCCAGACCGAGGCGATGAGCTATCTCATTCAGGCTGAGCCCTTCCTCGATAAGGGCGGCGATCTTCTCGCGGGTCGTGGACACGAACGTATGTTCGCTCATACTTGAGATGAAACGCTAGATTGGAATTAAGCTCTGAGCGACGTTGCCGATGCCCACCGAGGGTCCGTGGAACCTCCGAGGCGGCTATCCTTTTGACCTC
>JAOPZB010000238.1 GCA_025964355.1 Solirubrobacterales bacterium | reverse complement strand
TGCGTCTCCGGCCGGCGTTGGCGGCCGCGTGACGGCGGCCGGAGGGGCCTGGGGCACGACGCGCATCGGTGGCAGCGCGCGGCGGCCGGGCGCAGCTCGGCGCGCTCAGCCGCCGGCGGGGTTCGGCCCCTTGACGGTCCGCAGCGGTCTGACCTCCGCGGTCTGCTGCGGCTCCTCTTCGGAGAGCTCGGCGACCGTTCGCTCGAGCGTGCCGATGCGGCTCGCCAGCGCCTGGATCGCCTCGGCGATCGGATCGGGGAGGTGTATCCAGTCCGCATCGGGCCCCTCCACGCGGCGCCCGTCGACGCGCACCGGATGCCCCGGATTGCCGACGACGGTCGAGTTCGGAGGCACGTCGGTGATGACGACGCTGTTGGCGCCGATCTTCGCGCCGTGCCCGATCGTGATCGGGCCGAGCAGCTTCGCCCCCGATCCGATCGTGACGTTGTCCTGCACGGTCGGGTGGCGCTTGCCGGTCGCGAACCCCGTCCCGCCGAGCGTGACGCCCTGGTAGAGGGTCACGTTGCTGCCGATGTCTACGGTCTCGCCGATCACCACGCCGGCGCCGTGGTCGATGAAGAGCCCCTCGCCGATCCGCGCCGCGGGGTGGATCTCGATGCCGGTGACCGCGCGCGTGAGCATCGAGAGCAGTCGCGGCAGAAACGGGACGCCGGCGGCGTGCAGCGCGTGCGCGACGCGGTAGGCGAGGAGCGCGTGGATGCCGGGCCAGGTGGCGAGGATCTCGCCCTGTGCCACCCCTCGTGCCGCCGGGTCGCGGTCGCGCGCGGCCCGCACATCCCGGCGCACCTCTTTGGCCACCCGCGCGAACGCGTCGAAACCGGGCATGGCAACAGCGTAGCGTCGATGCCCTCGGATTCAGCCCATTTCGCGGGCGAAGGGCCTACGGCGCGAAGAACGCCTGCGACACGTAGCGCTCGCCTGAGTCGGGCATGACGACGACGATGCGCTGTCCCCTGCACTCCTCGCGCGCGGCGACCTGGAGCGCCGCCCACAGAGCCGCCCCGCACGAGATCCCCGCGAGCACACCGGCGCGCCGCGCGCAGCTCCACGCCGTGTGGATCGCATCGTCGTCGGACACGGTGAGGATCTCGTCGAGCAGGTCGCGGTTGAGCACGGGCGGCACGAAACCGGCCCCGATCCCCTGGATCCGGTGCGGCCCCGGACGACCGCCGGAGAGCACAGCCGATCCGCGCGGCTCGACGGCGACGACCCGCAGCGCCGGATTGACGTGCTCGCGCAGGTACTCGCCGGCGCCCGTGATCGTGCCGCCGGTACCGACGCCGGCGACGAGCACGTCCACGCGGCCGTCGAGCGCGCGCTCGATCTCCGGCCCGGTGGTGCGGCGGTGGATCTCGGGGTTGGCCGGGTTGGAGAACTGGTCGGGGAGGAACACGTCATCGTCGCGGGCCATCGCGCGTGCCGCCTCGACCGCCTCCGCCATTCCGCCGAGCGACTCGGTGATCTGGACCCGCGCCCCATACAGACGCAGCAGGCTCTCGCGCTCACGGCTCATCCCCTGGGGCAGCGTCAGCACGAGGTCATAGCCCTTCGCGGCGCAGACGAAGGCGAGCGCGATCCCGGTGTTGCCGCTCGTCGCCTCGACTATGGTCGTCTTGCCCGGCTCGATCCGCCCCTCGGACTCGGCGGCCTCGATCATGGCCACGCCGATGCGGTCCTTGACGCTGCCGCCCGGGTTCAACGACTCCAGCTTCGCGAACAGCTGCACCCCGCTGTCGGCCGCGGGCGTGTCCTCGAGCATGCGGGGCAGGGCAACGATCGGCGTGTCGCCGACGAGCTCGGCAATGTTGATCGGAATTGAGCCCATCGCCGACGACAATAGTCGAGCGGGCTGCAGCGCCCTCTGGACGCGGCGAGTTATTTCGTCTTGCGCTGTTTCACCGGCGGGCGCTTGGGTGGCGTGGTCAGACGCACGGTTGCGCTGCGCGCCAGGCTCTTGCCGGAGGCGACACTGACGATGAGCAGGCTGGCGGGCAGGCGTCCGTGGTGGCTTTTGAACAGCGCGCGCCCCACGGGACCCAGCTTGAGCAGCAGCGTCCTGGTCCTGCCGGGCACGAGCGAGAACGTGCCTGTGGCGATCGTCTTGGTCGTCAGCTTCCTGCCCTTCTTGACCTTGACGGCCAGCCGCACCTTGCCGCGACAGGAGCCCGCGCCCCGCCACCTGAGCTTGACGCTCGCGCGGGCGTGCTTGAGCACCGGCAGGCTGCGGCTGAGCAGCGCGGCGCTGCAGCCGGATGAGAAGCCGAGGACGCCGTTCCCGGCCGGGACGCCACCGCCGCCGGCCGACGAGGAGGAGGACGGCGGCGCGCCGGCGGTCACGAACGTGAACTTGTCGGGCGGGCCCGTTTTGCTGACGCCTCCCGGCGTGGTCACCGTCACGTGAACGGTCCCGGCCGTCTGCGGCGGCGAGGTCGCGGTGACCGATTCGGGCGAGTTCACCGTGAAGTGGCTCGCGTCTACGCTGCCGAATTTGACCGCCTGCGTTCGTTCGCCGACGTGGTTGCCGGTGATGGTCACGTCCACTCCGCCAGTCGTGGGACCTTCGGCCGGGGATACGCCTTTGACGGCGGGTGCCAGCAGGTAGGTGAACACGGGGCCGGCGGTCGGGCTCATGCCGGCGGGCGTCGTCACGGTGACGCGTACCTTCCCTTCTATGCCTTCCTGCGTGGTTTCTTCTTTCCTTGGGTCCGGCGGGGAGACGGCCGTGATCGAGCCATCCGGATTCACCGTGAAGCTCGCTGCCGGCGCCGAGCCGAAGTGGACAGCGCTCGCTTCCGCCAGGCGGCTCCCGGTGATCGTGACGCTCGTGCCACCGGCCTCCGGACCGACGTCGGGCGCCACGCTCGTGGCCGCCGGCAGCAGCGCCGGATCGGCGAAGACCCACACCGCCCCCGTCTGAGCTTCTTCATTGGGCGCGCCGATCAGGGCGGTCGTCCCGTCCGCGCTCAGCGCGACGCTCGTCCCCAACCAGCCGTGGCGCAGCTGTCCGCTGGTGAGCTTGGGCCCCTGCTGGTCCCAACCGGCGCCCGAGCGCCCGAACAGCCAGGCCGCGCCGAACCCGCCTTCGTCGCGGGGGGCGCCGATCAAGGCGAGGCTCCCGTCCTGCGACAGCGCGAGGCTGGAGCCGAATTCGGCTTCGGGAGTCCCATCGGCGCCGGCGGTCAGCTTGGTGCCCTCGGGCGCCCACGAGGAGCCCGACAGCGCGAACGTCCACGCCGCGCCGGCATGGCCGTTGTCGACGCGGCCCCCGACGAGCGCCGTCGTGCCGTCTGTGGACAGCGCCACGCTGAAGCCGAAGTGGGCCGCCCCCACCTCGTCGGAGCCGGTCAGCTTCCCGCCGAGCTGCGTCCAGTTCGAGCTCGGGCTCGACCGCGTGAACACCCAGGCGGCACCGGCGTAGCCGTTGTCCGCGGGAGCTCCGAGGAGTGCGGTGTTGCCGTCCCCCGACAGCGCCACGCTGCCGCCGAGATGCGCTTCCCCCTGCTCGCCGGATGCGGTGAGCTTCGGCCTCGGCTGGCTCCAGGTCGTTCCCGAGCGCGTGAAGACCCAGGCGGCCCCGGGCGGCCCTCCGTCGGACGGAGCCCCGACGAGCGCCGTGTTCCCGTCCGTCGACAGCGCGACGCTGTGACCGAATCGGCCTTTGCCGCCCTCTTCGACGCCCCCCGTGAGCTTCGCCTGCAGGTGCCACGCCGAGCCCGAGCGCGTATACACCCACGCCGCGCCCTCGCTCACGCATTCGGGGCAGGTCACGGGTTCGCGCGGGCTGCCGACGAGGGCCGTGTTGCCGTCGGCGGAGAGCGCGATGCTCCGCCCGACCCGGCATTCGTCCGCTTCTTCACCGCTTGCTTCGCCGCACTGTTCGCTGCCCGCGGCACCCGGTTGGCCTCCGGTGAGCTTGGGACCCTGCTGGGACCAGGCGCCTGCGGAGCGGGTGAACACCCAGACGGCGCCCGCGTAGGCGCCGTCGCGCGGGCCGCCGACGAGAGCGGTGTTCCCGTCGGCGGAGAGCGCGGCGCTGAACCCCAGCAGAGCGCCGCCCGCCTCGTCGCTCACAGGCGGCAGCCGGCCGTCCGCCACCAGCGGGTCGATCCGCACGGGGAAGCTCGCTCCGCGCGTGTCGACGCGCAGCAGCAGGCGGTCCTTGGCCAGCGCGAGGCGGCTAGGAAGGGTGCGGCCGCGCGCGTCGGTGGCGAGGAGCCCGCCGTAGCGAAGCGAGCTGCGATCGGGTCCGCTGAGGATTACGCTGGCACCGCCGCGCACAGGCGAGGCGCGCACGCGCCCGGACAGGGCGAGCGACAGCGTGAGGGGGCCGGCGGCGGCACCGGAGGGCGCCCGCGCGAAGGTGAACCCTTGCTCGAGGCCGAGCGGGCCGTTCAAATACCACTCGCTCAGCTGCCCATGGGCGTAGGAGACGCGATTGCCGCTGACGCTCGGGGCGACCTCATCGACGGGCGCGAGCGCCGTCCCGTAGCCGACGGCGCGAAGCCTCAGGCCGAGCTTGAGGGCACCGGAGCGCAGCTGCACGCCAGAGCGCGCGAAGCGGGCGGAGAGGCCCTGGGCGCCGTTGTTCGCCCGCGCCACACCGCCTCGCGGCACGCCGATCCGGTATGCGGAAGCGTCGCGGCCGAGCGCGGCCGAGATCGCGCTCTGCGCCGCCGGCGGCAGGCTCGACAGGCGTGCGTGCGCCCCGGAGCTCGCTGCCGCGCCAGGGTGGGCGCCGGCCGCGCTCTGCGCGACCACCGCGAGGAGGGACAACGCGAGCACGACGACCAGCATCGCCCGGCCCAGCGGGGCGGCTCTCCACCCCACCGCCGTCGGGTGCGTCATCGAGTGCTCCATCGGTGATCCAGCAGAGAACCGGTCGGCCTCGGCATCGGCAACCCTCCGTAGTCGCGTCTCGTTCGTTTCGCCGGCCACAACCGCAGCTGTAGATTTCCCGCGGAATCGACCTGCCAACCGTCTTCTTGACAGGCTACAGAGCGGTCTGTCTAAGTCAAATGTGATACATGCTCGCGCCGGCTTCCCTCGCCTCGCGCTCGATCACGTCGGCGATCGTCGTCTCGCCGAGCACCTTGCGCGCCGCCGCAGCGGCGTCGCCGAACGGCCCCTGGGCGTCGCGTCCGAGCGGGCCGTCGAGCAACTCGACGATCTCGAGCACGCTGATCGTCGACGGCTCGCGCGCGAAGCGGTAGCCGCCCTTGACGCCGCGCTGGGAGCTGATGATCCCGGCTCGCCGCAGCACGGCGAAGAGCTGCTCGAGGAACTGCACGGGCACGTCGCGCTTTCGCGCCAGCTCGCCGATCGGAACGGGCTCCGAGCCGGCGCTGCGCCCCAGCTCGGCGAGGGCGAGCACCGCGTAGGGTGACTTGCTGGTGATCGAGATCATGCGGTTCCACGCCCGCGCGGGGGCGGCCGGGGAGACGATCGTATTGCGCCGAGCGCCCGGCCGGCTCGCGCGCACGCCTCCGAGCGCCCGCGATGAGGCGCTCGGAGCACGCGCAGTGAGAAGAGCGGGTCCAGGGGCCACCGCCCTGAATCCGCCAGAGCTCTCTCTAGCCGTGTCGCGGGACGCCTAAACGTGCGAGCTCTACAGCCAGCCGCGCTCGGTCGCGATCAGGACCGCCTGTGCGCGGTCGACGGCGCCGAGCTTGCCGTAGATGTTGTGCAGGTGCGTGCGCACCGTGCTGGTCGACAGCGTGAGCTCGTGGGCGATCTGCTTGTAGACCTTGCCCTCGGCAAGGCGCTGCAGGACGCCGAGCTCCCGGCCCGACAGCGGGCAGGGGTCGACGTGGCGCTGGCGCTGGCTGGGCGAGCCTGGCAGTTCGTACATCACGCGCCTGAGCTCCCGGGGGCCGAGCCCGACGGTGCGGGCGGACTGGAGCATCTCGGCCGGGTTGACCCGCGCGCCCTGCTCGTAGTGCGCGAGCATGTCGGCCAGGCGGATGAAGGCGGCCTCGCCCTCGATGTCGGGGTTGTGGTGGCGCTCGATCGGCGTGGCGACGCTGGCGGGAAGGCCCCAACGGCGCACGAGCACGCCGCCGACGAGCGCGTGGTCGACCCCGAGCTCGCGGCGCTCCTGGTGGATGCGCTCCTCGGGGGTCCTCGCGCCGCGGTGCACCTGCGAGGGATAGCCGGGGTAGGCGTGCAGGAGCACGAGCTTGCCGACGTCGTGCAGGAAGCTCGTCACGGTGAGGCGGTCGCGATGCTCGTAGCCGACCTCGGCGGCGACCCGATCGGCGGCATGCTGGGTGGCGAGGGCGTGCAGGCGGAAGCGCTCCGGCGCCGCCTCCCATACGCTGGCCCGCTCGAAGAAGTCGAAGGTGCGCACGCGGCTGGCCACGGCCTGCACGGTCTGCGGGGTGAGGAGCTCGACGGCGCCGACGACGGTGTCCACGTGACCCCGCCCGTCGTGCACCTGGTTGGCGAGCCTCAGGATGGCGATGATCAGCGCGACGTCGGACTCGACGGCGCTGACCACGTCGGCCGTGGCGACGTGGTCCTTGGAGACCACGGCCAGCAGGCGGTCGCGCGACTCGGCGAGGGCGGGGAACGCCTCGAGGGCCTCGAATGCCATCGTCAGACGGCGGCCGTGGCCCTCGTTCTGGTGGCGCTCGCCGGCCTGTGCCGGCGCGGCCAGACGCTCGACCTCTACAGGACGCTTAGCCGCGGTGGCTTTCGGCTTTTTCGCTGAGACGGTTGCCGGCATATGCTCAAAGTCCCTTTCGTTGGGCTCATCGACCACCCGGTCGTGATTCCACGTTGACCTACCTATCGGCAGGGAAGGGCGAACTATTGAGGGGTATTTTGACGATCAGTCGCCGGCGAGGGCCCGATCGATGCGCCGCAACGTCTCTTCGCGGCCGAGAAGGGCGATGCTCTCGAAGATTCCGGGCGATACCGTGGACCCGGTTATGGCAACCCGCAGCGGCTGGTAGACCTCGCGCGGCTTGACCGCACGGCCCTCGACGACCGCCGCCAGCGCCTCCCCCACGCCGGCCTCGTCGAAGCTGGCAGCGCCGGCGAGCGCGGCGCGCGCGTCGGCCAGCGCCGCGCGGCCGTCGCCGGTCAGCCAGCGCTCGCGGGCGCTCGGGTCCTCGACGGGCCCATCGATGAGCGATCCCGCGAGCGGCCAGAAGTCGGCGAGCGTGTGGATCTTCTCCTGGCTGATCCTGACCGCGTCTTGCAGGCCCTCACGCCCGGTGAAGCGCTCGATCCGGCGCGTCAGCTCCCCCAGTGGCATCCCGCGGATGTAGCGGCCGTTGAGCCACCTCAGCTTGGTCTCATCGAAACGCGCCGGGTTGCGGCTCACGCGCTCCAGCGTGAAGCGCTCGATCAGCTCCTCGGTGCTCATCACTGTCGCGTCGTCGCCGGCGCCCCAGCCGAGCAGCGCCAGGTAGTTGCGGACCGCCTCGGGTAGGTAGCCGGCATCCCGCAGCTCCTGCACCGAAGCCGCGCCGTGGCGCTTTGAGAGCTTCTTGCCATCCGGTCCATGCAGCAGCGGCAGGTGGGCGTAGAGCGGCAGCGGCGTCTGGCGCCCATCCTCGGACCGGTCGATCCCGGCATCGCGAGCCGCTTCCAGGACGAGCAGCTGCTTCGGCGTGTTCGATAGGTGGTCCTCGCCACGGACGACGTGCGTGATGCCGGCGTCGAGGTCGTCGATCGCGACGGCGAAGTTGTAGAGGACAGAGCCGTCGGCGCGCGCGATCACCGGGTCGTCGAGATGCACGTGCTCGAAGCGCGTCTCGCCGCGGATGAGGTCGTGGACGACGGTCGCGCCGTCGGCCGGGACGTGCAGGCGCACCGCTCCGGCCGACTCCGGCTCCCCGCGAAAGCCGCGGTCGGCGCCGTGCAGGCGCTTGTACTCCTTGACGTCCTCGGCGGTCGCGTTGGATCGGTAGGCGTGGCCGGCGTCGAGCAGCGCCTGCAGCGCCTCCCGATGGCGCCCGGCGCGGGCGGACTGCAGGATCGGCCCCTCGTCCCAGTCGAGCTCGAGCCACTGGAGCGCGTCGAGTATCTGCTCGACGTTCTCGGGCGTCGAGCGCTCGGCGTCGGTGTCCTCGATGCGCAGGACGAGCTCGCCGCCGGCGTGGCGCGCGAGCAGCCAGTTGAACAACGCGGTGCGGGCACCGCCGATGTGCAGCGCGCCGGTCGGCGATGGAGCGAAGCGAACTCTCACGGCCGGCGCAGGGCGCGCCGCGGCGGGCGCAGCACCCGCCGCACGCGCTCGCCCGGCATCAGAGGGGCGCAGGGGTCGACACCGTGGAGCGACTCATGGAGTTTTGAAGGTGTGAAGGCCATCGGCGCCGGTGCCACCCTGGTTGCTCGCGACGATGCTGAAGTGGTAGGTGGTTGCCGGTGTCAGTCTCTGCAATGACGCGGATACCGCAACGGGAGCCGTGCCGGAGCCGGGCCCGGGCGCGCAGGGGGCGCTGGATCCGTAGGCCTTGGTCGTGCCGTATTCGAAATGGCAGTCGCTGACGGTCCCGCCGTTCGGGTTCACGGTCGCGTTCAGCGTCGCCGAGGTCGAGGTGCGCGCCGAGACCGCGCCGGCAGTCACGCTCGGCGCGTTGGGTCCGCCTCCCGGCGGTGTGGAGAGGGGTCCGGGTGCGGGGTGTGCAGACAGCAGCACCGCCGCGCGCGGCGTCTGACTGAAGTTGAAGTCGTTCGTGAGGTCATTGACTCCGAAGGCTTCTTCGCGCACATCCGGGCGACTGTCCGGCCGGCCGTCGGTGGCCGGGTTCAGCCGCGCGCCCGCGAGGAAGTCGTCCTCGATGAACTTCAGGTAGGCGTCGTGGCTGAGCTGCTGGTGATCGATGTAGCCGGTCTTCGCGTAGGGGCTGATCACGAGACCCGGAACGCGCAGGCCGTAGCCGTTTTTGTCGACGGCGGGCGGCACGACGTGGTCATAGAAGCCACCCCAGTCATCCCATGAGAGGAAGATCGCGGTGGAGCCCCAGCAGGGGCTGCGCATGATCGCGTTTACGAGCGTCGTGACATAGGTCTGCCCGACCGAGATGGGTGAGGTCACCGCTCCCTGGATCGGATGTTCGGACACCTTCGAGTTCGGGACGACCCAGGAGACGTTGGGCAGCCCGCATGCGCCCTGTTCGTGCACGGCCGTGTAGAAGTTGGTGATCGACTGGATGTTCTGCAGCTGCCCATCCTGCTTCACGTCGGCGAAGTTGACGAGCGGATTCCAGCCGCCCTCCGTTGTCGGCCCCTGCGAGACCGCGGCGCAGGTCACGGCTTCATCGGACTCGCAGTCGGGCTCCGCGCCTTCGAAGATGTAGTAGCGCCAGCTCACGCTGGCCTTGTACATCAGATAGGTGAGGTCCGTCCACGTGTTTTCCCCACGTCGCCCCCCCGTCAGGGAGCTGACGCAGTCAAAGGGGTTGGCGTCGCCACTCGGACAGACAGCCGACCACCCGGAGACCATGTACTGGTGCTCGGGCAGGCTCCACGATGCCGCCGACTCGAACAGGTTGTCCTGAAGCACGAAGTCTTGGGCGTAGGTCCAGTAGTTCGGTATCTGGCGCGCGTCGTGATAGCCGGTGACGTCGACGCACGAGCGCCCTTCGGTCGTTTTGCAGGGGAAGCATTTCGGGTCGGTGCTCGTGCAGCCTTTCTCGGCCTGTCCGACGAATCCGTTCATCAGCCCGTGGTTGACGTCGGCAACGGCCGCACGTTCACCATGGGGGCCGCCTTTGTTCACCAGGTTGTTGTCGAACAACGGCTTCACGCATCCACCGTGCAGCGGATCGGGTATGCACGTTCCGGGCGGGATTCCGTTCGCGCCCGGGTAGGTGCCGAAGTAGGAGTCGAAGCTCCGGTTCTCCTGCATGATCATCACGACGTGCTGGATGTTGTGGATGCCGGCAGCCGGCGCGGCGCTTACGCCGGGGCCGAGCGCGAGCGCCAAAACGGACACCGCCGCGACGGCCATCGAGGCTTTGCGCAGACGGCTCGCAGCGCCGTCGATCATGGCTCGGTTGGGCTGGTCGGGCAGAGCGTCTCGTCTCCCCAGGGTCATCATGCTCGCCCGCGAACGTTACCCGACGGCCAAATACGGCTCTGTCACGCCCCCGAACGCGAAGCCTCATAATCCAGCCGGCATGCTGATCGGAGCGCACGTCTCCCCCGCGGGCGGACTGCCGAAGGCGATCGAGCGCGGCGTGCAGCGCGGCTGCCGCGCGATCCAGATCTTCAACCAGTCGCCGCGGATGTGGAAGGCGTCGGCCTACCGCGACGAGGACGTCGCCGCGTTCTCCGAGGCAATGGCGGCGAGCCCGATCGACGCGGTCCTGATCCACGCCGTCTACCTGGTCAACTGCGCGAGCGAGGACCCGGACATCCGGGAAAAATCGCTGACCTCGCTGGTCAACTCGCTGCGCGCCGGCTCGCAGATCGGCGCCTGCGGTGTCGTGCTGCATCCCGGGTCGGCGAAGGCGGGGGCCGCGCCGGAGGCGATCAGCCGCGCCGGGCAGACGATCCGCGAGGCGCTCTCAGAGAGCGAGGGCTGCCCGCTGCATCTCGAGAACACCGCAGGGGCCGGCGGGACGCTCGGCCGCTCGCTGGCGGAGCTGGCGGCCCTGCTCGACTCCTCCGGCGGCGACGACCGCCTCGGGCTCTGTCTCGACTCCTGCCACCTGTTCGCCAGCGGCTATGACATTCGCAGCGTGGAGGGCGTCAGCGAGGCGGTCTCGGAGGTCGCGGCGAAGGTCGGGCTGGGGCGAGTGCGCGCGCTGCACTTCAACGACTCGCAGGCGCCGCTCGGGTCAAACCGCGACCGGCATGCCAACGTCGGCGCCGGTGAGCTCGGGCAGGAGGGCTGCGCCGCGTTCCTGTCGGCACCCGAGTTCGACGAGCTGCCCTGCGTGCTGGAGACGCCGGGCGAGAAACGCAGCGGCGCGTCGGCGGAGGAAGTCAAGCTCGCGGTCACGCTGCGCGAGCGCGGCATCGCCGCGCGCGTCAGCTAGCCGGTCGCGGCCGACGCGACCGGGGCGAGCGCGTGCTCGAGCTCGGCGAGGAGGGTCGGCGTGTGCTGGACCCGGTACTCCTCGCCGAGGCGAACGCGCCGCGTACCGGCGGTGGTGTCGATGTCGACGAGCACCTCGGCGGCGCCCGGAAAGTCCTCGATCGCCTGCTTGAGGTCGTCGAGAGCGCCGCGCGAGAGGTCCGCGGCGGCGACGCGCAGGTGAACGGGCTGGGCGAGGGCGGTTTGCGCCCGGGCGGCCGCGTCGGCCTGCGAGCGCGCGCGCTCGATCTCGTCCTGCGAAGGGGAGAACGCTTCTACGCCCTGCACCACCAGACAGGTCTTGCCGGCTTCCTTGTGGTCGACGCGCCCCTTCACGATCACGATCTCGTCCACCGCCAGCGCGGCCTCGTGCTCGGCGAGGGCCTTGCCGAAGACCAGTATCTCGACCGACCCGACGAGGTCGTCGAGCGTCGCGAACATCATCGGATCCCCGTTGCGCGTGCGGATGCGCTTGGCCTCGGTGATGATGCCGCCGACCGTTACCAGGTCCTTGTCGCGGCGGTCGCCCAGCGCGGACAGCGAGCAGTCAACGCGGGCGCGCAGGGCGTCGCGCAGCGGCTTCAGCGGGTGCGCCGAGACGAATAGGCCGATCGCTTCCTTCTCCGCCGCGAGCAGCTCCGGCTGCTCGAACTCCTGGGCGGGGATCGGCGGGTGGATCGGCCGCGCGAGCCCGGCGGCGCCGACGACGGCAAGGCCGCCCGGCGGACCGTCGGCGCGACCCGGGCCGGTGCCGGATGTGCGCGCTGGCTGCGTCCCGCCCGAGGCGTCGTCGTGGAGGTCGAAGATGGAGCCCTGACCGATCAGCGCATCCTGCTGGATCTTCTGGCCGGCCCCCTGGGCCTGCTCGAGGACTTCCAGCATTCCCTTGCGGCTGGCGCCGGTGGATCCGAAGGCGCCGCACTTGATCAGCGACTCGATCGCCTTCTTGTTGACGGTGCGGTTGTCGACCCGCTCGCAGAAGTCCCACAGCGAGGTGAACCGGCCAGCGGTCTCCCTCGCGCGTTTGATCGCCTCGACGGCCTGGTAGCCGACTCCCTTGACGGCGTCGAGCCCGAAGCGGATGTTGCCGGCGGAGCCCTCGGAGCCGTCCCTCTCCCGGCCCGCCTCGACGGTGAACTCGTGGTCTGACAGGTTGACGTCGGGGGGCAGTATCTCGATGCCCATCTCCTCACAGCGCGCCACGAAGAACGGGACCTTGTCCTTGGTCGACATCACCGAGGAGATCAGCGCCGCCATGTACTCCGCCGGGTAGTTGGCCTTCAGCCACGCCGTGCGGTAGCCGATCAGCGCGTAGCAGGCGGCGTGGCTGCGGTTGAACGAGTAATCGGCCGACTTCTCGTTGGTGTTCCACAGGAACTCGATGACCTGCGGAGCTGTTCCCGAAGCGCGGCAGCCCTCGACGAACTCGGGCTTGAGCTTCGCCATCGCCGCGCGGTTCTTCTTGCCGATCGCCTTGCGCAGGTCGTCGGCCTTCGCGCCCGAGAAGCCGGCGAGCGTCTTTGAGATCTGCATCGACTGCTCCTGGTAGAGGATCACGCCCTTCGACGACTCGAGGATCGGGCGCAGCCGCTCGTCCGGGTAGGAGATCGCGTCGGGTTGGTGCTTGCCGCGCGCGTAGGTCGGGATCTGGTCCATCGCGCCCGGCCGGTAGAGCGCGTTGAGCGCGATCAGGTCCTCGAACTCGGTCGGCCTGACCTTCTTGAGCGCCTCGCGCATCCCCTCGGACTCGAACTGGAACACCCCGACGGAGTCGCCGCGGGCGAGCATCTCGTAGGTGCGCGCGTCGTCGAGCGGCAGCGTCGTCATGTCGGGTCGCGCGCCGATCGAGCGCTCGATGATGTCCAGCGCGTCCTCGATCACGTCGAGGTTGCGCAGGCCGAGGAAGTCCATCTTCAGGATGCCGATTTCCTCGATCGGCTTCATCGAGAACTGGGTGACCGTGCGGAAGACCCGCTCGCCGTTCTCGTCGGTGCCGGCGTCGGCGAGCTGCAACGGCACGATGTCGGTGAGAGGACGGTCGGCGATGACGACCGCCGCGGCGTGGATCGAGGAGTTGCGCACGATCCCCTCGAGGCCCTGGGCGACGTCGACGATCTGCTTCGCGCCCGCGTCCTCATCGCATGCCTTGCGCAGCGGCTGGCCCGGCTTCAGGCAGTCCTCGAAGGACGGCGAGCGCCCCATGATCGGGTCGGGGATCAGCTTTGCCAGGCGGTCGCCGGCCCCGTAGTCGAAGCCGAGGACGCGCGCCGCATCGCGCGTCGCCGCGCGCGGGAACATCTTGCCGAACGTCACTATCTGCGCGACCGACTCGCGCCCGTACTTCTCGGTGACGTAGCGCATCACGCGCTCGCGGCCGCGCACCGAGAAGTCGATGTCGATGTCCGGCATCGACACGCGCTCGGGGTTGAGGAAGCGCTCGAACAGGAGGTCGTAGCGGAGTGGGTCCACGTCGGTGATCGCGAGGCAGTAGGCCACGATCGAGCCGGCCGCCGAGCCGCGTCCGGGCCCGACGGCGATGCCGTTCTCCTTGGCGAACTTGACGAAGTCCCAGACGATCAGGAAGTAGGCGTTGAAGCCCATCCGGTCGATCACCTCGAGCTCCATCTCCATCCGCTCGAGCGCGACCGCCGGCGCGGGGTCGCCGTATCGCAGGAGCACGCCCTCTCGCACGCGCTCGCGCAGGTACTCGCGCTCGCCGCTGCCGTCGGGGGTCCGGTACTGGGGGATCAGCTGCTTGCCGAGCTCTAGCTCGACCGAGCAGCGCTCGGCGATCTCCAGGGTGCTCGCGATCGCCTCGGGCCACTCGGCGAAGGCGTCGATCATCTCGCCGCTGTCGCGCAGGTAGAACTCGTTCGTCTCGAACGTCAGCTTGGGGGCGGCGATCGTGCTCTTGGTCTGCACGCACAACAGCGCCGTGTGGTGGTCGTGGTCCTCGCGCCTGAGGTAGTGCACGTCGCCGGTGCCGACCAGCTGGCCGCCAACGTCGCTCGCGATGCGCACGATGCCCTCGTTGCACTTCTCCTGCGCCGCCAGGCCGTTCTTCTGGACCTCGAAGTAGACGTTGTCGGGGCCGAACACGCGCAGCAGGTCGTCGGCATGCGCGCGGGCGTCCGCGGGGCGGTCCTGCAGGAGCCGCTGGCAGAAGCGCGAGGCGAGGCAGCCGGTGAGTGCGATGACGCCCTCGGAGTAGCGCTCGACCTGGGCCAGGTCCACCGTCGGCTTGCCGCGCTGCAGGCCCTCGAGGAAGCCTGCAGAGGAAAGCTTGACGAGGTTGCGGTAGCCGGCGTCGTCGGCGGCCAGCAGCGTCAGGTGGTTGCGCTCGCGTGTGGATGGGCCTGCGCTGCCGGTGACCGGGTTATGGTCGTCTACGAGGTAGATCTCGCAGCCGACGATCGGCTTGATGGCGTGCGCCTTGCAGGCCTTGTAGAGCTCCACCGCGCCGTTCATGACGCCGTGGTCGGTGAGACCGAGGGCCGGCTGGCCGAACTCGGCGGCGCGCTGCGCGAGGGCCTCGATCTTGCAGGCGCCGTCGAGCAGCGAGTACTCGGAGTGGACGTGCAGGTGGGCGCAGGAGGGGTTGCTCACTGGTACTCCATGCTAGGCGTCGCGGCGGCGGAGCTTCAGCGCTAGCGCCGCTGTTTGCGTCTTAACCGCCAGCGCCCGATCAGCGACATGCTGTGCTTGTGCGGAGCCGCCGCGGCC
>JAOPZB010000225.1 GCA_025964355.1 Solirubrobacterales bacterium | reverse complement strand
TCACCGAGCCCACGAGCACGCGCATCGCTGTGAGGTCGTAGATCTCGTTGAACTCGCGCCCCTTCTTGGTCATCTTGGAATAGATCGAGTAGAAATGCTTGGCGCGGCCGGCTATCTGGGCCTGGACGCCGACCTCGGCCAGCTCCTC
Source organism: Solirubrobacterales bacterium (assembly GCA_025964355.1). GTDB lineage: Bacteria > Actinomycetota > Thermoleophilia > Solirubrobacterales > Solirubrobacteraceae > Palsa-744. The sequence continues at coordinate 3,011 of JAOPZB010000225.1, read as the reverse complement.
CTGCAGGTACTCGCCGGCCTCGCTGACGTAGTGCTCACGGTCGTCTCGCTGCTGAGCGACGAGGCCCTTGATCTCCTGGTACTTGCGTGGATGCAGGGTGGCGAACGCGAGATCCTCGAGCTCCCACTTGATCGCGTGGATGCCGAGCCGGTGCGCCAGTGGCGCATAGATCTCGATCGTCTCGCGTGCCTTCTCCAGCTGCTTCTGCTTGGGCATCGCGTCGAGCGTGCGCATGTTGTGCAGGCGGTCGGCGAGCTTGATGAGGATGACCCGAACGTCGGTGGCCATCGCCACCATCATCTTGCGGTAGTTGTTCGCCTGCGCCTCGTCGCGCGACTGGAAGGTGATCCCGGTGAGCTTGGTCACCCCGTCGACGACCGCGGCGATCTCGTCTCCGAAGCGCTCGCGCACCTCCTCGATCGACGCGGAGGTGTCCTCGACGGTGTCGTGCAGGAGCGCCGCGCAGAGCGTCTCGGTGTCCAGGCGCATGCTCGCGCAGATCCGGGCGACACCGACGGGATGGACGATGAAGTCCTCGCCCGACTTGCGCCGTTGCGCCGCGTGATGCTCGCAGGCGAACACGAATGCGTCCTGGACACGAGCTCGGTCGATCTCGACGGCGGAGTCGGCGGCGTGCTCTGAGACGATCGCGAACAGGTCGCTCAGCAGTCGCCGCTCGGCGTCATTGAGGCGCAGACGGGAGGCGGGACGCTGCACCGCGCGCTCCTCGGCGACCGGCGCAGCGGCTGCCTGGGGCGCCGCCGTGCGCTCGGCCACCCCGACCGCGTCGGGCGCCTCGGTGGCCTGTGAGCCTTGGGGATCCTCAGCGATGGCCATGATCTAAGGGTAGGGGACCGTCGGGAAGGATCCAAGCGCCCTTACGGCAGGGCGAAGAGGACGAGCTCCTCGTCCGCGAGCGCCGCCGCGTCTCCCGGCTCATCGCCGGCGCCGCTCGGCGTCTCGACCGGTCGCGCCTGGCGCAGCACGAGCCGGGGCTCGCTGACGCCGTGGAACTCGTTGACCTCCAGCCTGAACGTCGCCTCGGCCGCGACCCCCTCCTCGACCGGCAGCCGGCCGCCGCCGCCGAAGGCTACGCCGCGCGCGCGGGCTCCGCGCGACTGGACCGTGAAGCGAGCGTGCTTGCCTTCCCCCATCGGCCTGACGTCGCTGAAGGTGGCGTCGGCGACCAGCAGCGACACCCCCGGGTTTCCACGGCCGAACGGTGCGAGGGTCTGCAGCTCCTCGGCGAGCGCCATGCCCAGCTCGTCCCCACCCAGGACGGCGTCGACGCGCTCCACCGGAGCGAGGTCCTCGGCCCGCAGGCGTTGGTCGGCATGGGAGCACAGCGCTGCCGCGAAATCGTTCACCCGTGCGGTCTCGATCTCCAGCCCGGCGGCGGCGCGATGTCCTCCGTAGCGGAGCAGGTGCTCGTCGCATGCGGTCAGCCCGGCGAGCAGGTCGAACGAGTCGATGCTGCGGCCCGAGCCCTTGCCCGTTGCGCCGTCCAAAGCGATCAGCACGACCGGCCGGCGCCTCTGCTCGACCAGACGGGAGGCGACGATCCCGATCACGCCCGCGTGCCAGCCCTCCCCGGCGAGGACATACGCCGAGCGCTCGCCGGCCTCGGCGATCTGGGCTTCGGCCTCGATGCGTATGCGCAGCTCGATCTCGCGGCGCTCGCGGTTGGCGGCGTCGAGCTCGCGGGCGATCTCGCTGGCGCGCGCCGGATCGTCGGTCAGCAGCAGCTCCAGCCCGGCATCGGCGCGGTAGAGGCGGCCGGCCGCGTTCACGCGAGGCGCCAGGGCGAACCCCAGCGAGCGCTCATCGACGCGTGTCGGGTCGACTCCCGCGACCGCCATCAGCGCTCGCAGCCCAGGGCTGCTCGTGGCCGCGAGCGCGCGCAGGCCCCGACGGACCAGGGTGCGGTTCTCGCCGAGCAGCGGCATCACGTCGGCGACCGTGGCCAGGGCGACGAGGGCGAGGTCAGCCTCCAGCGCGCGACCCGCAAGCTCACGGCGCGCGCCGCCGACGAGTCCGCCGTCGCGAGCGTCGGCGTCGAGCAGGGCGCTGGCCAGCTTGTGCGCCACGGCGGTGGCGCAGAGCTCCGGGCACGGATAGCCGCTGAGCTGCGGATGGACGACCGGAGCGTTCGGCAGCTCGCCGTCGGCGCGCGGTGCGTGGTGGTCTGTGACCACGACGTCCATGCCGAGCGCCTTCGCGCACGCGACCTCCTCCACGGCGGTGATCGCGCAGTCCACCGTCACGAGCAGGCGCGTGCCCCGCTCCGCGAGCCGGCGCACGGTCTCGAGGCTCAACCCGTAGCCGTCGCCGGCGCGGTCGGGGATGTAGAAGTCGACGTTCGCGCCCAGCCCGCGCAGCGTCCGCACGAGCACCGCCGTCGAGCACACCCCGTCGACGTCGTAGTCGCCGTGAACGGTGATCAGCCCACCGCCTGCGACGTGGCGCATGATCGTTCCGACCGCGTCGCCGATGCCGCGAAACCGGTCGGGCGCATGCTCCTCTGCGGATTGCAGGAACGCACGCGCGCGGTCAGGGTCGGCGAACCCCCGCCGCACCAGCACCTGGGCCACGGGGTCGCTCACGCCGAGCTCGCTGCGCAGCCGCTGCACGTCGCAGGCGGGGCAGTCGGGGATCTCAAAGCGGGGCGCAAGCACCCCGGCCACACTACGGCCGGGCCGGGACGGAACCGCCGGCACCGAGCGCGCGCCGCATCCCCGGCCACGCCCGCTGGACGTGCTCGGCGCTCAGCCGGCCTGCGCCTGCGCGGCTCGGCGTTCGCGGCGAACGCCCTCGAGGTAGACGAGGGCCATGCCGATGATCGCGCCGGGGACCGCATAGAGGACGACACCTATATCGGTCGCCTTTTCCCCGGGAACCCGCAGCGCGGAGACCTTGACGCCGTAGATGATCAATCCAACGACGACGGCCCCCACGAGCGAGCCGACGAACGCGCCGACGATCCCTCCCCCGACGCGATCGGGAAGGAAGAT
>JAOPZB010000208.1 GCA_025964355.1 Solirubrobacterales bacterium | reverse complement strand
GCACCGATCGTCTGGAGCTCACCGCGTGCCAGTGCAGGCTTGAGGATCGAGGCCGCGTCGATCGCGCCCTCGGCCGCACCCGCGCCGACGAGGTTATGGAGCTCGTCGATGAAGAGAATGATGTCGCCCCGCTGCATGATCTCTTTCATGACCTTCTTGAGGCGCTCCTCGAACTCACCGCGGTACTTCGAGCCCGCGACGAGCGCCGCAAGGTCGAGCGTGTAGATCTGCTTGTTCTTCATCAGCTCGGGCACGTCGGAGCTGGTGATGCGCTGGGCCAGGCCCTCGACCACCGCCGTCTTGCCCACGCCGGGCTCGCCGACGAGCACGGGGTTGTTCTTGGTGCGGCGCGAGAGGATCTGCATGATCCGCTCGATCTCGGTCTCGCGTCCCACGCAGGGGTCGAGCTTGCCGTCGGCCGCCAGCTTGGTCAGGTTGCGTCCGAACTGGTCGAGCAGCTTGGATGACTTCTTGCCCTCGCCGGGGGCCGCGCTGGCACCGGATCCGGACCCGCCGGAGGAGCCCTGGCGCCGGCCACCCGGGCCGGAGAGCATGCGAATGACCTCGTTGCGGATCTTCTCCGAGTCGGCGTCGAAGTCGAGCAGGATGCGAGCTGCCACGCCCTCGTTCTCGCGCACGAGACCCAGCAGGATGTGCTCGGTGCCGATGTAGTTGTGGCCGAGGCTCAGAGCCTCGCGCAGCGCGAGCTCGAGCACCTTCTTGGCGCGCGGCGTGAACGGGATCTGCCCCGAGGTGACCTCCTCGCCGGAGCCGACGATGCGCACGACCTGCGCGCGCACACGCTCGACGGTGATGTCGAGGCTCTCGAGCACGCGGGCCGCCAGACCCTCCTCCTCGCGCAGCAGGCCAAGGAGGATGTGCTCGGTGCCGATGTAGTTGTGCTTGAGCGTACGCGCCTCCTCCTGCGCGAGAACGACCACTTGACGGGCCCGTTCTGTGAATCGCTCGAACATGGTGTGATTCCTTCCTGCCTGGGACGGTGCCTCGGGAGCTGGTGGTCCAGACGACGCCTGTTGGAGCAGTCTACCAACCGGTCCCCCTGCTCCATCGGGGTCATCGGCAGCGACGGCACGCAGCTTGATTGCCGGTACGTCCAGCGGCCCTCCGGCTGCGGCCCCGACCGCCATCGGCCATACCCGGCCGCGTCAGCTCAGTCGCGCATCGCGGGAAACAGCACGACCTCGCGGATCGAGTCGCGTCCGGTCAGGAGCATCACCAGGCGGTCGATTCCCAATCCCACCCCTCCGGCCGGCGGCATGCCCTGCTCGAGCGCCGCCAGGAACAGCTCGTCGTATGGCTGGGCCTCCTCGCCGGCGCTCGCCAGGCGCTGCTGGGCCTCGAAGCGCTCGCGCTGGACATCCGGATCGACGAGCTCGCTGAAGGCGTTGGCGATCTCGATTCCGCCGGCGAACGCCTCCCAGCGCTCCACCAGCCCGGCGCGCGAGCGGTGCTCGCGGGCGAACGGCGAGAGCTCAACGGGATAGTCCAGCACGAACGTCGGCTGCTGCAGGGTCGGCTCGACGAACTTCGACAGCAGGTCGTCGGCCATCTGCGGCCAGCTCGCGCCCTCGGTTGCGATCTCGAGCCCGCGGGCCACCACCTCGGCGCGCAGCGCGTCGGGGTCGCGCGCGCTCGAGAGGTCGATCCCGGTCGCCTCGGCGATCGACTCGACGAAGGTGACGCGCCGCCAGCGGCCCTCGAGGTCCAGCTCGCCCGCGTAGTCGACCGCCCGCGCCGCCCGCCTGACGAGCTCTTCGAGGCGCACGGCCTCGTCGCTGTAGTCGGCGTAGGCCTCGTAGAACTCGACCATCGTGAACTCCGGGTTGTGCTTGGAGGAGACGCCCTCGTTCCGGAAGTCCTTGCCGAGCTCGTAGACGCGCTCCAGGCCGCCGACGAGCAGGCGCTTGAGATAGAGCTCTGTGGCGATCCGCAGGTACAGGTCGCGATCGAGCTCGTTGTGATGCGTCGTGAACGGGCGCGCGAGCGCGCCGCCGTAGAGCGGCTGCAGCACGGGTGTCTCCACCTCGAGGAATCCCTCGGTGTCGAGATACCCCCGCACCGCGGAGATGATCCGGGCCCGGTCGGCGAACAGCTTGCGGGCATCCTCGCTGGCCATCAGATCGAGCTCACGACGGCGGTAGCGCGTCTGCACGTCGCTCAGCCCACCGTGCTTGTCGGGCGGCGGGCGCAAGGCCTTGGCGAGCACGGTGAAGGCGTCGACGCGCAGCGAGATCTCGCCCTTTCGGCTGCGCAGCGCGGCGCCGTCCACTCCGATCAGGTCGCCGACATCCAGCGATGTCAGTCGCTGCAACGCCTCTGAGCCGAGCACGTCCACGCGCGCATGCAGCTGGATCTTCCCGGTCCGGTCGACGAGGTCCAGGAACGCCGCCTTGCCGGCACCGCGCTTGGCGAGAACCCTGCCGGCGACCCGGTGGGAGTCCTCGGTTTCCTCGCCGGCGGCCAGGTGCTCGTAGGCGTCGAGGATCGCCGCGATCGGCTCCGTGCCGGCGAACGCGTAGGGAAAGGCCTCGGCGTCGGTCTGCCTCAGCCGCAGGGCCTTCGCCCGGCGCTCGGCGATGAGCTCAGGCAGGCCGTGCCTGAGCGACCCTGCGTCCGCCGGGCGCTCGTCGCTTCCGCTCATCGCGGCGAGACTACTCGAGGCCGACGTCGATCTTGGTGATCTTGAGCTTGCGCGCCGGCCCGCGCGGCACCTTCACCGCGACCGTCTCGTTGCGCTTGCGCCCGATCAGGGCGCGACCGACCGGCGACTCGTTTGAGAGCTTGTGCTCGTCGGGCTTGGCCTCGGCCGAGCCGACGATCGTGTACTTCACGGATTTGCCGGTCTTTTCATCTTTGACATGCACGACGGAGCCGACCTGTACGACGTCGGTGGACAGGTCCTTGGCCTGGATCACGGTCGCCATGCGCAGCTTCTCCTGCAGCTG
>JAOPZB010000205.1 GCA_025964355.1 Solirubrobacterales bacterium | reverse complement strand
GGATGGGGCGCTCGCTCGCATAGCATCCGGTTTCAGCGTCGCGAAACCGGACAGTGACATCTGAGGAGTGCGAATGATCAAAGAGGCGAGCAATCGCGAGCCGCGCGCTGTCAGATTCACCGAGGACCGGCCGCCAGATTGGGCGTTGAGTGCCGGGTTCGGCGATCGCCACGACGCCGGCAGGCGGCTCGCACGGGTGCTGGAGCGCTTTCGCGCAGAGATGCCGATCGTGATCGGCATCCCGCGCGTGATCCTGGTCGACGACGGCCTCGCCACCGGTCGCTCGGCGCGAGCCGCTCTGCGCTCACTGCGCATGCGCGGGGCGGAGCCCGTTCCGCCCAACGGAGGCTCGGCCCCGCGTGCGGAGCAGGTCGCGATCCCCAGCGGCCGCGACGTATCGCTGCCCGGCGAGCTCAGCATGCCGCAGCGGCCGCGCGGCCTCGTGGCGTTCGCCCACGGCAGCGGCTCGAGCCGGCTAAGCCCCCGCAATCGGGCGGTGGCCGAGTCCTTGCAGCACGCCGGCTACGCGACGTTGCTGTTTGACCTGCTCACCCCGACCGAGGAGCGTGACCGCACCAACGTGTTCGACGTCCCCCTGCTCGCCTCGCGGCTGCTGGCGGCGAGCGCCTGGCTGGGCGAGCGTCCAGACCTGGCCGGCCTGCCGCTGGCCTACTTCGGCGCGAGCACCGGCGCGGCGGCTGCGCTCGATGCCGCGGCGGCGCAGGGCGATCGGGTGCAGGCCGTCATCTCGCGCGGAGGACGTCCGGATCTCGCTCGACAGCTCGCCGCCGTGCGCGCTCCGACGCTGCTCATCGTCGGCGGGGCCGACGAGCAGGTGCTGGCGCTCAACCGGCAGGCCCAACGCGAGCTTCGCGCCCCGAGCGAGCTCGCCGTCGTCCCCGGCGCGACACACCTCTTCGCCGAGTCCGGTGCGCTCGAGCAGGTCAGCCGCCTGGCGATCGACTGGCTCGACCGCCATCTTTGATCAGACCGGCCCCGGCACGGCGGGCCCCGCCGTCACGTCCGCAGCTCACCTGCCCGCGGCCATCGTCACGCTCACGTCACCGGTCTGCTCTGCGAGCATGAAGCTCGTCGCCTGATCGCCGCGCTGAAAGTCAAGCGTCACGGTCGCCCCGCCAACTCGCAGGCGCTCGAGGTGGATCCTCTCCAGCCAGTCGGGCAAGGCCGGGCGCTCGACAGTGAGCGCGCGGCCGGGCGCGTCGGCCGAGATCCCGAGCATCGCCTGGAGGACCATCAACGGCGCCGCCGCCGCCCATGCCTGCGGGATGCAGGCGACGGGATATGCGACTACCGCGTCGCGCTCGGAGCGGTCAAAGCCGCAGTAGAGCTCGGGGAGCCGCGAGTCGCGTGCCCCGGCGGCGACGTCGAACAGGCAGGCGGCGATGCGCAGCACGGCATCCTGATGGCCGTAGCGCTTGAGGCCCGCGGCGATGATCGCGTTGTCATGTGGCCACACCGAGCCGTTGTGGTAGCTCATCGGGTTGTAGGCCGGACACAGGCTCGACAGCGTGCGCACGCCCCAGCCCGTGAACATGTCGGCGCCGAGCAGGCGCTCGACGACCGCGTCGGCTTTCGCCGGATCGACGATGCCGCAGTAGAGGCAGTGCCCGGGGTTCGACGTCACGCTCGCGACCTGGCGCTTGCGCCCGTCGAGCGCGAGCGCGAAGGTGCCCTCGTGCTCGTTCCAGAACACGTCGTTGAAGGCCAGCCGCAGAGCGTGCGCCTCCTCGCGCAGTCGCGTGGCGACCTCTCCGAGCTCCAGTGCCTCGTAGACGTCGGCGATCGCCAGCTTGCCCGCGTAGACGTACCCCTGCACCTCGACGAGGGCGATCGGGCCCTCCGCGAGGCTGCCGTCCTCGTGGACGATGCAGTCGTCGGAGTCCTTCCAGCCCTGGTTGCGCAGGCCGGCGCTCGAGCGGCGCTCGTACTCGACGAACCCGTCGCCGTCGCGGTCGCCGTACTCGTCGATCCACCGCAGCGCCGAGTCCAGCGACGGGCGCAGCATCCTCAGCGTCTCCAGGTCGCCGGTCCAGGCGTAGTAGTCGGCCGCACGCATCAAGAACAGGGGGGTCGCGTCCACCGTGCCGTAGTAGGGGGTGTGAGGGATCAACCCGGCCTGCGCAAGCTCCCCCATGCGAAGCTCGTGCAGGATCTTGCCCGGCTCGGCGTCCCGCCAGGGGTCGTCCTGGGTCGCCTGCAGCCCGGCGAGCGCGCCGAGCGCGTCGCGCACGAGGTCGGAGTTGAGGATCAGCGCCTCGCCGGCGGTCACGAGCGCGTCGCGACCGAACGGCGCGACGTACCAGGGGATGCCCGCGGCGATGATCTGCCCGTTGGGCACCGGCAGGATGAGCGCCCGCAGGTCCTGCGCCGAGGTCGCGATCAACCGGTCGTAGCGCTCGTTGCCGCTGGAGATCGCCGTGCAGCGCGAGCGCCAGCGCGCCTCCGCGTTGACGAGTTCGGCCGCGGCGGTGGCCGGCCGGCGGCGCGGGCGGCGACGCCCGCTGACCGACGGCTCGGCCGTCACCAGGAACTCGGCCGGTGCGCCCGGCTCGAGCGCCACGCGCCAGGAGGCGCGGGAGCGGACCGCCTCGATATCGAGCCCGTCGGGAAGCGGATCGAACTCGATCACCGTCTCGCGGAACACGTTGTCCTCGCCGACGTATGCCAGCGTCACGCCCCGCTCGGTCCTTCTTGGCGCGAGTGAGTGCCCGCGGGCGGCGCGCCGCGGTGCACCGCGGACCTCGAACATGTCCGCGAAGTCGGCGCCCAGCGCCAGCGCGACCGGCACGGTGGTCGTGGCGCCGAGGAAGTTGCGCATCCGCAGCAGGTAGTAGAGGCGCCCGGAGGCGACCATCAGCTCGCGCGTGATGCTCAGCGAAAGCTGTGGCACCGGCGAGCCCGACTCCCCCTGCAAAGTCGCGTTGGTCGCGTCGAGCACGGCACGGTGCTCGAAGGCGGTGTACGAGAGGGCGACCGGCCGGGCGCCGCCGACCTCCAGGCGGATCTCCGAGAGGTGACGCATGTCATGCGTGTAGAAGCCCTCGCCAGACGGCTGGGCGGGGGCGACGTCGCCATCGGTGCGCGCGCACAGGAACAGTTCGCCGTCCTTGAGCACGAGCAGCTCCTCCCGCGCCTCCGCCGGGATCGGCGGGGCGCCGTGCAGCTCGACCGGCCCAGCGCGCCCGACCACCGCGAACGGCTCGCCGCGGGGGCTGAAGACCTCATCTCCGGCGTCGCGACGACCGGCCTCCATCAGATCTTCAATCGGCCGCAGCCGGGCCGCTTCAAGCAGCTCGCTGCGAATCGCCGAAGCGCCGGGGCTTCGCGGCGCCAGGACCTCGCTGGCGCCGGCGCGATGACATCGCAGGCGATCGTCGCCGTCGGGGCGCGACGGCGCGTCGCGCGCGGGCAACGGCGTACCATTCTCGCGATGGGGAAGCTCTAACCTAGATGGCCGAGGAGTCGCCCGAGACGCCCGACGCGCAGCGCGCCGACGCTCATCCGCCGCTGCCACGCGACAAGCGCGGCTGGCACGTCGCCCCCGCCCCGGACGGGCGCGGCATGCCACAGCAGGCGCCCACCGGGCGCCCGCCGCACCGCAGGCCGGGATTCCTGTGGTTCATCTTCATCCTGCTCGCGCTCAACTGGCTGTCGGTGCTGCTGTTCGCGCCGAGCTCCAGCAACACCGAAAAGCGCGTTACGGTGCCGTTCAACCCGTACTTCCTGGCCGAGGTGCAGGCCGGCCAGGTCAAGTCGATCTCGACCAAGGGCGACAGTGTTCAGGGCACCTTCACCACGAAGCTGCGCTACCCACCGACCGGCAAGAACGCGACCACCACCAAGGAGTTCAGCACCCAGATACCGACCTTCTGGAACGGCGCGCAGCTATCGGCGCTGCTCAAAGAAAAGGGCGTCGAAATCAACGCCAAGTCGACGACCACGAGCACCTCGCTGCTGGCCGAGATCCTGCTCGGCTTCGGCCCCACCCTGTTGATCGTCGGCCTGTTCGTTCTGCTCGCGCGCCGGGCCGCGGCGGGCGGGATGGGCGCGCTGGGCAACTTCGGGCGCTCGCAGGCAAGGCGCGTGGACCCCGAGAAAATCCGGGTGACCTTCGACGACGTCGCCGGCATCGACGAGGCCAAGAAAGAGCTGACCGAGATAGTCGACTTCCTGAAAAACCCCGAGCGCTACTCGCGCCTCGGCGGGCGCATACCGCATGGTGTCCTGCTGTCGGGACCGCCCGGCACGGGCAAGACGCTGCTCGCCCGCGCCGTCGCCGGCGAGGCGCACGCCGCGTTCTTCGCGATCTCCGCCTCGGAGTTCATCGAGGCGATCGTCGGCGTCGGAGCCTCGCGCGTGCGCGATCTCTTCGCCAAGGCCAAGGAGGCGGCGCCGTCGATCATCTTCATCGACGAGCTCGACGCCATCGGGCGCTCGCGCCAGGGCAGCATCTCGGTCACCGGGGCAAACGACGAGCGCGAGCAGACGCTCGACCAGATCCTCACCGAGATGGACGGCTTTGAAAGCTCGGACGCCGTGGTCGTGCTCGCCGCCACCAACCGGCCCGAGATCCTCGACCCGGCGCTGCTGCGCCCGGGTCGCTTCGACAGGCGCGTCACCGTACCCCCGCCCGACCGCGTCGGCCGGCGCGAGATCCTCGAAGTCCACACCCGCTCGATCCCCCTCGCGGACGACGTCGACCTCGACGAGCTGGCCGCCTCGACGCCCGGCATGGTCGGGGCCGACCTCGCGAACCTCGCCAACGAGGCGGCGCTCCTGGCCGCGCGCCGCGAGCACGACAAGGTGACGATGGCCGACCTGACCGACGCGCTGGAAAAGATCATGCTCGGCTCCCCGCGCGGGATCGTGCTGTCGCCGGCCGACCGCGAGCGCACCGCCTATCACGAGTCCGGTCACGCCCTCGTCGGCATGTTGACGCCGGCCGCCGACCCGGTCCGCAAAGTCACGATCATCCCCCGCGGAATGGCGCTCGGCGTGACGCTCTCCACGCCGGACACCGACCGCGTGTCCTATGTGCGCGAGGAGCTCGAGGCGAGGATACGCGTGTCGCTCGGCGGTCGCACGGCCGAGGAGGTCATCTACGGGACGATCAGCTCCGGCGCCGAGTCCGACATCCAGCAGCTCACCCAGGTCGCGCGCGAGATGGTCGGGCGCTGGGGGATGAGCGACGCGATCGGTCCCATCGCCGTCCTGCAGAGCGACGGCCAGGGGCCGTACCTGCCCGGCGCGAGCGAGACCTCCGAGGCGACGCAGCGCCTCATCGACGAAGAGGTCCACAGGATCGTCGGTGAGTCCCACGAGGAGGTGACGCGCCTGCTCGTCGAGCATCGAGAGCAGCTCGAGAGTCTCGCCCAGGCGCTGCTGAAGGCGGAGACGCTCGACGCGAAAGACGCTTACGCGGCGGCCGGCGTGCCCATGCGCGGGCAGGAGACGGCCGCGGTCTCCTGAGCGGCGCCACGCTTGTCCACGCTGCGGTCCCGGCTTCCAGACGCTGGCCGGTCGATCGCTGGCTGGCGCCCTTCGTGGGGCTCTGCGCGGCGGTGCCGGTCATCGCCGCGACCGCCCGCGCACTGACTGCAGGCTGGCTGCCGGCGGGCGACCAGGCGAACATCGCCGTGCGCGCCTTCGACGTCCTGACGTCGCGAACGCCGCTGGTGGGGTTGCACTCCGACGTGAGCGCCGTGACCCACCACGCCGTCTACAGCCTCGGCCCGATGCTCTTCTGGCTGCTCGCCCTGCCGGCCCACTATGGGAGTCCGGGGACGCTCGTGCTCACGATGGCTCTGCTCAACGGCGCCTCGATCGTCGGCGTCGTCGTGCTCGCCCGTCGCCGCGGCGGGCGCGTGCTCATGTTCATCACCGCCGTCGCCGTCGCGCTCATGGCCCGCTCGCTGGCGCCCGAGGTGCTCCACGACGTCTGGAACCCGTCCGCCGGCCTGTTCC
>JAOPZB010000182.1 GCA_025964355.1 Solirubrobacterales bacterium | reverse complement strand
ACGACCTGGGTGGTGGTTTCCCAATCACCGGCCGTTTTGTCTGGACACGCGGTGTTGGTCGGCAGTTCGGGCGGATTTTCAGCCCAGCGAGCGACCTGTTCCCAGAGAACCTCGTTTTTGAGTTTCGAGGCGTCCAGGCAGTAGCGCACTCGCATCACGTTGTTTTTGTTCGTGGCTGCAGCGGTTTTAAGCGTGTCGACCGTCTCGAACGCGATCGAGTAGGGCTGGGCTTCCTCGAGCGCACCCGGAGAGATCACCACGCCGTTCGTCGGAGCGACCACGTTGCGCAGCTGCCTCGCGAGGCGATCCATCGTATTGCGGGCGTTGTCCTGGGTTTCGTTGCGCAGCTGGTCGAGGCGGTTGTCGTTCTGGAAGGCGTCCAGGAGGCTCAGGGTCGCCCCGAACACGACCATCATGAGGAGCATCGTCACGAGCACCTCGATGAGACTGAACCCCCGCTGATCGCCTGGACGCATCAGCTCACCGGACCGACGGCCGCGGACTCGGTCAGGTTGGGGCTGACCGCCGTGACCCAGTATTCGCCGTTGGCGACCGCATGAGTGTCGACGTAGCTCGTCGACGTGGTTACGTCGTAGCGGCTGGTGTAGTTCTTGGAGCCGCGATAGATCCGGTAGAACGAGGCGCCGGCGGAGGACGGCCATTCCAACTTGACTGTTCCGTTTTCTTCGCTACGTTCGACGACTTTGAGAGGTGTCGGGGGGCTCGGAGCGACGCTGCCGGCGCGCGTGATCGTCACGTTCGCAGCAGGGCCTTCTGTTACCGCGCCGCTGCTGTTGCGATAGAGCGCCGCCACGGAGTAGGTCCGTTCAGTGACGATTTCGGGGATATTGAAAGCTATGCACGACACGGCGAGGCTCAGCGTTTCTACGCTTCCCGGGCAGACGAGTTCGCCGCTCCTGACCCGGTAGCCGATCACGTTGCGCTCGGTGTTCGCCTTCCATTGAAGCTCTGCCGCTTTGTTTGCGACCCCGTTGACGTAGACCGTGTTGAAGCCGCCGACGAGGCCCGTCGGAGCCGCCGGCGTCCCGCGGATGAGGGTGACCGGGATCGAGATCGGAGGGCCCACCACCCCTGTCGCGTTGATCGCCTGGGCGCTGACGAGATATGTGCCGTCGGAGACGTAGATGTTCTGGGCGGGTGAGCTGATCGTCCAAGAGAACGTCCATTCTTCGGTCGACCCCGATTTCAGGACAGGTGCCGGTGTCTGTTCGCTTCCTTCAAGTGACCAGCTGGTGGCGGTCGCGGTCGACGGTGCGGAGAACGAGAACGTCAGTGTTTCGATCGTTTTGTTCGTGATGATCGGCTGTTTTGATTCAGCCCCGACGCTCGGGCTGATGAGCTGCAGGTTGGTTGCGCTCAGCCCGACGGCCTGTCCGGCCGCCGTCAGCGTCTGGACCTCTTTGACGGACGGGGTTCTTCCTTTCGCCGTCCAGGTGACCGTCGCGGTTATGCGCTTGAGGTCTTCCGGTTGGGTGTCTGCTGCAGGGATCGTCTGCTGGGTGCTGTCGGCACAGAAGAGGCTGGGGGTTTTGTGTTCGCCGTATCCGTCTTTCGGGTCGTCTATCGCGCACTCTTCGGCGACGACCGTGTAGGTGACGCCGCGCCGCACGATGTGCCAGCCGTTGCCCGGCGTGGAGTTGGCCAGGCCGTTGAGTTTCTGAAGCTCTTCCACGACCGACGTCGGCGAGAGCTGCGCGTAGGGGAGCGTGCGGGCGTCCTCGACGATCTCGCGCGCGAGGCTCGTTGCGCCTTCCCTGGCGCGCGTGGCCGCCGAGGCTTTGACGGAGGTGTCGAGCAGGCCGAAGAGGGTCGTGAGCCCGACGACCAGGACGACCGCTGCGATCAGCACCTCGAACAGCGTGAAGCCGTCGTCGCGGCGCAGCCGTGCGCGAACGGGCTGCGTGAGGGCGCCGAGAGGCTCGCAGCGCACAGTGTCGCGGCGCTTTCGGCCCGTAAGTATGCGCGTCGATATGGACACCTGTCGTCTGTATGTCGTTTCGGCGGACGGGCGCCACGGCTTTAGCGCCGCGATGACGTGTCGGCGGAGGGTTCAGCGCCCGGCGCAGCTGTCCGGTGCGCGTCGAGCGCCTAGAATCGGCGACCCGGGGGACTGGTGTATCGGTAACACGGTGGTCTCCAAAACCGCAACGCCAGGTTCGATTCCTGGGTCCCCCGTCGCAGGAAGCTCGCAACTTGCGGGCCGCTCTAGCACCGCCGTGCGGCATTACGTGACCTACCGTGGTTCGCGCGGCGCGGCCAACTTCGACGACGAAGCGTTGAGACGGTGTTCGCGCGGTAGTCGTTTCGAGGCTTCGCCGCTCCGCACCGATCCGGAGCACCTAACTCTAAAGAGCTGTCCCAAGTCCCGGGACTGGGGACAAACTGGTAAACTTGGGTCATGCTCAAGGGCGAGGACATCGTTGTTCTGCTCAAGCTGATGGCGGGTTCGCCGGCGTGGACGGTCCGCTCGCTCGAGGCTGAGATCGGGATTCCGCGTAGCGTGATCCAGCGCTCGCTCGTGCGCTTGGAGCAGGCAGGGCTGCTCGAGGAGGGGCGCCGGCGTGTGAACGTGGGCCGCGCGGAGGAGCTTCTCGTCCACGGCGTGAAGTACGTGTTCCCACCGGTAAAGGGGGGCGAGACCCGCGGGGTGCCGACGGCGTGGGCGGCGCCTCCGTTGCAGGACAAGCTCGCGGACTCTGGCGAGCTGCCGCCGGTTTGGCCGGACGCGATGGGAAACGTTCGTGGGATTGCGCTTGAGCCGCTGCATGACTCTGCGCCTGAGATCTCGCGTCGTGACCCAGCGCTTACTGAACTTCTGGCGCTGACCGACGGGATCCGGCTCGGCGATGCGCGCGTGCGCGGCATCGCAGAGGAGCTGTTGCGGGCGCGTCTGGGCTCTGCAGCGCTGGCGTGAGTGTCGAGCTCCTCGAGCGGGCTGCGCGGGCGCTGGAGCCGGTGCTCAGCGATGTCGTGTTCCTTGGCGGCGCGAGCATCGTGCTGTGGATCACCGATCCTGCCGCGCCAGCTCCCCGACCGACCAAGGATGTCGATGTCGTAGTCGAGGTAACCTCTCGCACCGCGTTCCACGCTTTCGAGGAGCGGTTGCGCTCGCTGGGTTTCAAGGAGGACCAAGGGGACGGCATTATCTGCCGCTGGCGCCACCGGGACGACGATCTGATCCTCGACGCGATGCCGGCAAACGCGGCGATCCTTGGCTTTGAGAACCGCTGGCAGGGGGCATCGATCCCGCAGCTGTCGAGTGCACGTTGCCCTCTGCCGCGACGATACGCGCGGCGTCCCCTGGCTATCTCTTGGCCACGAAGGTCGAGGCGCTCAACGGTCGTGGCCACGAGGACTTCTTGGGCAGCCGCGACTTCGGCGACATGATCGCCTTGATCGACGGTCGCGAGGAGCTCGTGACCGAAGTCCAGCAGGCCGAGCCGGAGCTGCGCGCCTATCTGGCCGGCGAACTCGGGCGCCTACGCGTGCATCCGCGTTTCCGCGAAGGCGTCTTTGGGGCGCTCCGGGCGGACTTCGCGAGCCAGGCGCGAGCCGAAGCGGCCGTGCTGCCGCGCCTAGAGCAGCTCATCGGCTAGCGCCAGCCAACACGAAGCGGCCAGACGCCCTCGGCCGGCTCACCCGGACCGCGTGGCGTCGTCGAGGAGCTGGACGGCGCCCTCGCGTCGATCCGGCGCTCGGCAGGGGCTGGCTCGAGACGATCGGAGAAGGAGATGCTAATCTGCATAAAGTAGATCGACAATCTCGAGATTGGCAGCGATGAACAAGATCGACGTCCACCAACACCTCTGGACCGAGCCGCTCCTCCAGGCGCTCGCCGATCGCGCCGAGCTTCCATTCGTGCGTCGCGAGCATGGGCTCATGGTGCTCTACCTCGCCGGTGAGCGCCCCTATGTCATCGACACCTCCAGTGAGACCCCGGCTCGCCGGGCGGCGCTCGTCGAGCGGGATGGGCTCGATCGGGCCGTCATCTGCCTGTCGAGCCCCCTCGGGATAGAGGCGCTTCCCCGCGAGCAGTCGCTGCCCCTGCTCGACGCCTACCACGACGGCGCGCTGTCTCTTGACGGACCGTTCGCCGTATGGGGCTCCGTCGCGCTGCACGACCCCGACCCCACCGACGTCGATCGCGCCCTGCACCGCGGCTGCATCGGCGTCTCGCTGCCGGCCGGCGCCCTCTCGAGCGTCGACGCCCTGGCGCGCGTACGCCCGCTGCTGGCTCGCCTGCAGCTACGAGCAGCACCCCTGTTCGTCCACCCGGGCCCCGGTCTGTCCCCGGACCGCGGCGTCGACCCGGGCGTGGGGGAGACCTCACTGGCGGATCCGCTCTGGTGGACGGCCCTGACCCGCTACGTCGCCGGCATGCACGCCGCCTGGCTGGCCTTCCACGCGGCCGGGCGAGCTGAGCACCCGAAGCTGCGCGTCGTCTTCTCGATGCTCGCCGGGCTCGCTCCGCTGCACGCCGAGCGCCTCAGCTCGCGTGGCGGCCCCGGCTCCGACGGCGGGGATCCACTGATCTTCTACGACACCTCCTCCTATGGCCCGGGGGCCGCGCGGATGCTCGAGGCCGTGGTCGGGCGAGGGCAGCTGCTCTACGGCTCCGACCGGCCGGTCGTCGAGCCCGGTGAGCTCGGCATGCCGTCTGCGCTGGACTGGGATCGGGTCTGCGACGGCACGCAACGCGCGCTCGGGCCGATCGCAACCCTGGCCGTGGCATGAGCTCGGGCTCCGCCACGACGGCGATGGTCGACATCCGGCGCCCGTCCGGGCGCCACCTCCTGGGTCCCGAGCTGCAGGAGTTCGTCGACGAGCTCGCCGATCGCCCGGAGCTGTGGATCGACCTCGTCAAGCACGACTCTCGCCAGCGCCTCTATGAGGAGCTGCTCAGCGACGAGCAGCTGACCGCCTGGCTGATCTGCTGGATGGACGATCACGACACCGGCTTTCACGACCACGACCAGTCCGCCGGCGCCGTCGCCGTCGTCAGCGGGTCGGTGCGCGAGGAGCGCCTGGCGATCGACGGCCCGCCACACGAGCGGACGGTCGCGGCCGGCACGAGCTTCCATTTCTCGCCCGCCGACATACACAGGGTCCGCCACTGCGGCTCAGATCCAGCTGTCACCCTCCACGTCTACTCGCCGCCGCTGCTGCGCATGGGGGCCTATGTCATCGGCGACGACGGCGTGCTCGCCCGCCATTCGATGTCTCACCTGCAGGAGCTGCGCCCGGTCGATGGGCCTGTCTAGGAAAGCTGCTTGGACCCGGCGCGGTGCTGCACGCCGTCCTCTCCGGCGATCAGGATCGTGCTGACGAGCTCCGGCGCGAACAGGCCGTGCTCGACCACGCCGGTCGTCCGGTCGAGCCTCGCCGACAGGGCGCATGGATCGCCGACTGGGCCGACATAGTCGGCGATCAGGCCGCCGTCGGGGCTTTCGACGACCTCGCGCAGGCGCGCCTGGCCGACCCGCACGAGCGTGTGCTGGACGCCGAAGCGCACGAGTTCGAGCGGCACCGGCGGCGCCAGCTCGCGCACCGCCTTCTCCGCCGAGGCGATCACGACGAAGCGCCGTGCCGCCAGGGCGACGATCTTCTCGCGGGTGTGCGCACCCCCGCCGCCCTTCACCAGCCAGCCGCGCGGATCGATCTGATCGGCGCCGTCGATCGCGATGTCGAGCTCCCCGACATCGTCGAGCGCGACGACCGCGAGACCAAGCTCTCGCGCGGAGCGTTCGGTCGCCGGCGACGTCGCCACACAGACCAGGTCCTCCAGAGCGCGCTCGGCTATCGCGGGCAGCAGAAAGGCGACCGTCGAGCCGGTGCCGAGCCCAACGCGCATGCCATCCTGCACCAGCTCCGCGGCAGCGCTCGCCGCCGCGCGCTTGTGACGGGCGATCCGGTCGTCGGCACTCAGCGACGACTGCCGCTGCCGAGTCGCACGAGAGGCCGCCATGGGGCGGACGTTACCGACCCGGCGGCGTCCCTGAGGCGAAGCTGGTCCGGCGCCGCCGGATTGTGCAGCAGGAAGCCCTGGCCGAGCGAGCAGTCGAGTTCGCGCACCAGCGCCAGCTGGCGGTTGGTTTCGATTCCCACCGCGACCGCCGTGAGACGCGCCTCCTTGGCGAGCGCGATCGTCGCGGCGAAAGCCGCGCGCCGCTCCTTGTCGCGATCGAAGCTCTGGACCAGCGCTCTGTCGAGCTTGACCGTGTCCAGCGGCAGGTCGCGCGGAAGGCGCAGCGAGGACTCGCCAGAGCCGAAGTTGTCGAGAGCGATCGAGACGCCCAGGCGCTTGAGATCCTTCAGCGCCGAGCGAGCCCGCTCGGGGTCGCGCAGGACAGCCTCCTCGCTGACCTCGACGCACAGCGCGCGCCCCGGCAGGCGGCAGTAGGCGAGCTCCTCGCGCACGCGCTCGGCCAGATCGAGCTCCGTGAGCTCGCGGGCCGAGACGTTGATCGAGACGGGGATCGCTATGCCGTTGCGCCGCCAGATCTCGGCCTGCGCGCAGGCCGTATGCAGTACCCAGTTGCCGATCTGGACGATCAGCTCGCTCTCCTGCGCACGCGGCAGGAACATGCCCGGCAGCATCTCCGCGCCGGCCGGAAGCTCGGCTCCGTCGGGGCGCCAGCGGACGAGCGCCTCGGCGCCGACCGCGAAGCCGCCGGCGAGCGGCATGATCGGCTGGTAGGCGAGGAAGAGCTCATGGCGGGGCAGCGCGTGGCGCAGCCGGTTTTCGATCTCCATGCGCGTGCTGAGCTCCTGGCGCAGGCTCTCGTCGAACAGCGCCAGGCGCCGCCCGCCGGCCGCCTTGGCCCTATACATCGCCACGTCGGCCTCGCGCAGCATCGCCTCGGGATCGGCGTCCGAATCACGCGACACCGAGATGCCGACGCTGGCGAGGATCGCCACTTCGGTGGAGCCGAGCGGGAACGGATCCTCGAGCGCGTCCAGCACACGCTCGGCGAGCGCGATCGCCTCGCTCTCGTTTTCGATGTCCTCCGCGAGGATCACGAACTCGTCGCCGCCGAGGCGCGCGACCGTGTCGCTGTCGCGCATCAGCTCCGCCAGGCGCGCTGAGATCCCGATCAGCAGCTGGTCTCCGGCGTCATGGCCGAGGTTGTCGTTGACGGCCTTGAACCTGTCGAGGTCCACGAACAGCATCGCGACCACGCCGTTGCTGCGATGCATACGCGCGAGCGCCTGACGAGCGCGGTCCATCAGCAAAAGGCGGTTGGGCAGTCGTGTGAGGGGGTCGTGCAGCGCCTGACGCTCGAGCCACATCCGGTCGGTCACGTCCTTCGCGGCGGCATACCACGTGTCTCCGTCGCAGCGAGTGCTCCACATCAGCCAGCGCCAAGAGCCGTCGCGGTGGCGGTAGCGGTTGGTGAAGTGCTCCAGCTGCACGGGCTGCTCGTCGCGCGTCGCCAGCAGCGCGAGCGTCTGCTCGACGTCCTCGGGGTGCATGAACTCCTCGATCGGCCCCGACTGCAGCTCCTGCAGGCTCCACCCGAGCAATTGTTCCCATGCGGGGTTCAGGAGGGTGAAGCGTCCGTCGCGGGAGATCGTCGCGAGCAGGTCGCTCGTCATCTCGAACAGGCGCGCGATCCGTGCCTCATCCTCGAGTCCGTCCTCGTAGCTCGCCTGCTCAGGGATGCTCATTCGCGTAGGGCCCATTCCTGCGAACAACCTCGGCGTCCGCGCGGCGCTTGCCCGCCGTAATCGCCAAAGCGTGGACGGATTGCCTACATCGATTTCAACTGCTCAAACGCAATCACCCGACGCCGAGACGGGGCTACGTTTGCCGGCCGGCGCCCGCGCGCGATCTAGGAGGCGCTGCCGAGGCGAGCGCGCGACTCGGCCCCGGGCGCAGCGCCCGCCGGCAGGCTGCCCGCTGCGGGAGCATCACCCCGCAGAAAGCGCCAGATCGACAGGCACATCAACACCGTCATGATCACCGCGCTCGCCGCGCACCACTCGCAGACCGCGTGGATCGTGAACAGCTCGCGGTAGGTCAGATAGGCGCTGAAGCCGAACCCGACCAGCGTGAAGGCCATCGTGGCGAACCGCGAGGTCTCTCCCTCGCGCGCCAGCAGGGAGCCGAGGATCGCGATATAGCCGATCAGGCCGATCAGCGCGACGGGAACCCCGGCCAGCTTCGAGTAGACCGACGTCTGGACCTTCGCGCAGCTTCCCCCCGCGGTGCAGACCGGCTTGATCCCCGCGTAGTGGATGTACGTGAGGTAGCTCGCGATCCCGAGCCCGATCACCGTCAGGACGACCAGCGTGATCCGCAGGGTTCGGGCGCTCATCGCGGGCTAGCTCTTGAGCAGCTTTTCAATCGCTTGGTTGAGGCCCGTCGGATCGGTGAACGACGTGGGTTCGAACGTTGACATCGAGCCGCCCGACTTGCCGATCAAGAACGAAGGCGTGCTGTTGAAGCCGGCGTTGTTCGCCGCCTGGGCGTCGTTGGCGAGCTGGTTGGCGAGCGTCGCGTCGCTGCGGGCGCTGGTCCATTGCGAAAGGTTCAGGCCGGGCACCTGTTCGGCGAGGCCGCGCAGGTAGGTTTCGTTGACGTAGCCGGAACCCTCTTCTCCCTGCTCGTGGTAGAAGAGGTCGACGAAGTACCACAGCTTCTGCTGCTTGCCCGCGGCCAGAGCGGCCACCTGCTGAGCCCTGAACACTTCCGGTTCGCGCGTGGCCGTCTCGAGGTTGCGGTATTCGATCTTCAGCTTGCCCGTGCGCACGAACGTCGGGATGACCGTCGGCAGCGTTCCGAGCGTGAACTGCTGGCAGCCAGGACACTCGAGGTCACCGAAGTACTGCAGGGTGACCGGGGCCGTCGGGCTGCCCAGGGTGTTGCCCTTCTCGGGGATGCCGCCGATCAGGGCCGTGACTTCGCTGGCCGTCTTGGTGGCGGCTTTGGAGCCCACGGCGGGCGGTTTGCTTTTGCCCCCGCCGGTGGCGACGAGGATCGCGACCACCGCGATCACCACGATCGCCACGACGACCCCGAGCTGCATCAGGCGTGTGCGGCGCGCCGCGCTCGCGAGCTGCGCCTCCTCGACCGCTTTGCGCTGCGCGCGCGCCTGCTCGCGGCGCTGCTTGCGCGTGAGGTCTTGCTCTTCGCTCTCCACGGGGTTCATCGGGGCAACTTTTACACGTTTCTGCTCAACGGCGCCTAAGGATCGGCCACCGCGTCCGCGAGCCTTCAGGCACCCGGCCGCTGCGGTCGATCACCGTCACCTGCCACGATGCAGGTTACTGCGCCGATCCGCCCTTCCCGGGCACGGCCGGGGCTCGATCCCGCCCCCGTAGCTCAGCTGGATAGAGCATCGGACTTCTAATCCGAGGGTCGCACGTTCGAAT
This sequence comes from Solirubrobacterales bacterium, assembly GCA_025964355.1. Lineage (GTDB taxonomy): Bacteria > Actinomycetota > Thermoleophilia > Solirubrobacterales > Solirubrobacteraceae > Palsa-744. Next base: position 5,779 of record JAOPZB010000182.1, on the reverse strand, counting down.
CGTGCCGGGGGCATCCGAGAAAACGGCATTTCAGAGCGTGTACTCCCCCATACGTGGTAGGTTCTGTGTCTGTCCTCTGGGGGGCCGGGCAGGGCTTACATCTCCCGTTGTGGAGCTGTCCGCCAGAGAGGGCCCCGGAGGCAACGCTCTTGGGCCTTCTCGCATTGAGGTCCACCCGCTGCTCCTGCGATGGGCGACGCAGCCGGCCCGAACGGCCGTCGGCTCAAGCCCGCCGGCGACCTTGACGATGATGACCCCAGCCGCGCTCATCGGCAGCGGCCGCCAAACGGCACCGTGGTGTCTGGTGCCTGCAGGAGAAGCCCTGAACAAATGCTCGCCATAAAAGGCTTACTGGATCCGGAGAACGGGCCCGTTGGGCTCGAGCGCCTCGTGGCGCTCGCGCACTGCCATCTCGGCCTCGACGTCGTCTACGTCGTGGAGCTGACCAGCGCCGGACCGTCGGTCCGAGCGGCCTCCGGGGACCTCGCGTCGTTCAGGCTCACCGTCGGCGCCAACGTGCCCGAAGACGCCCCATTCTCGCGGCGGTTGGTTTCCGGGGAGCTTCCAAGCCTCGTCGCCGACGTGGCCGCCGACGTGCGCCTCGCCGACCTGGCGATCACGCGCGAGGCCGGCATCGGCTCTTTCATCGGAGTGCCGCTGCGACTTTCAGACGGCACGCTCTACGGCGCGCTCTGCGGCCTCAGCCACGCTGCCGACCCGACGCTCTCACAGCGCGACATCCGCTTCATGTCGATGCTCGGCGAGCTGGTGATCCCGGACCTCGACGAACAGCGCCAGCGCGAACAGCTGCGCGCCGACATCATGCGCTTGATCGAGAACGAAGGCGTCGACGTCGCCTACCAGCCGATCGTCGACGTTCGCGGCGAGCGCTGTTTCGGCATCGAGGCGCTCGCGCGCTTCCCGGAGCCCTTCGGAGCGCCCGACGTGACGCTCGCGGCCTCGAGGACGGTCGGCCTCGGTCTCGAACTCGAACGGCAGGTCGTCACGCAGGCCTGGAAGATGATCCCGCTGCTGGCGCCCGGGCAGTTCCTCGCGCTCAACGTGTCGCCCGACGCGCTGCTCGAGCTCGCGCACCGGGCGAATCTCCGCGACGACCTGCCCCTCGGCCAGGTCGTCGTCGAGATCACCGAGCATGCCGTGATCGACTGCTACGCGGAGCTGCACGCCGAGCTCGTGCCTCTGCGCGAGCGCGGCATGCGCATCGCCGTCGACGACGCCGGCGCCGGCTACGCGTCGTTGCGGCACGTGCTCGAGCTGCGTCCCGACTTCATCAAGGTCGACAGGTCGCTCATCCACGGCATCGCCGACGATCACGCCCGCCGCGTCGCCGTCAGCGCATTCCTCTCGCTCGCTCTTGATATCGGCTCGCTGGTCATCGGCGAGGGCGTCGAGCGGCCGGTCGACCTGGCTGTCGTGCGCGAGCTCGGGCTCCATGCCGTGCAGGGATTTCTGCTCGCGCAACCGACGAGCAGCCCGGACGCCCTGTCGCGCTGGATCGGGCCTGCGCCACAGGTTCCCGAGCCAGTGCTGCTGCCCAGATGAGTGGCGGTCGAGCTTGGCCGCGGCGCCGCCGAAGCTAGACGGCGCGCCCTGGCGCCATCCCCTCCAGAGCGCGCCGCCTTGGGATACATGGAGAGAGGAGTGTCGAGTCTCCCACTGCCCGCGACTCGTGTCAAGTGAGGTTTCTAACGAAGTTCGCGGGGCGGGGAGATACGCGCCCGCGCGAGGTCCTGGCACGCGCCCGCGCGAGGTCCGGCGCCCGGGCTCGGTGTCAGACAAGTTGTGCGCTCAAGTAGGTGTCGCATCGCGCAGGCTGGGTAATCGACTCCGACGCCTCTAGGCAGGAGGCAGGTCATCCCAAGGAGGAAGGAGAGCCTTATGCCGAGGATCATCGTGACCACTGAGGGAAGCACTCGCCCTGACGCGCCTGTGCTTCTCGATGAGTGGGTACACCCGCAGCACCTGCAGGACAGTCATTCAGCGGACCAGCTGATCGAGCGAATCGGCTGGGCGGTCAACGACGCCGACGATCTCGAGCGCCACGCCCAGCCCGCGACGAGCACCTAGCGAAGCCGTCGCGCCGGCCGCGCACGAACCCTCAACCGCCGCAACAGCGATCCTGTGGCGCGCCCCGGGCACAGCGCCCCGGTCGCGCCGCGGGGGGGCGGCGGACCGCGGCGAATGCGCGACCTGGCGCGTGCTGCGCCGTCCGCATCCGGCGCGCGATGCGCCCGTCGCTAGATTGGGAGCATGGCGAAAACGTGGGTGCTCGACACAGAGACGAAGGGGACCGGCGCCCACATCGCGCCGATCGAGAAGGCGCTGCAGAAGGCCGGCAGAGAGCGGGACCTGGACACCGTCAAGCTCGAGCGCCCGCCGCGCCCGGCTGAGGCTCCCGAGCCGCCACCCGGCCCTCTGACCTTCAAGGTGCTGGACATCCGCAGCGGCGAGCTGCTTGCCGAGTGCGTCGACGCGCGCGCCACCGTGGACGTGCTCGAGAACGTCGGCAGCGTCGTCGACGTTCGCATCTACGTGTGGATGCAGAAGGCCGAGCGCTGGCGGCTGCTGACGCTCGACGAGCGGCGGGCGCTCTGGCAGTTCCGCCGCGGCGCCCTGGTGAGCTAGCCGCGCCGTGCCGGCCGGCACCCACCTGGTTGACCGCGCCGGCATGCGCCCCTAGAGTCGGTCCTTCCCGGTTTTCCAGAAGGGGGACAGATCATGAACACCTACGTGATCCTGCGGCGCAGCGGCTGGAGCTCGCCCGAAGACCTGCAGGCGGCCGCCGAGCGCTCCAAAAAGGTCGGCGACGAGGACATGTCCGATGACATCCGCTGGATTCGCAGCTACGTGCTCGACGAGGACGGCGGGTCGGTCGGAACCGTATGCGTCTATCAGGCGAGCAGCCCCGAGGCGATTCGCGAGCATGCCTCGCGGGCCGACCTGCCGGTGGACGAGATCATCCAGGTCGCCGACACCGTGCGTGTGCGGCCGGACCCGGAGACGGCTTCAGCCTGAGTCCCGCGCTTGGAACCGAGGGCCGCGCGCGAGCGTCGGCGGTCAGTTGCCGAGCACACCCGGTTCGTGTTCGTGGGCCATCCGTTCTTCTTCCTGTTTGGCCTTGAGATCGTCTTCTTCTTCCTGACGCTTCTGTTCGGCTTCTTCCGGTGCGATCGTCGACGTGCCAGCCTGTTCGGTCGAAGCCGCTTCGCTGGTCCCCGCCGTGCTCGACTTGCCTCCGCAGCCGCCGAGCAGCACCGCGAGCGCGCACGCTAGGCCCAATCGAAAACGCATGCTGTCTCTCCCTGGACGTGAACGCCGCTAGCTTAGCCTTCGCCGATGTTCGTCCTGACCACGCTGGCCTACCCCGTGGTGCTCTGCGTGCTCTGTCTCGGCGCCGGCCTGCTGGTCGATCGCGCAAGCGGTGCCTTCCTGCCGTTCCCTCTGCTCCTCCCGGTGGGGGCCGCCGCGCTGATCGCCGTCTCACAGCTGAGCAGCTACCTCCACGCGCTCGCGCCCGCGACCCCCTATCTGATCGCTGCGGTCGCGCTCGCCGGGCTGGCCCTCGGTGCAAGCAGGACGCCGGTGCTCGTGCGGCGCGTGCGGGAGCGCCCCTGGCCGGTGATCGCCGCGCCGATCGCCTATGCGATCGCGCTGGCGCCCGTGTTCGTGGCAGGGCGCCCGACCTTCTCCTCCTACATGGCGCTCAGCGACTCCGCCGTCCACATGCTCGGCGCCGACTACCTGATACGACACGGCCAGGACTACGCGCACCTTGACCTGCGCAACTCCTACGGCCAGTTCGTCAACGACTACTACAACAGCGGCTACCCCTCCGGCGCCGACACGCTGTTCGGCGCCAGCACGCGCCTGCTGCGCCTACCGCTGATCTGGACCTTCCAGCCGTTCAACGCGTTCGTGCTCGCAGCCGGTGTCGGGCCGGCCTGGCTGCTCGCGCGGCGGATGCGCCTCGACGGCCCGCTGGCGGCGCTCGCGGCCCTCACGGCAGTGCTGCCCGCGCTCGTCTACGGCTACGAGCTGCTCGGGTCGATCAAGGAGCTCGTCGCGCTCACCATGATCCTCACGCTCGGCGGCCTCGTCGTCGGGCACCGAAGCTGGCTGCACCAGGCGCCCGCCCGCGCGATCCCCTTCGCTCTGGTCGTCGCCGCCGGCGTATCCGCGCTCGGCGTCGCCTTCGGCGCATGGGCCCTCGCCGCCGTTGCGGTTCTCGCGGTCATCGCGGCGCGAGATCTGCTCGCCGCGCGCCTTGGCCCAGCCCGCCTGCTGTGGACCGGCGCCGCGGGGGCGCTCACGCTGCTCGTCGCCGCCTGGCCGACCTGGGCCCACGCGTCGCGCTCGCTGCGCGTCGCGCAGGACATCGCCTCCACGACCAATCCCGGCAACCTGCATGCGCCGCTTCAGACGATCCAGGTCCTCGGCGTCTGGCTGCGCGCCAGCTACAAGCTCGCTCCCGGCGGCGGCGCGCTCGTGCTGACGCACCTGCTCGTCGCAGTCACGCTGCTCGCCGCCCTGCTCGGTGGGCTCGCGCTGGCGAGGACCCGCGCCTATGCGCTCGCCGGGTGGATCGCCTGCATGCTGCTGGCCTGGCTCGTCGTGAGCCTGTCAGTCACGACCTGGGCCGGCGCGAAGACGCTCGTGCTGACCTCGCCCGTCGTCCTGCTGCTGGCCTGGGCCGGCGTCGGCGCCCTCAGCCGAGCATCGCCGAGGGCTCTGCCACGGGCGGCCGCCTGGCTGGGAGCGCTCGCGATCGCCGGCGGCGTGCTCGCGTCCGATGCGCTGCAGTATCACGGCTCCAACCTCGCCCCGACCGCACGCTATGACGAGCTCGCGTCGCTGAACTCGCGCTTCGCCGGGAAGGGACCGGCGCTGTTCACCGACTTCGACGAATACGCGCTCTACGAGCTGCGCGGCCTCGACATCGGCGGACCGGACTTCGTCTACCCGCCCGCGGCGCTCGCCGCCGTCGCCGGCGGCTACGGACAGCCGGTCGAGCTCGACCGGGCCGAGCCCGCCGCGCTGCTCGGCTACCCGCTGATCATCACCCGCCGCGATCCCTCCGCCAGCCGGCCTCCCGCCGCCTACCGCCTGGCATGGCAGGGCACCTACTACGACGTCTGGAGGCGCCGAGCCGGGGCTGCCCCCGCGATCCGCCACGCCGCGCTGCATGGGTCCGCGGCGGCCAGCTGCCGCACGATCGAAGACGACGCGAGGTTGGCCAGCGCCCACTTCCCGCGTACCGGCACGACGCTCGCCGCCGCCGCCGCGGCGGAGATCGTTCGCATCCCCGTCGCGCGCGCCTCCCATCCGGCGCGCTGGGGTCATCAGCGCGGCGGTCTGGTCATGAACGCCGCCGGCCGGCTGACCGCGAGGTTCGTGCTGCCCGCAGGCGGCCCATGGGAGCTGTGGGTACAGGGTCAGATCATGCCCACCGTCGAGCTGCGCGTCGACGGGCGGGCGCTCGCCCACATCGGCGGACAGCTCAGCGGCAACTCGCTCGTTCCCAACGCCGTGCCGCCGATCCGCGTCCACCTCGCCGCCGGGCCCCATCTCCTGTCGGTCATCCGCGGTGGCTCCACGCTCGCCCCCGGCGACGGCGGGTCGGCCGTGCTCGACGCGCTCTTTCTCACGCCCGCGGCAAGCGACGGACCCGCGCCCCTTGACATCGTCGCGACCGCCCGCTGGCGGGCGCTCTGCCGCCGCCCACACCAGTGGGTCGAGCTGCTGCCCCCTAGCGCCGGGG
>JAOPZB010000176.1 GCA_025964355.1 Solirubrobacterales bacterium | reverse complement strand
CTTCGAGCAGTACGTCGTCATCGACCCTGCGTTCGTGCGCCCGGCGGAGGTCGATCACCTGATCGGGAACCCCGGCAAGGCGGAGCGCGACCTCGGGTGGAAGCCGCGCACATCCTTCGAGGAGCTGATCCGCCTGATGACGCGCGCAGATCTCCAGTCGCTCGACAAGACCTGAGTCCCGATGGGGGTGCCTCTGTTCGACACCTCCACGCCGCTGCACCCACTCCGCGACGAGCTGCGCGCCGCCGTGGCGCGGGTGCTCGACTCCGAACGCTACATCCTCGGCCCCGAGGTCGAGGCCTTTGAGAGCGAGTTCGCCGACCATTGCGGCGCCGACCACGCGGTCGGGGTCGCGAACGGGACCGAGGCGATCACGATCGCCCTGCGAGCGATGGGCGTCGGACCGGGCGACGAGGTGGTCGTGCCGTCGTTCACGTTCTACGCATCCGCCGAGGCCATCCCGCCGACCGGCGCGACGCCCGTGTTCTGCGACATCGATCCCGAGACGTACTGCATAACCGCTGACACCGTCCGCGCTGCGCTCACGCCGCGGACGCGTGCGGTCATGGCCGTGCACCTGTTCGGCAACATGGCTCCGGTCGCCGAGATCGAGGCGTTGGGCGTTCCGGTGCTCGAGGACGCCGCTCAGGCCGCGGGCTCGCTGGCGGGCGAGGCACGCGCCGGCGCGCTGGGGAGCGCGGCGACGTTCTCCTTCTTCCCGTCGAAGAACCTCGGATGCTTCGGCGACGGCGGCATGATCACGACCTCCGACGAGGCGATCGCCGAGCGTGCCCGCACGCTTCGATTCCATGGCTCGCGCGACAAGGTGTCCTACCAGCAGCTCGGCTACAACTCCCGCCTGGACGAGCTTCAGGCGGCGATCCTGCGCGTGCAGCTGCCCCACCTCGACCGCTGGGCCCAGGGGCGTCGCGAAGCCGCGCTGCACTACGAGCATGCGGGCCTCGGCGAGCTCGTCGCCCTGCCTCGCCCGACCGACGGCGCCTCCCCGGCGTGGCACCTCTACGTCGTCGGCCATCCCCAGGTGGATCGCCTGGAAGCGGCGCTCAGCGCGGCCGACATCGGCTACAAGGCCTACTACCGCACCCCGGTCCATCTGCAAGAGCCGATGCGGGCATGGGGCGCCGGCGCCGAGCTGCCGGCCACCGAACGGGCGGCCGCAAGGCACCTGGCGATACCGATGAGCCCGGTGCTCACGCGCGAGCAGGTGGCAGAGGTGGCCGCTGCGGCGCGCGCAGCCGCTTAGCGCCAGCGCTCGAGCAGATCCTGCTCGGGCACCTCGCGCACCACCTTTGCGGGCACGCCCATCACGACGCTGCGGCGCGGCACATCGCGTGTCACGACGGCGCCCGCCGCGACGAATGCCTCCTCGCCAACCTCTATCCCCGGGACGAGCACGGCGCCACCGCCGATACGGCAGGCGCGCCGAAGGAGCGCGCCGCGAACCGGCGTCTGCGGTCCGTGGCGGGCCATCGTGTGGTCGTTTGTCGTCGTCACCCCGGGCCCGACGAAGACGTCGTCCTCGACGACCGTGAACGCTGTCAGATAGACCCCGGACTGCACCCGGACGCGTTCCCCGACAAGGACGTCGTTGTCGACGACGCTGCCCCGACCGATCACCGATCCGGCGCCGATCCGGGCCCGCTCGCGCACGAACGACTGATCCCCCACGATCGCCTGCTCGCCGACGCTCGCCCCGGCGAACACGACCGCGCCGGTGCCAACAGAGGCCCCGGCGGAGATCTCGAGCGCCCCCACCTCGCCGGCCGCGCTGGAGTGGGCCGAGAGAACCGGAAGCTTCCCGAGCACGGCATGATCGCCGATCGCACAGCCGTCGCCGATGACCGTGCGCGCGTGCACGACCACGTAGGCGCCGAAGCTGACGCCCTCCCCGAGGCGCACCCCGTCGCCCAGAAGCGGTCCCGCCTCGCTCACGTCGCCGAGGCTCGCTCCGCCGCCGTCACAGCCGCACGACGTTCGCGCCGGCCACGGCGCTCGTGACCCCGCGCAGGTCGACGACGAGGCGCGCGCGCCTGGCGACGAGCTCGTAGTCGACGCCCGGGTGAGCGGTGACGATCAGCGCGAGGTCGGCGTCGGCGAGCGCCTGCTCGAGCGGCATCCCGGTGAGCGAGAACTCCGGCAGGCTCGCAACGTGCGGGTCGTAATAGAGGACCTCGGCCCCGAGCTCCCGCAGGAGCGAGATGATCTTTAGCGCCGGCGACTCGCGCACGTCGCCGACGCCCGGCTTGTAGCTCACGCCGAGCACCGCGATGCGCGCGCCTTTGACGGACAGGCCCGTGTCGTTGAGCGCGCGCTGCGCCTTGGCCACGCAGTGGTAGGGCATCTGCTGGTTGACCTTGCCGGCGAGCTCGATGAACTCGGTCGTCATGTCGAACTCGCGCGCGCGCCAGCTCAGATAGAAGGGATCGACGGGGAGGCAGTGGCCGCCCATCCCCGGGCCCGGCTCGAAGCGCATGAAGCCATAGGGCTTCGTCGACGCCGCCTCGACGACCTCCCAGATGTCGATGCCCATGCGGTCGGTCAGCATCGCCAGCTCGTTCACGAGGGCGATGTTCACCGAGCGAAAGATGTTCTCGAGCAGCTTGGTCAGCTCCGCCGCCTCGGGAGTCGAGACCCGCACGATGTGGTCGCAGACGAGCCCGTAGAGCGCCTCGGCGCGCTCGGCGCACGTCTCCGTCAGACCGCCCAGGACCTTCGGCGTGTTGCGCAGCGTGAAGTCCGTGCGGCCGGGGTCCACCCGCTCCGGTGAGAACGCGAGGTGGAAGTCCCTGCCGGCTGCCAGGCCCGACTCCTCCAGCAGCGGCGCCATCCGCTCGCGCGTGGTGCCGGGATAGGTCGTCGACTCGAGCACCACGAGCTGATCGGCGCGCAGCACCTCGGCGATCGAGCGGGTCGCATCGATCAGTGGACCGAGATCCGGCTCGCGGTTGCGCGTCAACGGGGTGGGCACGCAGACCAGCACGGCATCGGCGTCGGCCAGACGCGAGTAGCGCGTCGTCGCGTGCAGTCGCCCTGCGACCTCTCTGAGCGTCTGCGAGGAGACATCCTCGATGTAGGACTCTCCGGCCTCGATCGCCTCGACCTTGCGGGCGTCCACATCGACCGCGATGACCTCGCAGCCCTCCTGCGCGAACGCGACGGCGAGCGGCAACCCGACGTAGCCCAGCCCGATGACCCCGACAGTGCTCATCCAGGCGGCCAGTGTAAGGCCTGCGTTGGACGAGCCCGGACTCGTTCAGGAAGGCGTGGCGGCAGCCCGAAGGGATCGCAGGTCAGCCGCGACCATGCGCTCGACGAGCTGCTCGAAGGGCACCTGCGGCTCCCAACCAAGGACCGTCCGCGCCTTCGTCGGGTCGCCGACGCTCGGCGTCTTCTCCTGCGGTCGAATCAGCCGCGGGTCCACGCGCAGGTAGCGCTCGACGTCCAGGTCCACGCATTCGAATGCCGCCTGGGCGAGCTCGGCGACGGTGTGCGGCATGCCGCTCGCCAGCACATAGTCATCGGCGCGATCCTGCTGGAGCATCAGCCAGGCTCCGTAAACGATGTCCCCGGCGAAGGACCAGTCGCGGACCGCATCGAGGTTGCCGAGCGTGAGCTCGTCCTGCAGGCCGAGCGCGATGGCGGCCGCGCCACGGGTGATCCTGCGGGTGACGAACTGCTCGGGCCGTCGCTCGGACTCGTGGTTGTAGACGATGCCGGAGCTTGCATGCAGCCGGTCGTGCTCGCGCAGAGCGCCGACGAGCTGGTGGGCGGCGAGCTTCGCGATGGCATAGGGCGTCGTCGGCCGGCACGGCGTGTCCTCGCGCTGCGGACTCTCGGGCGCATCGCCGAAGATCGCGCCGGACGCCGAGACGAACACGCGCGTCGAGGCGTCGAGCTCGCGCACCGCCTGGAGGATCGCCGCCGCCGATCCCGTGATCGCGGCGATCGTCTCCTCGGGCCGTTCCCAGGAGGCCGGCACGAACGAGGGCGCCGCCAGGTGATAGATCTCACGGGGCCGGGCGCTGTCGATCGCGCGGCGCAGGCTGTCGGGCGCGAGCAGGTCGGCCCCGACCAGCTGCAGCTGCTCGCGTAGGTGCTCGGCGCAGCCGAGCGGGCGGTCGACGTCCCCCCTCACGAGTCCGGTGACCTCGTATCCCTTCTCGAGCAGTAGCTCCGCCAGGAACGAGCCGTCCTGACCGGTGATGCCCGTGATCAGAGCGCTTGCGGCTGGAGGCACGGGCGGAGCTTACGTGGTCGGCGTGCGAGGCTCGCGCCCGTCGTAGACCGCCGCGAGCGCAGCGGCGACCACCTCGGGGGCGCAGCGGGCACGCACGCGTTCGCGTCCACGCTGCGCCGCGTCGCGGTCGCCGGCGAGCCGCCCGATCGCGCCCGCCAGCGCCTCCGCGTCTCCGGCCGGCACGAGGCCGGACTCCTCGACGAGCTCCGCCAGCGCCCCCAGGCGGCTGGCGGCCACGGGCAGCCCGGCAGCCATCGCCTCGGCGGCGGCGAGCCCGAACGTCTCGGCTGAGCGCGAGGGGGCCAGGGCGATCGCGGCGCCGCCGCGCAGCCGTGCCAGCTCCTCGTCGTCGACGCGTCCGGCGAAGCGCACGTCCGAGTCGCCGGCCCGCTCGCCCAGTGCTTCGCGCTCCGGTCCGTCACCCGCCACCACCAGCGGCATGCCGGCTATGCGGCAGGCGTCGATCGCGACGTCGACCCCCTTCTCCGGCGAAAGGCGCGAGACCACGAGCGCGTATGACCCCTGGCCGGCGAGCGGCGCGATCGCGGCGCTCGCGGTCGGCACCGGCGGTGCCAGCACATGAAGGCGCTCCCACGGCAGCTCGGCGCCGAGCTCGCGCAGGCGCGCGGCCGCGAACTCGCTCGGAACGAGCACGGCGTCGGCCTGCTCCACCAGGCGGCGCTGCCAGAGCGCCAGCGCCGCCGCGTAGGCGAGCGACTCGGGCAGGCTGCCGCGGCATTTCAGCCGTAGGCCGGGGAGCGTGTCGCGCCCGTGGCAGCGCGTGCATTCGGCGCCCTGCGTGAAGCAGACGCCGATCGCGCAGACGAGGCGGTACTGGTGCAGGTGCAGCACCACGCGCGCCCCGGCGTTGCGGGCGGCGGCGAGCGCGCGCCAGCCGAATGCCGGATGGAGGTTGTGGGCATGCACGACGCGCGCCCGGCTGAGGCGCACCGCCCGCGCCACGTCGCCGGGCTCCAGCCCGCCGCGCAGCAGCCCGACGGCCGCTCGCCGGCGACCGAGCGTCGCGGAGTCCCGCGCGAGCAACTGAGCGGGCTCGCCCAGATGCTCGCGAACGAGCCACTGCAGGTCCTCGACGACGCGCTCCTCCCCGCCGGTCGTGCGGTAGCGGTTGTGGAGAAACAGGATCATTGTCCGCCAAACCTAGACTGTGCCGAGCATGACGCCGGCATCGATCGTGATTCCCACGAGGGAACGCCTTGACTACCTCGCGGTCGCGCTGGCGTCGATCGCCCCCGCCGCCGCGGCCGTCGGAGCTGAGGTGCTGGTCGTGGACGATGCCGGAGCGTCACCGCCGGCGAGCGCGCTGGCTGCCCGCTTCGGTGCGCGCTACGAGCCGCACGGCTCACCATCAGGCCTGAACGCGGCCCGCAACACGGGCGTCGAACGCTCCACGGGAGAGCTCGTCGTGTTCGTCGACGACGACGTCCGCGCCGGCCCCGGATGGCTGGCCGCTCTGATCGATGCCGCACGTGAGAACCCGCGCGTCGAGGTCTTCACCGGCCCGATCCGCGCCAGCCTCGAGGGTCCGGTAGCGCGCAGCTGCGGGCGCGAGGCGCCGCCGATCACGACGCTCGACCTCGGCCCCGCGGACACCGACGCGCCGTATGCGTGGGGGGCCAACATGGCCATCCGCCGCGGCGCACTTCAGCGCGTGGGGCCGTTCGACGTGTCGGTCGAGCACGGCGCGGATGAGCAGGAGTGGCAGGAACGGCTGCGCGAGCAGACGCCCGGCGCGCGCGTTCTCTACGTGGCTCGGGCGGCGGTCGAGCATCGCCGTTCCGGCGCCGACACGCGAATCCGCGCGCTCTCACGCACCGCGCACGCGCGCGGCGAGGCGGCTCGACGCCATGACGCGCGGCGTGGCGTGGCTCCGTCGATCGCGCGCGAGCTGCTGACGCTCGCCGGATGCGTCGGACATGTCGTGCGCCGCCGCTGCCCCGCAGGGATGACGATGGTCGCGCACAGCGCGGGCCGCCTGCGCCAGGCCGTCAAAGAACGGCGCCACCGCCCGCCTCCGGCGGAGGATTTCCTGTCGGGGCAGAGCGGCACGGTGGGTGGCCTCGACTCGATCCGACGGCGCGTCGCCGACCGCGCGGTGGGCGCATGGGAGCTTGCCAGCGGCCGGCGCCTGAGGCTCTCGGTCGCGGCGCGCAGCAGCCCGCCGCGGCGGCGAGTGCTTGTTCTCGGCGTCGAGCGCGCCGAGAACCACGCCCTGGCCCAGGCGGCGCGCATCGAGCTCTCGAGCTCCCGTCACCACGTCGAGATGCACACCTGCCCACCACAGGGGCGCGGAAAGTTCGAAAGCCTCAACCTCCTGCTCGCCGAGCATCCGCCGGGTGACTTCGACTGGATGCTCGTGGTCGACGACGACGTCGAGCTGCCCCACGGCTTCCTCGACCGCTTCGTGTTCCTATGCGAGCGCTTCTCCCTGCTGCTGGCTCAGCCCGCCCACCGTCTCGACTCGCATGCCGCCTGGACGGTGACGCGCCGGCGGGCGGCCAGCGTCGTACACGAGACCGGCTTCGTCGAGATCGGCCCGGTGACCGCCTTCGCACGAGCGACGTTCGCTGATCTTCTGCCGTTTCCGCCGCTGCGCATGGGCTGGGGCCTCGACATGCATTGGGCGGCCGTCGCGCGAGAGCACGGATGGCGCTGCGGCGTGATCGACGCTGTGGCGATCCGTCACCGCGCGGCTCCGGCCGCGGCGTCCTATCCCCGGGCGGAGGCGATCGCTGAGGCGCGGGCCTTCCTCGCCGAGCGCCCGTACCTGAGCGCGAGCGAGGCCCAACGCGTCCTCACGATCCACCGTCGCTGGTGACCGAGCCCGACCCCACGAGGCCGAAGGTCGCAATCGTCGCCGAGTTCTACCCGAGCCGGCGCGATCCGGTGCTCGGCGTGTGGTCTCACCGGCAGGCGCTTGCGGCGCGTGACGCAGGCGCGGACGTGAGGGTGCTCGTGCTCCACCGTCTCGTCCCGTCGCGGGCGTCGCTGTCCTCCGGCGCGACAGGCGCCGCCGGCGCGCTTGCCTCGTTGCTGCGCGAGCCGCGTCTGCAGACTCGCGACGGCCTGCAGATCGCCTACCTCCCATATGTCTCGCCGGCGCGTGAGCGCCACTACAGCAGCTGGGGCGCCTGGGCCGCCCCGGCGTTGGGATTGGCCCTTCGGCGGCTCGCCCGTTCGTTCCCGTTCGAGCTGATCCACGCCCACAACGCCGTGCCGGCGGCGGATGCCGTACGGCGCTCGCTCACCGGGCGGGCGCGACGCGCTCCGCTGATCGTCTCCGTCCATGGCGGAGACGTGCTCTACACGGCCCCGCGCGATGAGCGCGGGGCGCGCGCTGTGGCGCGCAGCCTCGCCAACGCCCGGCTGGTGCTCGCCAACAGCCACGGCATCGCCGAGCTGGCCCGGACCCACGGCGCCCGCGAGGCGCGCGTCGTGCACCTCGGCGCAGATCTGGTGCCCGCTCAGCGCACGCCGAGGCAGGAGAGACGAGACGCTGCCCCGACGCTGATCACCGTCGCGCATCTGGTGGGCCGCAAGCGTCACGCCGACGTTCTGCGCGCGCTCGCCGTGCTCGGCCAACGACATCCGTCGCTGCGCTACTCGATCGTCGGCGACGGGCCCGAGCGCGTGGCGCTCGAAGGTCTCGCGGTGCGCCTAGGCGTCGCTGAGCGAGTCGACTTCCACGGGCAGCTTGCGCCGCTGCAGGCGATCGAGCAGTCGCGACTGGCCACGCTGTTCGTCATGCCGTCAACCGAGGAGGCGTTCGGCGTCGCCTACATCGAGGCGATGGCCGCCGGCGTTCCCGCGATCGGCTGCCGCGGCGAGCCCGGTCCCGAGGAGATCGCGGCCGCCGGAGACGGCTTCCTGCTGGTTCCGCCGGGCGACATCGAGCGCCTCAGCCAGCGGATCGACGAGCTCCTCTCCGATCCCCATCGTCTGCGCGAGGCGGGGCAACGTGCCCGCGCCACGGTCGCCGCTCATTTCACCTGGGAGCGCTGCGGCGAGCAGACGCTCGCCGCCTACCGGCGCGTCCTCGGGTGAAGCCGGTCCTGTTCGTCACCGGGCATCTCCCCGCCTACCGGGCCGGGGCGCTCGCCTGCCTGCACGAGCGCGAGGGGATCGAGCTGGCGCTGTTCGGGGGGAGCTTGCGCCACGGTGGGAGCGCGTTCAGCGGCTCGCTGCCGTTCGACCAGCGTCATGCGCGCCCGCTCGCGCTGCAGGCGCTCGCCGCCAGCGGCCGCTATCGCGCGGTCGTATGTCCGACCGGCGGGCGCCTCGCGCCGCTGGCGACGTGGGCCGGAGCGCGCCGGGCAGGGATCCCGCTGATCCTGTGGGCGTCCCTCTGGGCGCACCCGCGCAGCGCCGCGCATGCGCTCACCTACCTGCCGCTGCGCCGCCTGTACCGCTCGGCTGACGCGGTCGTCACCTACGGCCCGCACGTGAGCGAGTACGTGACAGCTCGCGGGGCGCGCAACGTCCACGTGGCTCCTCAGTCGGTGGACGACGACTTCTGGCGCTCGCAGGAGATCGCGCCCCCGAGCGACCCGTCCTGGGCATCCGGGTCGGGAACGCGCTTTCTGTTCGTGGGCCGGGCGGCGAGGGAGAAGGGGCTGAGCGTGCTTCTCGACGCGTGGCGGGAATCGGGGCTGAGTCCTGCGCAGGCGACGCTCTCGCTGGCCGGCCCGCCACGGCTCAAGCAGGTCGATCCCGGCCGGCGGGCGCCGCAGGAAGACGGCGCGGGCGTCAGCCGGCTCGGCGTCTTGACCCCGGCGGAGCTCCGCGACGTATATGCGGCCGCCGACGCGCTCGTGCTGCCTTCGATCGCCACGCGGACGTTCCGCGAGCCGTGGGGCCTCGTGGTCAACGAGGCCATGAACCGGGGGCTGCCGGTCATCGCGACCGACGCCGTCGGCGCCGCCGCCGGGGGGCTCGTGAGGCACGGCGAGAACGGACTGGTCGTGCCCGCGGGAGACAGCGCCGCGCTTGCGCAGGCGATCTCCAAGCTCGCGGGCGACGCCTCGTTGCGCGAGCGCATGGGACGAGCCGCAGCGCAGGATGTTCGTGCCTATAGCCACGAGGCATGGGCGCAGGGCTTCTCGCGGGCGCTGGCCACCGTTGGGCTCTCCCGCCAGCGTTGCTAGCGTTCCCCGCTCAGCCATGGCGCCTGCTCGCAACAGTTGCCCCTGGCTTGTGTTCTACCCTCAGCCATGAAGCCTGCTCGAAACAGACGCCTTAGGCTGATCGCCGCGCTGCTGGCCGCGACTTCGCTGGCGACGGCGGCGCCGGCGCCGGCGGGCGCGGATGTCGGCGAAACGATCATCCAGAGATGTACGCACGGCCAGTCGCTCGCGGGATTCAGCCAGAGCGCCTACAAGCGGGCGCTGAAGGAGCTGAGCGCGGACGCGGAAGAGTACACCGACTGCGCGGCGCAGATCCGCCAAGCTCAGCTCGCCGCCGCGGGCGGTGGCGGCGGCGGCGGAGCCGTGCCGGTTGCGATCGCCGCCACGCCGGCCGAGCAGCGCGCGATCGCGCGGGCGGGCACCCATGCCGGCGCCGCGCCGGTGAGGGTGGGAGCCCAGCTGATCCATCCGGGCGTGGTGCACGCGAACGTCGCATCCGCCCTCAGCACGCTGCCGACGCCGCTGCTCGCGCTGATCGCGTTCCTGCTGGCGTCGGTGCTGGCGGTCGCCGGGAGCGCCCTGCGAAACCGGATCCGTGCCCGCCGCTCAGACTGAGCGCGCCCCGCTCGGGGTCGCGCCGCCGCTCGCCCCCGCGCGCGAGCGGATCTCGCGGCGCCGCCCGCCGGCGCGGCCGGCGGGCGCCCCGCAGGCCCTGTGGTGGCCGTCGCTGCTGACGGCGGGGGTGCTGTGCTTCGTCACGTTCTATGCCAAGGGCGGGTTGAACCTCGAATCGATGACCACGACCGAGATGCTGCTCACGGTCGGCGCTGGCGTGGCGCTCGCCGGCGCGATCCTGCTAACACCGTTGGGCCGGCCGCTCAACGGGCTCTGGCCCGTCGGGCTCCTGGTCGCGCTGGCGGTTCTCACGGCCGTGTCCATCGTGTGGTCGGTGCAGCCGGACGAAAGCTGGCGCGACGCCGGGAGGATGCTCGCCCTCAGCGGCGTCTTCGCGGTCGCGGTCATGCTGGCTCGCCTGGCTCCGGAACGGTGGCCGGCGATCCTCGGTGGCATCGCGCTCGCGTCGGTCGTTGTCTGCGGCTACGCCCTGCTCACCAAGGTCTTCCCTGGGAGCGTTGGCGCATCGAGCATCTACGCCCGCCTGGAGGAGCCGTTCGGCTACTGGAACGCGATCGGCCTCACGGCGGCGATGGGCGTGATCTGCTGCATCTGGCTGGGCTCACGCCGGTCGGGCCATGCGCTGATCAGCGCGCTCGCCTATCCGGCGATCGGCCTGCTCGTGCTGACGCTTCTGCTGGCCTACTCGCGTGGTGCGCTGGCCGCGCTCGCGATCGGCCTGGTCCTGTGGTTCTGCATCGTGCCGCTGCGCCTGCGCGGCGCGGCCGTGTTGATCCCCGGAGCGCTGGCGGCCGGAGCGGTGGCCGCGTGGGACTTCTCGAAGAACGCCCTCAGCGCGGACAACATCGCGGTGGCAGAACGAGCCACGGCCGGGCACCGGCTCGGGGCATTGATCGTCGTGATGGTGGTCGTGCTCCTGATCACGGGTCTGGTGGTCGGCTTCACGACCGGGCGCCAAGCGCCCTCGCTGACCGCGCGGCGCAACGCCGGCGCCGCGCTCTTCGCGGTGATCGTGCTGGCGCTCGGCGGGTTCGCCGGGGCGCTCGCACACAGTCAGAGAGGGTTCACGGGGACCATCTCGCACGCGGTCGACTCGCTCACCAACCCGAACGCGAAACCTCCGCCCAACACGCCCGATCGTCTCACGGCGGTCGCGAGCGTCCGGGCCCGCTACTGGAAGGAGGCGCTGCAGATCTTCGACGCCCACCCGGCGCTCGGGGCGGGTGCCGCGGGCTATCAGACGGCCCGCCTGCGCTACCGCCAGGAGACGCTCGAAGTCCGCCACGCGCACGGCTTCGTCGTGCAGACGCTCGCCGATCTCGGGCTCGTCGGGCTGGCCCTCGCGCTCGCGCTGCTCGTCTCGTGGATGGCGGCCGCGGGAAGGGCGACGCACCCGTTCAACCGGCGCTGGACGAGCTGGCGGGCCTGGCGCAACCTTCGCGCCGGCTCGAGGCCGGGGTGGAGACGCGCGGCCGAGCCGTATACGCCTGAGCGCATCGGAATGCTGAGCATGCTCTGCCTCGTGGTGGTCTTCGGCGCGCACTCGCTGATCGACTGGACGTGGTACGTGCCGGGCTGCGCCGTGGCGGCGCTGCTCTGCGCGGGCTGGCTGGCGGGCCGCGGCTCGTTGAGCGCTGCGTTTGCGGCGCCGGCGTCCGGTCGCGGCCCTGCCGGCGGCGAAGCGGCGAGACGCCCCGATGGGCGTCATCCGCTTGTCGTGGCGGTGCAGCGGCTGGGCTACGTCCGCGTCTCGCTGGCGGGCGCAGTGATCGTGGCGGCGCTGCTCGCCGCCTGGTCGCAGTGGCAGCCGCAGCGCTCCGAAGACGCGCGCCAGCAGGCGCTCGCGCTGCTGGCACGAAACCCGCGCGCGGCCGCGGATGCGGCCAACGCGGCCGTCTCGCGCGACCCGCTCTCGGCGGAAGCGCTGATGACGCTCGCCAAAGTGCAGCAGGTCAGCGGTCAGCCGGCGGCGGCGCACGCGACGCTGGAGCGGGCGGTGCGCCTGCAGCCCTCCAACCCGCAGACCTGGCTCGCGCTCGGCCGAGACGACCTCTCGACCAATCCGCGCGCGGCGGTGCAGGAGCTGCAGGCCGCGATCTATCTGAACCCCGAGTCGGTGGCGCCCGAAGCACTCGCGAAGGAACGCCAGGCGGTCGAAATCCACAACGACTACATCCAGGCGCTGCGCGCCGCGACCGTCCCTAAAAGCGCGCCCGCCGCGCCGTCGCGAGCAGCACGCCGCCGGACCCCGGCACCGCGCCGCTGAGTCTCACATCGATCTGCTCGAAGCCGAAGTCCGCGAGCAGGCGCGTGAGGGTGTCGCGCGAGTAGAAGCGCAGGTGGTCGCCGCGCGGGTCGAAGTGCTCTTCGAAGGCGCGCGTGGAGACAGCCAGGCGAAGCATGGCGAGCGCCCCATGCGCGGGTGTGCTCAGCAGCAGCCTCCCACCGGAGCGCAGGACGCGCCTGACCTCGGAGAGCCATCGTGCGGTATCGGCCACGTGCTCGATCACCTCGCCCGCCCAGACGAGGTCGAACGCCGCGTCTCCCAGCCCCCAGGCGCCTTCACCGTCCACGAGCCTCAGGTCGAGCTCGGGGTGCAGCGTCCGCGCGCGCCGCAGCGGCTCCTCGGCCACGTCGATCCCCACGACGTCGGCGCCGGCACGAACGAGTTCGGCGGCGAACACGCCCTCGCCACAGCCCACGTCGAGCACGTGCAGACCTGGCGTGACGGCTGCCATGAGGAAGCGCCTGCGCATTTGAAAGTCGGACGGCTCGAGGCCCGCGGGCACGCCCTCCCACAGACCTTCGTGGTAGTCGCGCGAGGGCATGCTCACGTCAGGCTAGCCGCAGCGGGCCGGCGTGGCGGGCGGCGGAACATCGCGCGGGCAGGAGAGGCGTCGGTCTCCGCAACAACCGTGCAGTCTCGCTGTCAGATCTACCCAATCGTTCGACCAGCCAATATGGTTGCGGGAGTGCAATCGCGGGTGATGAGCTGACGGTGACGGTGGACCCGTGAAGGTCGCATTCGACAGCCGACCTCTCTCCGATCCAAACGGCATCGGGCGCTACGCGCGCTGTCTTCTCAATGCGCTGCGCGAGACGGCCGGCGCCGGCGACGAGGTCGTCAACGCACAGCGCCCGTCGACGATGGCGCGCGGGGGGGCAACTGACGTCTTTCACTCGCCGTGGATCGACGGGGCGATGCTCCGCTGCCAGTGTTCGACCGTCGTCACCGTCCACAACGTCGCGGCGCTCAAGCGCCGCAGCGAGCATCTGCGCAGCGGTCTGCGCATGCGCCTGCGCCATCTCGCCGTGCAGCGTGCCACGACCGTGATCGTCGCAACCGAGACACTCGCCGAGGACGCCGTGACTCACCTGCGCCTCGAGCGTGAGCGGGTGGTCGTCATCCCGGAGGCCGCCGACGCGACGATGTATCCGCGGCCGGCGCACGAGGTCGCCGCCGTGCGCGCGCGCTTCGCGCTGCCCGAGCGCTACCTCGTGTGGGTCGGCGACCTGCAGCATCCCGAACCCGGCCGGCAGCTCGCCAAGCTCGCCGCCGCCGAGCGCAACCTCGCGCTCGTGCTCGTCGGTCCGACGCGTCCATGGGCACACGAGCTGCCCAACGTGATTCTCACGGGTCAGGCCAGCGACGATCAGCTGGCGGCCATCCAAACCGGAGCGCAGGCGCTCGTGCTGCCCTCCGAGGATGAGGCGTTCGGGCTGGCGGCCGTAGAGGCGCTGGCGTGCGGCACGCCGGTCGTGGCCTGCGAGACGCGAGCTCTGCGCGAGGTACTCGCCGGCCGCGCCACGTTTGTCGCACCGGGTGATGTGCGAGCGCTGATCACGGCCGCCGAAGCGGTGGAGCGCCCGGTGCGCGCCGCGCCGAGCTGGAGCTGGGAGGACGCAGCGCGCGCGACGTGGGGCGTCTACATGCGTGCGCTGACGCCGGCCGACAATGCGCGGGCCGCCGCGCCAAGCCTGCGCGCGCGCGGCGCCGGGGCGCGCCGTCTCGATCAGATCGGCCCTCAGTAGGCGCCGCGGCGCAGCAGCACCGCGGGAAGCGTCTTCAGCAGGATCGTCAGGTCGAGCGCGAGCGACCAGCGCTCGAGGTAGATGAAGTCCAGGTGTACGAGGTCGTCGAAGTCGAGCTCCGAACGTCCCGAGACCTGCCACAGCCCGGTTATGCCCGGCAGCACGAGATAGCGCTTGCGATGCCAGTCCTCGAGCATCTCGAAGTCGCGCTCGGGGAGCGGGCGCGGCCCGACGAGAGACATCTCACCGCGCAGCACGTTGACGAGCTGCGGCAGCTCGTCGAGCGAGAAGCGACGCAGCATGCGCCCAACGGCGGTCAGCCGCGGGTCGTCGCGGATCTTGAAGAGCGCGCCCGACGCCTCGTTCATCTCTTCCAGATCGGCCTGGCGCTCCTCGGCGTCGGTGTGCATCGTGCGGAACTTCAGACACGGGAACGGCCGCTGGCCGATCCCCCGACGGACCGAGCGGAACAGGACCGGTCCTCGTGACGACAGCCTCACGGCCAGCGTGATCATCAACAGCAGCGGGCTGAGGAGCGCCAGCAGCAGCGTGGCGCCGATGATGTCGAACGTCCGCTTCAAGGCGAAGTCGATGCCCTCGAAGACCGGTGGCCCGAGCTCGAACAGCGGCACCGACTGTCCGGGGACGAACTCGGCGCGATGGATGAGGATCTCCATCGTCGACGGTGCCAGGCGCACGCTGACGCCGCGGCGATGACATTGGTCGACGAGCTCCACGGCGTCGTCCTGCGGGAATTCGGGGTCGGCGATGATCACCTCGTCGACGCGGCCGGAGGCGAGCACGTGCTGGAGGTCGGCGAGGGCGCCCAGCGGTCGCAGCCCGTTGGGCGGGAGCGCGTGGGGCGAGAGGAAGCCGACCACCTCGATCGGCGAGTGGGTCGCGTCGGCGAGCGCATGCGCGACATCCCCGATGTGCTTGCCCCTGCCGACGATCACCGCGCGGCGGTGGTAGCCGGCGGCCCGCAGCAGGAAGGCGGTGAGGCGCTCGTAGGCGGCGCGCAGCAGGGAGACGTAGAAGATCGCGAATGCCAGCGAGCCGTAGAACAGGTAGTAGCTGGAGAAGTGTTCGCCGTTGACCACGGCGAAGATGAGCGCCACGAACGCCACCTGGAAGAGCGACCCGACGATCCGCGACAGCCCAGGGCGCATCGCGCGGGCGGCGTATAGACCCGAGCGCGCGAACAGCAGCGCCGTGAGCAGGTAGGCGAACGGCAGGAACACTTCGGTCCCGTGCACGGCCCGGCTCGAGTTCACCGCGCCGTGCACGGCTTCCTTGAGGATCAACGCGGTGAAGATGGCCAGCGCCACACCGGCGAAGTCGAGCGCCAGGAGCGAGACGATCCTTCCGAGCCGACGGAAGGTCGACATCCGCAGCAGGAACGAGAGCGCCGGAGGGCGCTTGCGGCGGATGTCGCGATCGAGCGGCTCGAACTGGACGGTCGGGGCGTCGACGGTGGGACTCGGCGCGTGCGGTCTCGCGTGCGGGCCGGTCTGCGGAGGCGGCGAAGGTGTGCGCACTCGTGGGGCCGGCGGAGTGGACGTTCCCGACCAATTTGGACCCATCTCGCTGCTCACAACACGTCAGACTCTCACATGTATCGGTTGCTCAGCGGTTTGGCGGGGGCCCGCCGGTGGCGGTCCGGATCAGTGAGAGCCGCCGACCAGGAGCTCGATGCCCGACTGATCGATCGTCCGCTGCAGCCCCTCGCGCAGGGGCACCTCCGGAGACCAGCCGAGCAGCTCCCGTGCGAGCGTGATGTCGGGCTTGCGCTGCTTTGGGTCGTCGACGGGCAGCGCCTCGTAGATGATCTCCGACGCGGAGCCCGTCAGCTCGCGGACGGCGTCGGCCAGTTCCAGCAGCGAGAACTCGTCGGGATTGCCGACGTTGACCGGGTTGTGGTAGCCGGACTCGGCGAGCGCGATGAGGCCGCGGATCAGGTCGCTGACGAAGCAGAACGAGCGTGTCTGGCTGCCGTCGCCGAAGACGGTGATCGGGCGGTTGGCGAGCGCCTGACGCAGGAAGGTGGGAATGGCGCGGCCGTCGTGAGGGCGCATGCGGCTGCCGTAGGTGTTGAAGATCCTCACGATCGAGGTGTCGACGCCCTGCTGGCGGTGGTAGGCCATCGTCAGCGCCTCGGCGTAGCGCTTGGCCTCGTCGTAGACGCCGCGGGGGCCGATCGGGTTGACATGGCCCCAGTAGCTCTCCGGCTGGGGATGCTCGAGCGGATCTCCGTAGACCTCGCTGGTAGATGCGATCAAAAAGCGCGCGCGCTTGGCCTTCGCCAGGCCGAGCGTGTGATGCGTCCCGTATGAGCCCACCTTCAGCGTATGCAGCGGCAGGCGCAGGTAGTCGATCGGCGTCTCCGGGGACGCCAGGTGGTAGACGAAGTCGACCGGCTCCTCGACGAAGTAGGGCTCGATGATGTCGATCCCCAGGTGCATGAAGCGCTCGGGGTCGCGGATGTGCTCGATGTTGGCGAGCGATCCGGTCTCGAGGTTGTCGACGCAGATGACGCGGTTGCCGCGCGCGAGCAGCTCGTCGCAGAGGTGCGACCCCAAGAATCCCGCTCCGCCGGTCACAAGGCACGTGGCCACGGTCGGCAGGATACCCCAGCGGGTCCATATCATCCCTGCCATGGCTGTTTCCGATCCCGACCACGATCACCTGACGGTCGCGCCGATCGTCGGGCCGGACGATCCGCGCCGATTCACCGACTCGGGGATCGAGATCTCCGAGCTCTACACCGAGCAGGACGTCGCGGACGACCTCGACCTCGGCGAGCCGGGGGAGTTCCCGTACACGCGCGGCGTGCACCGCGAGATGTATCGCAAGCAGACGTGGACGATGCGCCAGTACGCCGGCTACGCCTCGGCGAAGGAGTCCAACGAGCGTTACCACTATCTGCTCTCGAAGGGCTCGACCGGACTGTCGATGGCGTTCGACCTGCCGACGCAGCTGGGGCTCGACTCGGACAACCCCCGCTGCCTCGGCGAGGTCGGGCGCACGGGCGTGGCGATCGACACGATCGACGACATGCGCACCGCCTTCGACGGCATCCCGCTGGACAAGGTCTCGACGTCGATGACGATCAACGCTCCGGCCGCCTGCCTGATGCTGCTCTACGAGCTCGTGGGCGAGGAGCAGGGTGTGCCCAGCGAGAAGCTGCGCGGCACGACGCAGAACGACGTGCTCAAGGAGTACATCGCGCGCGGCAACTACATCTACCCGCCGGCGCCGACGATGCGCCTCACGACCGACCTGTTCGAGTACTGCCACGAGCGCATCCCGCGATGGAACACGATCTCGATCTCCGGCTACCACTTCCGCGAGAAGGGCTGCTCGGCGGTGCAGGAGGTCGCCTTCACGCTGTCGTCGGGGATCGCCTACGTTCAGGCGGCGATCGACAAGGGCCTCGGCGTCGACGACTTCGCCCCGCGCCTCGCGTTCTTCTTCAACGGCCACAACAACGTCTTCCAGGAGGTGGCCAAGTTCCGCGCCGCACGACGGATGTGGGCGCACATCATGCGCGAGCGCTTCGGCGCCACCAACCCCAAGGCGACGATGCTCCGCTTCCACACGCAGACGGGCGGCGTCACGCTGACCGCCCAGCAGCCGGAGAACAACATCGTGCGCGTCGCGCTGCAGGGCTTCGCGGCCGTGTGCGGCGGGACGCAGTCGCTGCACACCAACGGCTTCGACGAGGCGCTCGCGCTCCCCACCGAGCGAGCGGCCAAAATCGCGGTGCGCACGCAGCAGGTCCTCGCCCATGAGTCGGGCGCCGCCGACACGGTCGACCCGTTCGCCGGGTCCTACTTCGTCGAGGCGCTGACCGACGAGATCGAAGCGCGGGCCAACGAGCTGATCGAGAAGGTCGACGCGCTCGGGGGGTCGGTGAACGCGATCGAGTTCATCACCGGCGAGATCGACGAGTCCGCCTGGGGCTACCAGGAGCGCTATCGGATCGGCCAGGACATCGTGGTCGGCGTCAACGCCTACCAGGAGGACGACGTCGAGGTGCCCGACCTGCTGCGCGTCGATCCGGAGTCCGAGCGCGAACAGCTGCAGCGCCTGGCGCGCTTCAAGGCCGATCGCGACCAGGACCTCGTGCAGGCCCGGCTAGAGGAGCTGCGCGACGTGGCGCGCGGCAGCGACAACCTACTGCCGGCGATCCGCCAGGCTCTCAAGGACCGCGCATCACTCGGCGAGGTCTGTGGGGCCATGCAGGACGTCTTCGGCAGCTACGCGCCGAGGTTCTAGAGCATCTGAGGCTCGCTCCGCATGCGGAGCGAGGGCAAGGTTGCATGCGACCTTGCCAACGGGGCCGCACATGTGCGGCCCCGCCGCCCGGCGCATGCGCCGGGCGGACCCATACGATCCAGGAATGCTCGCACCGGCGACCTCGGCTTACGACCTCGTGCTGGCTCTCCACATCATCGCCGTTGTGGTGGCGTTCGGTTGGACGTTCACGCTGCCGGTCGTCTACATCGTCGCCGCGAGAGTCGATCCGCGCAGCCTGCCGGTCCTGCACCGGATCGAATACACGATCTTGAGGTCGATCCTCAATCCGGCCCTGGTGGTGCTCATCGCCGCGGGCATCTTCCTCGCCAGCGACGGACACCACTGGAAGGAGTTCTTCGTGCAGTGGGGCCTCGGCGTGGCGATCGTCATCGGCGCGGTCGTCGGCGCGGTCCTGATCCCCGCCGCGAAACGCGCCGAGGAGTCCGTCCGGCGAGATCTCGAGGGCTGGAGCGGCGGCGAGTTCCAGGCCGGGCCGGACTACCTGGCGGCCGTACGCCGGCTGAACATCGTCGGCTCGGCTGCCTCGCTGCTGGTGCTGGTGACGATCGTGTTCATGGCCGTCAAGCCTTAGTTCCGCGGTCGTCCGGGGCGCTCGCGGCCTTCGGCGTGCGAGCGCCCCGGACGACGCTCCGCTTTGCCGAGGAGGCGTACCCCGGTTGGTGGACGGTGTGCGAGGTGACAACAGCGTCGGGGACGGCGCACGCCGTAAGGTGACGCCGGCCGGAAAGCCGGCCCAGCGCGGACGTGACGGGGTATCGTTCGGACATGTCCGAGGACGGCCCCGGCGAGCCGGTGAAGACCGACCTGGATCCCGACGACACGACGCCGGATCTGCTCGAGTCCGGCCCCCGCGGAATCGAGCGGGGTGAGAAGCTCGACTGGATAAGGAAAGCGACTCGGGAGGAGCTGGGGATTCCCGAGGTGCTCGACACGCTGGTCGGCGAGGCACGACGGGCTGGCGCGACACCGGAGGAAATCGACGCCGCGCTGGACACCGCGGGCTGAGGGCCACGCCGGCTGCCTGAGCGACGGCCCACCCCGGGTGCGAGTGTGTGGGGATGTACCCTGGGCAGATGGCCTCTGAGGGCTACAGGGTCGCCGTGGTGGGCGCTACCGGACAGGTCGGCACCCTGATGCTGGAGCTCTTGCGCGAGCGCGGGTTCCCGGCTAGGGAGATAGTGCCGTTCGCGTCCGAGCGGTCGGTCGGCAAAGAGCTCGACGGGAGACTGCTGGTGCAGGCGCTGAGCGAGGAGTCGATCCAGGGTTTCGACCTTGCGCTGTTCTCAGCCGGCGGTCCGACGTCCGGCGAGTGGGCGCCGCGGTTCGTCGAGGCGGGCGCGACGGTGATCGACAACTCCTCCCGCTGGCGGATGCACGACGACGTCCCGCTGGTCGTCAGCGAGGTCAACCCCGACGCGCTGGACTCCCATCGCGGGATCATCGCCAACCCGAACTGCTCGACGATGCAGATGGTCGTGGCGCTCAAGCCACTGCACGACGAGGCTGGCATCGAGCGCCTGGTGATCTCCACCTATCAGGCGGTGTCGGGTACCGGCAGGCGCGCCGTGGACGAGCTGCTCGAGCAATCCCACGCCCTGCTCCACGAGCGCGAGATCCCCGAGCCGACGGAGTATGCGCATCAGATCGCCTTCAATGCCCTCCCCCATGCCGGCAGCTTCGCGCCCGGCGAGGATCACACCGACGAGGAGCGCAAGCTGATCAACGAGACGCGCAAGATCCTCGGCGACTCGTCGATCGCGATCAGCGCGACATGCGTTCGGGTGCCGGTCGTGACCGGCCACTCCGAGGCGGTGAACGTCCAGACGCGCGACGCGGTCACGCCCGAGCGAGCACGCGAGCTGCTGCAGCGCGCCCCCGGCGTGACGGTCCTCGACGACCCTGAGAGCGCCGTCTACCCGCTCGCCACCGAGGCCGCCGGCAAGGACGAGGTGTTCGTGGGTCGCATCCGCCGGGACGCCGGCAATGAGCGGGCGTTGGACCTCTGGATCGTCGCCGACAACCTGCGCAAGGGAGCGGCCACGAACGCCGTCCAGCTGGCAGAGCTGCTGCACGCACGAGGATTGATGCACGGCCAGCGCGCACCCTCGGCCGCATAGTCGCGCCCGGGCGACCGCCGCGGAAGGAGTAGGCGCAGATCGCTCGAAAGGTGGGGCGATGATCTCCTCAGAGGTGCAGCGCACGCTCGTCAAGTCCCCACCCGAGCTATGGACCGAGCTGAGCGACCCGGGCTCCCTCGCCCGCCACCTGGGCGAGTTCGGTGAGATACGCATCACCCGAGTCGAGCCGGAACGAACTGTCGAGTGGGAGGCCGACGGTGCGACCGGCACTGTGCTGATCAAGCCGTCCGGCTGGGGAACACGGGTCACGCTGACCGCCACTCGAGAGCTTCCCGAGGCCGAGTCGCCCCCCATCTCAGAGGCCGTCGCAGAGCCCCAGTCCCCGGCAGACGCTTCAGAGCCCCAGCCCCCGGCAGACGCTTCAGAGCCCCAGCCCCCGGTGGACGCTTCAGAGCCCCAAGCCCCGGTGGACGCTTCAGAGCCCCAGTCCCCGGTGGACGCTGTCGTGGAGCCCGCAGCTGGCGACGCCGAGGATCAGCCGCTCGTGGCGACCGAGGACGACTGGACGCCCGATGCCGATCTCGTGACCGAGCCTGAGTCTGAGCCGCAGCTGGCTGCCGAGGCCGAGCAGTGGGAGGAGGCGGAATGGGAGTACGAGCCCGAGCCAGAGCCCGAGCGAGAGCCGGAGTCGGAACCGCGGCGCGGCTTTCTGGCTCGGCTGTTCGGCAGGCGCCGCAAGCCGGCGCTGGAGCTCGCCCCGCTCCCCGTCGACCCGGACCCTGATGCCGAAGCTGACGCCCAGGCCGAGGCTGACGCCCAGGCCGAGGCTGACGCCGCCGCGACCCCGGAGGATCTGGACGGCTATGAGGCGCTGGGCAGCGGCGCGGACACGATCGAGTGGCCGGCCGCGGAGGCCGTCGAAGCGGCGCCGGAATCGCCGCCGGCGGCCGTCGCGCCGGGCGAGGACGCCGACGGGCAGCAGCCGGTGGCCCAGGAATGCGACGGGGAGGCGGCGACGCTCGAGGAGCCGATCGAGGGCGAGCAGCCGTCTGAGCTGTCCGCTGACCTTCAGGCCGCGGAGGAGATCGCGGCGGAGGAAGTGACGGCGGTGCTGACGTCGATGCTCGACCGCCTGGGCACGGCGCACCACCGCCCGTTCTCGCGGGCGTAGGGCGGACGCGGGCAGCGAGCGCGGATAGGATCCGCGTTCGAATGGCAAGCAGCTCTCACGATCGACAGACCGACGCGGCCCTTCTCGCAGCTTCGCGCAGCGGTCACAGGCGCACGCCGCGTCAGAAGGCCCCGGAGACCTACGAGGAGAAGCTCGCCCAGCTGCAGGAGCTGCGTGAGGCGGCGCTGCATTCGGCACCGGAGGCGGAGGAGAAGCAGCATGCGCGCGGCAAGTACACCGCGCGCGAGCGCGTCGAAAAGCTGCTCGATCCAGGTTCCTTCCAGGAGCTGGACACGTTCGTTCGCCACCGCACCTACGACTTCGACATGCAGAAAAACCGGCCGTGGGGCGACGCGGTCGTGACGGGCCATGGCACGATCGAAGGCCGCAGGGTGTGCGTCTTCAGCCAGGACTTCACCGTGTTCGGCGGCTCGCTGGGCGAGGTGATGGGCGAGAAGATGGTGAAGATCATGGACCTGGCGGCGAAGATCGGCTGTCCGGTGATCGGCATCAACGACTCGGGCGGGGCGCGCATCCAGGAGGGCGTCGTCTCGCTGGGCGCCTATGGCGACGTGTTCGTGCGCAACGTCAGGTGCTCGGGCGTGATCCCGCAGATCAGCCTGATCATGGGCCCGTGCGCGGGCGGCGCGGTGTACTCGCCGGCGATCACCGACTTCATCTTCATGGTCAAGGAGACGTCGCACATGTTCATCACGGGGCCCGACGTGATCAAGACGGTCACCGGTGAGGAGGTCGGCTTCGAGGAGCTGGGCGGGGCGATGTCGCACAACACGAAGTCGGGCGTGGCGCACTTCGCCTCAGAGGACGAGGACGCCTGCCTGGAGGACTGCCGCTACCTGATCAGCTTCCTGCCGCAGAACAACCTGCAGACGACGCCGCGGGTTGCGCCGACAGACGATCCGCAGCGGATGGACCCCGAGCTCGACGAGGTGGTCCCGGACAACCCGAACAAGCCGTATGACATGCGAAACGTGGTCAGGCTGATCGTCGACGACGGCGAGTTCTTCGAGGTGCACGAGCACTACGCCAAGAACATCATCTGCGGCTTCTCGCGCCTGGACGGTCTCGCGATCGGGATCGTCGGCAACCAGCCTGCGCAGCTCGCGGGCGTGCTCGACATCGACGCGTCGGCGAAGGCCGCACGCTTCGTTCGCACGTGCGACGCGTTCAACATCCCGCTCCTGACGTTCGTCGACGTCCCGGGGTTCCTCCCCGGCACCAGCCAGGAGTGGGGCGGGATCATCCGCCATGGGGCCAAGCTCTTGTACGCGTTCACCGAGGCGACAGTGCCGAAGCTGACGGTGATCACGCGCAAGGCCTACGGAGGCGCCTACGACGTGATGGCCTCAAAGCACATGCTCGCCGACTTCAACTTCGCCTGGCCGACCTC
>JAOPZB010000172.1 GCA_025964355.1 Solirubrobacterales bacterium | reverse complement strand
ATGACCACTATCTCCGCAGATGCCCTCCCCGACGCGCTGGGCGCCCCCGCGCGCGAATTCATCTCCCAGACACATCGTCTGCTGATCGGCTCCGAGCGCCCGGAGGCGGCGGACGGCCGCACCTTCGCGACGCTCGACCCCGCAAGCGGGCGCGAGATCGCCCAGGTCGCGCAGGGCGGCCCGCAGGACGTCGACCGTGCCGTCGCTGCCGCCCGCGAGGCATTCGCGGAGGGTCCGTGGGCATCGCTGCCGGCGGCCGGACGCGAGCGTCTGATGCTCGCCCTTGCCGAGGCGGTCGAACAGCGCGCCGAGGAGTTCGCGCAGATCGAGTCGCTCGATAACGGCAAGCCGGTGGGCCTCGCGCAGTACGTGGACGTCGCGGGAACCGTCGCGCACCTGCGCTACTTCGCCGGCTGGCCGACGAAGATCGAGGGCAACGTGCTGCCGGTGAGCGCCCCGAACATGCACTGCTACACACGCCGCGAGCCGGTTGGCGTGTGCGCGCAGATCGTGCCGTGGAACTTTCCGCTGTTGATGACCGCATGGAAGATCGCTCCGGCGCTGGCGGCCGGCTGCACGATCGTGCTCAAGCCCGCCGAGCAGACGCCGCTGACCGCCCTTCGACTCGGCGAGTTGGCGCTCGAGGTCGGCTTCCCGCCCGGCGTGCTGAACGTGCTCACCGGCGACGGCGAGACGGGCGCGGCGCTCGTCGACCATCCGGACGTCGACAAGATCGCCTTCACGGGGTCCACCGCGGTCGGGCGCGAGATCGGGGCCAAGGCAGGCCGGGCGCTCAAGCGGGTGACGCTCGAGCTGGGCGGCAAGTCGCCCAACGTGATCCTCGCCGACGCGGATATCGACGCCGCCATAAAGGGCTCCTTCCAGGCGATCTACTTCAACTCCGGCCAGGCCTGCAACGCCGGCTCGCGGCTCTTCGTCCCGGCGGAGCGCTACGACGAGGTCGTCGGCGCTCTGGCCGAGCAGGCCTCATCGGCGCGGCTCGGAGCCGGGCTGGACCCCGACACGCAGCTCGGTCCGCTGATCTCCGCAGAGCAGCGCGACCGCGTGATGGGCTACATCGAATCCGGTCGCGACGAGGGCGCCGAGCTCCTGGCCGGCGGCGATACGGCGCTCGGCGACAGCGGCGGCTACTTCGTGGCGCCCACGCTGTTCAGCGTGACGTCAGACGACTCGCGGATCGCGCGCGAGGAGATCTTCGGCCCGGTCCTTGTCGCCTCTCCCTACGACACGCTCGAGGAGGTGGCGCGGCGAGCGAACGACGGCGAGTACGGCCTCGCGGCCGGGGTCTGGACGCGCGACGTCTCGAGCGCCCACCGCCTCGCAGCGATGCTGCGGGCCGGCACCGTCTACATCAACACCTGGGGCCTGGTCGACCCGTCGACGCCGTTCGGGGGCTTCAAGGCCTCGGGCATCGGGCGTGAGCACGGGCACGACGGGCTCGACGCGTACCTCGAGACGAAGACCGTATGGACGGCGCTGTGAGCTTCGCAGCTTCGTGAGCGTCGCCGCGCAGAGCGAACGCGTACTCGACCGTTCCCGCTCTGAGTGGCTCACGCCCGCGCTCGTCTCGCTGCTGGCGCTGGCGCTGCTGGCCGCGACCGTCGAGATCGTGCTCGACGGAGCGGTCGGCCACTCGCCGCTGATCCCGAAATCGCCGCAGATCGCCGGCTGGTTGCAGGGCATCGGCGAGCGCCTCGGCTACCGCGTCTTTCTGATCGCGATCCTCGTCTCGGCCGGCGCCTACGCCGGCCTGATCGCGCTGGCACGCCGGTCGCGCGAGCGGGTCGTCGTCTCCAAACGCGCGGCGCTGCTGCTGATCGGAGCGCTCCACCTCGTCGTCTTCGCCGGCCCGATCCTGCTGTCGACCGACGTCTTCAGCTACATCGCCTACGCGCGCATGGGCGTCGAACACGGGATCAACCCCTACACGCACGGACCGCTGGCGATCGCGGCCGACCCCGTCTACCAGTACGTCGGGCACGACTGGAGGCACGTCGCGACGGCCTACGGGCCGCTCTACACGCTGCTGTCCTACCCACTCGCTCCGCTCGGACTGAAGGGAGCCCTGTGGGCGATGAAGCTCGAGGCGCTGCTCGCCAGCGCCGGGACGCTCGCGCTGGTGTGGCGCTGCGCGCGCGCTCGCGGGCTGGATCCGGTGTGGGCGATCCTCGTGCTGGGAGCCAACCCGCTGTACGTGATCTACGGTCTCGGCGGCGCTCACAACGACCTGATCATGCTGCTGGCGATGATGGCGGCCGTCAGCCTCACCCTGCTCGCGCCCCAGTCGCGGGGGCGCGACGCCGGCGCGGCGGCCATCGTCGTGGCGGGCGCGCTGATCAAGGCGACGGTCGCGGCGCTGCTGCCGTTCATGGTGCTCGCGCGCCGGAGCCTCGCCCCGCTCGTCGGAGCGCTGGCGGCGCTGATCGCCGGCGCGCTGATCGGCTACGCCGCCTTCGGGGTGCACGGCATCGACGTCGTCGCGGCCCTGAACCGCGATGCGGCGTTCGTCTCGACCGACAGCTTCGCGACCGAGATCGCGCATCTGTTCGGCAAGCCGGGCGTGTTCCCAATCGACCACGACCTGCTCAAGGCGGCGCTGGTGGCGATCGTCGTTCATCTGATGTGGCGGACCTGGCGGGGCTATGACTGGGTGGCCGCGTCGGGATGGACGCTGCTGGCGATATCGGTGACGAGCACATGGCTGTTGGCCTGGTACATCCTCTGGCCGCTGCCGTTGGCCGTGATCAGCCGCGACCGGCGACTGCTCGTGGCCACGCTGGTGGTGCAGGCGCTGTTCATCGCCCACCAGATCTCACCCCTGCTGGCCCCGGTGCAATGAGCGACACCTCGACAGGCGCCGCGAGCGAGGGTTGGGGGTGGCTCCCGGGCCGGTTGCGCCCCAGGGCGGTCGAGAGCCCGGGCAGCGGACGGACGCGCCTGATCGAGACGACGCTGCTGATCCTCGTGGCGGTGCTGCTGTCGGTCGCGACCATCAACGACGTGGTGCGCCAGACACACGTCAACCATCGGCTGATCGCCGATCTGCGCACCTGGCGCGAGTACACCGGTCACCGCTACCACAACCTGTCGATCGAGCAGGAACTGTTCGGGCGCGGCAGCGGGCGCGAGGTCGTCTGCGGAAACACCAGTCCCGGCGCGCCGAAAGCGAGGACCCAGCTGTGCCTGGCCATCTGGGGATCCGTCGTCGGCGGCCGGCGCACCGTGCACGGCGGCTGGTATCTACCGGCGACGGTCGAAGACGTGCGCGCGGACCGCTACGGCTGCTTCGGACCGGCCTCGGCAGGACTCTGTACACGGTGAGCGTCACCTCTCAGGCCACGACGGCTCCCGGACGGCGCAGGGCCGCCGCGCGTCCCTGGTGGTGGCCCCTCGCCGCGCTGACGCTGCTCGCCGCGGCGCTGCGGCTCTCGACGCTCGGCCTGCAGAGCTTCTGGTATGACGAGGCCTTCACGCCGGTGCACGTTCTGCATTCGAGCCTGTCGGCGACCCTGCGCGCGGTCGGCCGCACCGAGAACTCGCCGCCGCTGTGGTACCTGCTGGAGTGGGCTGACTGGCGGGTGCTCGGCGACGGCGAGGTCGCGCTGCGACTGCCCTCGGCGCTGGCCGGGATCGCGACGGTGCCCGTCGCCTGGATGATCGGCCGCGAACTCGCCGGTCGCCGCGCAGCGATCCTCGCGGCGGCGCTCGTCGCGGTGAACCCGCTGCTCGTGTGGTACTCGCAGGAGGCGCGCGTCTACGGGCTGTTCGTGTTGATGGCGGCGCTGGCGATGCTCTGCTTCCTGCGAGCCGAGCGTGAGCCGACGCGCGGCAATCTGGCCGCGTTCGCGGCGACCGCGTCACTTGCGCTGCTCACCCACTACTTCGCCGTGTTCCTGCTGATCGGCATGGCGCTGTGGCTCGTGCTCGCGCCGGGCCCGGCGAGGGCGCGCCGGCGTCCGGTACTGGCCGCGCTCGCTGTGCCGGCGATAGTCGGGCTGGCCCTGCTGCCGCTGATCGCCAAGCAGGGCGGGCACGGCACCCAATGGATCGGGCGCTGGCCGTTCTCCCAGCGGCTCGCCGCGATCCCGCAGTACTACCTGACCGGCTACTCGGGAGCGCCGCTCGGACACGGCGTCGAGCTGCTCGTCGCGCTCGCGATCGGCGGCGGCGTCGCGTTCGGGCTGTGGCGGATCGCCGGGGCGCCGGCGGCCGATTCCGAGCGGGCGGCCTCGGCCGACGGCGGCACCGGGGAGCCCGGCCCGCGGGGCCTCGAGCGCGGCGCGGCGATCGCGCTGCTCATCGCAGCCGCGGGCATCCTGATCCCGATCGCGCTCGTGGCGTTCGGCGCCGACTACCTCGCGCCGCGCAACCTCGTCGCGGCGATGATCCCGGTGACGGCGCTGATCGCGCTGCTCGTCGTCCCGGCCGCGGCCGGCCGCATCGGCGTCGCGTTCGGCGCGACGATCGCGCTCGCGTTCCTCGCGATCTCGGTGGACGTCGATCTCAGCCCGCGCCTTCAGCGCGGCAACTGGCGCGGCGTCGCGAACGTGCTCGCAGGCGGGCGGGTCGACCGGGCGATCACAACCGTCGAGCTCGGCGGCGCGCCGCTGCAGTACTACATGCCCGGACTTCACAACCTCGCGCGCGGGGCCACCGTTACGGTGTCGGAGATCGACGAGACCGGCTACGCGCCCCTGCGCGCCTCGGCCGGACGAGCGCCGGCCCCCGGATTCCGCCTGTCGGAACAGAGAAACGTGGACGGGCTGATCGTGTATCGCTTCGTATCATCGGTCCCGCGCGCGGTGTCCGAGGCGACGCTTCGCCGTCACGTGATCACCCTCGCGCATCCAGAGGTGCTCGTCCCCGCGGGCTTGCAAGCGTCCCATCTGGGCGCGTAACTGCAATTTGGGGTCGCGCAGATGTCGTCCCCGACCAAAAAGATTTAGCTTTCCAGCATGCCGTCGTCGACCGTGGAGGCTCGCAGCGAGGCTGAGGTGGCACTCGAGCGGGCGTGCGAGCACCTACTTTCGCTTCAGGATGACGCCGGTTGGTGGCGTGGAGAGCTGCAAACGAACGTCACGATGGACGCCGAGGACATTTTCCTGAGGGAGTTTCTCGGCGTTCGCAGGGCCGACGAGACCGAGCGCTCGGCCGCCTGGATCCGTTCTCAGCAGCGCGCCGATGGGACATGGGCGAACTTCCACGACGGTCCCGGCGAGCTGTCGACGACGATCGAGGCCTACTGGGCGCTGCGGCTCGCGGGCGATCCGCAGGACGCCGCGCACATGAGCGCCGCGGCGGAGTTCATCCGCCGCGAAGGAGGGCTCGAGGGTGCGCGCGTGTTCACCCATCTGTGGCTTGCGCTGTTCGGACTGTGGTCCTGGGATCGCGTCCCGGCGCTGCCGCCCGAGATCATCCTGCTGCCGTCCTGGGTGCCGCTGAACGTATACGACTTCGCTTGCTGGGCGCGCCAGACGATCGTGGCGCTGTCGCTCGTCAAAGCCCACCGCCCCGAACGCCGCCTGCCCTTCGACCTCGACGAGCTGCACGACCCGTTTCCCGCCGACCCATCCCGGTGGTGGGGCGCCGATCTGGCGCCGACGCGCCGAGTCGGCTGGCTGCGCATGCTGGACAGGCTGCTGCGCGCCTACGAGCGCAGGCCCCTGCGGCCGCTGCGCCGGCTGGCGGTGGCGCGCGCGGAGCGCTGGATCGTCGGTCGCCAGGAGGCCGACGGCTCATGGGGCGGCATCCAGCCGCCCTGGGTGTACTCGCTAATGGCGCTGCACCTCGGCGGCCTTCCGCTCGACCACCCCGTGATGAGGGGCGGCCTGGATGGCTTGGAGCAGTTCTTCGTCGAGGACAACGACGACTCACGCGGCGTCGGCGCGCCGCCGGGCTCAAGCAGGCGCCTGGAAGCCTGCCAGTCTCCCGTGTGGGACACGGCGCTCTCGATCCTCGCGCTGCGCGACGCCGGCGTCCCCTCGGAGCATCCGGCGATCGCGCGGGGCGCCGAGTGGCTGCTCGACGAGGAGGTACGCCAGCACGGCGATTGGTCGATCGCCAGGCCGGGGCTCGAGCCCGGCGGTTGGGCGTTCGAGTTCGCGAACGTCAACTATCCCGACATCGACGACACGGCCGAGGTCGTGCTCGCCCTGCACAGCGTCGCCGGCGGAGTGGGCGGTTCGGATGGCCCGAGCGGAAACGGCCGCCGGGCGCCTGCGTCGACGCTCGCCGCGCGGATCGAGCCGGCGTTGGCTCGAGCGGTGCGCTGGGTGGAAGGCCTGCAGAGCTCCGACGGCGGCTGGGGGGCCTTCGACGCCGACAACACGCGCCGGCTCGTGCGCGAGCTCCCGTTTCTCGACTTCGGCGAGGTGATCGACGAGCCGAGCGCGGACGTCACGGCCCACACCGTGGAGATGCTTGGCGTGCTCGGGCTGGCCGGCACGGCCACATCCCGCCGGGGCGTGCGCTGGCTGCTCGACCAGCAGGAGGCCGACGGCTCTTGGTTCGGCCGCTGGGGCGTCAACCACGTGTACGGGATCGGAGCGGCGGTGCCGGGCCTGATCGCGGCGGGCATGGACCCATCGCACCAGTGCATACGACGTGCGGTCAGCTGGCTCGAGACGCACCAAAACGACGACGGCGGCTGGGGGGAGGACCCCCGCTCCTACGACGATCCTGCGTGGATCGGGCGCGGGCCGAGCACCCCCTCCCAGACCGCGTGGGCGCTGCTTGCGCTGCATGCGGTCGGCCAGTCTGGCGGGCCCGGGCGCCCCCCCGCTGCGTCAGTCGCACGCGGGGTCGCCTGGCTGGTCGAAAGCCAGCGCGCCGACGGCGGCTGGGATGAGCCTCAGTACACCGGCACCGGCTTCCCCTCCGACTACTACATCAATTACCACCTCTATCGGCTGATCTTCCCGATCATGGCACTCGGGCGCTGCCTCGCCGCGGGCTCGGCGTTCGGCGATGGCCGCGTCGACGCGGTCGCCGAGCGAGCGGGGTGATGCTCGTAGGGGATGCGTCGACCGGCGGGCCGACCGCCGAGGCGGTGATGGCCCGCGCGCGCAGCGAGAACTTCCCCGTGGCCAGCCGCCTGCTGCCACGGCAGGTGCGCTCTCACCTGCTGGCGGTGTACGGCTTTGCGCGCCTGGTGGACGAGGTCGGCGACTCCGCCGCCGGAGACCGCCTCGCGGCGCTCGACTGGCTCGAGCAAGATCGCGATCGCGCGTTCGCCGGGGGAGCCGAGCACCCGCTGATCGCGAGGCTGACGCCGACGCTGCGCGAATGCGACCTGCCGCGGGAGCCGTTCGCGCGCCTGATCGAGGCAAACCGCGTCGACCAGCGCGTCAAGAGCTACGACACCTGGGAGCAGCTGCGCGGCTACTGCGCGCTTTCGGCCGATCCGGTCGGCGAGCTGGTGCTGGGCGTCTTCGGCATGGCGACCCCGGCGCGGATCAATCTGTCGGATCCGATCTGCACCGCGCTGCAGCTCACCGAGCACTGCCAGGACGTCGCCGAGGACCTCGCCGCCGGGCGCGTCTACCTGCCCGTCGAGGATCTCGAGCGCTTCGGCTGCACGAGGGCCGATCTCGCCGCGCCGCATGCCGGCGCCCCGCTGCGCCGGGTGGTCGCCTTCGAGGTGGCGCGCGCGAGAGGGCTGCTCGACGACGGAGCCCCGCTTATCGGCGAGCTGCGCGGGCGCGCCCGCCTGGCCGTCGCCGCCTTCGTCGCCGGCGGGCGCAGCGCGCTGGATGCGATCGAGCGCGCCGGCTACGACGTGCTGGCGGGGCCGCCGCGCGTCACGCGCGCGCGGCGGGGGCTCTGCTTCGCGACGACGATCGCGCAGGCGCGCAGGCGCGGGCGATGACCGCAGCGAAGGACCTTGCCGCCGCCTACGCGCACTGCGAAGCGGTGACCCGCGACCAGGCAGCCAACTTCTACTACGGGATTCGCCTGCTGCCCCGCGAGCGCCGGCGCGCGATGTGCGCCGTCTACGCGTTCGCACGCCGCGTCGATGACATCGGCGACGGCCCGCTGCAGCACGACGAGAAGCTGCGCAGGCTCGACGCCGAGGCGCTCGCGCTCGCGGGCCTGCACCCGCCGTCCGGCGGGGGGGAGCCGTCGGCAGCGGTCGCGGAGGAGGATCCGGCGCCAGCCGGCGCGGAGGATCCGGTGATGACGGCGCTGGCTGACGCGCACGCCCGCTTCGCGCTGCCGCCGGACGGCCTCAGCGATCTGATCGAGGGCGTGCGCATGGATGTCGAGGGCGTCACCTACGAGCATTTCGATGACCTCGTGCTCTACTGCCGCCGCGTCGCCGGCGCGATCGGGCGCGTATGCCTGTCGATCTTCGGGTTGCGCAGCGATGCCGGCGCCAGCATGCACG
>JAOPZB010000166.1 GCA_025964355.1 Solirubrobacterales bacterium | reverse complement strand
CTCGACGCGATCACCGAGGCCGTCGAGTCCGGCGCCGGCCTCCCTGAGGTGGTTCGCGCTGCGGCGAAGGCGCTCGAGGCGAGCCTCGCGGTGACCGACGCCTGGGGCGCCACCCTCGCCGTGGCCGCGCGCTCTCCGGCGGAGGAGCGCTCGCTGCTCTCCCAGGGCAACGGCGTCATCACCACGCCCCTGCGCGTTGCCGACAACGTCGTGGGGGCGCTTCACATGCGCGTGAAGACCGAGCCGAGCGCCCCGATGCGCAGGCTGCTGGTCACGATGATCGCCTCGGAGGTCGAGCGTGTAAGGGCGCCCGAGCGGGCGTCTGAGACGGCGGCCGGCGACTTCCTGCGGGCGGTGCTGGCCCGCGAGCTGAGCAGCCGCGACGCCCTACTCGCCGGGGCCAAGGAGCTGGCGCTCGACATCGAGGACGGAGCGAGCATGATCGTCGTCCGCGCGCACCCCCAGGTCCCCACCGACGAGGGCTGGCGCGGGCGCGTGCGCGCCGTCGCCGAGCGGGGCGCGCGAGCGGTGGCGAGCCGCTCCATCGCGGCGCTCTCAGAACGCGACGGAACCGCCGGCGCGGAGGTGCTCGTGCTCGTGCCGGGCGGCGAGGAGGCGACCGCGGCGCGAGCGTCCGAGTCGCTCCTGCACGAGATGCAGGCCAGCCTGCAGGGGTACACCTTCGCGATCGGGCGCAGCAGGATCGCGGCTGACCCGGCCGAGCTACCGCGCGCCGCGAGCGAGGCCCTGCTGGCAGCGAACGTGGCCGAGGGTGACTCCGAGGGGGCGCCGCTTGCGTTCGAGCAGACCGGGGCATACCGGCTGCTGCTGTCGGCCATGAGCGAGAATCCGAGCGAGCTCCAGCGCTTCTATGCCGAGACGGTCGAACCGCTGGTCGCCTACGACGAGCAGTATGAGACCGATCTGGTGCGAACGCTCGAGACGTTCCTCGAGGCGGACGGCAACGTAGCCGGCACCGCGCAGCGGCTGTTCACCCACCGCCACACGATCTACTACCGGCTCGAGCGCGTGCGCGAGCTGTCCGGGCTCGACGTGAGCTCCAGCGATGGGCGGGAGAAGCTGAGCCTGGGCCTGAAGGCGATGCGGGTCCTGGGCATCACCTCGGCCGGCGGACCGGCGTCCGAGGCGGGCGCCGAAGGCGGACGGGTCCCCCGCGGCCCGGGGCGGCGCTCCTAGCGACGCGACGACGCCGGACGCCCCGCGTGACTGGGCCACGATCTATCCTTCTCTGGCCGCTGGGGGGTCGTCCAACGGCAGGACATCAGGTTTTGGTCCTGAGAATCGGGGTTCGAATCCCTGCCCCCCAATTCGGCGGATGCGCGCGCAGCCAATAGCATCTGTCGTGTGAGCGCCCCCATGGTCCTGATCCTCGCAGCGGGCCAGGGCACGCGCATGCGCTCGAAGACGCCCAAGATGCTGCACGAGCTATGCGGCCGGCCGATGGTGCTGTGGCCGGTGCTCGCGGCGCAGGAGGCCGGCGCCTCGCGGGTCGTCGTCGTCGACTCTCCCCAGCGCGCAGTGGCCGCGGTGCTGCCCGACGGCGTCGAGCTGGCGGTGCAGGAGCGTCCCGACGGCACCGGCGGCGCGGTTGCGGCCGGGATGGCCGCGCTCGAATCGGGGTCGCCGGGTGGGCTCGACGCGGCCGCGCCGATCGTTGTGCTCAGCGGAGACGTCCCCCTGATCGGGGCCGAGGCGATCGGCGGCCTGATCGAGGCTCACCGCCACGCCGGGGTCGCGGCGACGATGGCGACGACGATCCTGGCCGATCCGAGCGGCTACGGGCGCGTGGTGCGCGACCCCGACGGCGCGGTGGAACGTGTCGTCGAGACCAAGGAGCCCGGCGACTCCACGCAGGCCGAGCGCGAGATCAAAGAGGTAAACACGGGCATCTTCGTATTCGCCGCCCACGCCCTCAGCCAGACCCTGCCGCGACTGCACTCCGACAACGCCCAGGGCGAGCTCTATCTGCCGCAGGTGATCGACCTCCTGCGGGCCGACGGCGCGAGCGTCGCCGCGCACCTGCTCGAGGACCCGAGGATAGTGCTCGGCGTAAACGATCGCTGCGCGCTCGCCGAGGTCAGGCGGATCGCGCAGGATGCGATCCACGAGCGCCACATGCTCTCGGGAGTCACGATCGTCGACCCCAGCGCCACGGTGATCGACGCCGGCGTCGAGATCGGCCCGGACACCGTCATCGAGCCGTTCACGAGCATTCGCGGCGCCACGCGGATCGGCCGCGACTGCACCGTCCGCCACTCCTATCTGCTCGACTGCCTGCTCGAGGACGGCGTGACG
The DNA here is from genome assembly GCA_025964355.1 of Solirubrobacterales bacterium. Classification (GTDB taxonomy): domain Bacteria; phylum Actinomycetota; class Thermoleophilia; order Solirubrobacterales; family Solirubrobacteraceae; genus Palsa-744. The sequence continues at coordinate 3,449 of JAOPZB010000166.1, read as the reverse complement.
GTCGGACCGTTCGGCTACCTGCGCCCGGGCACGGTCCTTCGCAGCGGATCCAGGGTCGGGTCGTTCGTCGAGGTCAAGAACTCCAACATCGGCCCCCGAGCGAAAGTCCCCCACCTCTCATACATCGGCGATGCCGAGATCGGCGAGGAGACCAACCTCGGCGCGGCGACGATCACCGCCAACTACGACGGGCGCGACAAGCACCGCACGAACGTGGGCCGTCGGGTGCACACCGGCGTGGACACCACGCTCGTCGCGCCGGTGAGCGTCGGCGACGACTCCTACACAGGGGCCGGCTCGGTCATCACCGAGGACGTCCCGGCGGGCTCGCTCGGCATCGCGCGCGAGCGCCAGACCAACGTCGAGGGCTACAGCGAGCGTAGGCGCCGATGAGCTCCGCCAGCCCCGACCTTTACACTCCGTGCTGAGATGAGCGCGATCGACACGCGCAGCAGGGAGGCCTCGCGGGCTAGCCTGCCGATCGACTACAACAAGCGCCTGATGCTGTTCAGCGGGCGCGCCAACAGGCAGTTGGCGATCGACATCGCCGACAAGCTGGGGGTGGATCTCGGGCCCGTCACGTTGAAGACGTTCTCCAACGGGGAGGTCTACTGCCGCTACGAGGAGTCGATCCGCGGCGCCGACGTCTTCATCGTGCAATCGACCTGCGGCAACCCGCAGGCGGGGGTGACGGCAAACGACTCGCTGATGGAGCTTCTGTTCATGATCGATGCGGCCGTCGGGGCCTCCGCGCATCGAGTGATCGCGGTCACACCCTGGTTCGGGTACTCCCGTCAGGACAAGAAGTCCGCGCCGCGCGAGCCGATCTCGGCGCGGCTGGTCGCGCGCATGCTCGAGGCGGCCGGGGCGGACAGGGTGCTCACGATGGACCTGCACGCGGGGCAGATCCAGGGCTTCTTCCAGAAGCCGGTGGACCACATGACGGCGCTGTTCATGCTCACGCAGTACTTCTCCGATCTGGCGCTCCCGGACCTCGTCGTCGTGGCCCCGGACGCCGGCCGGGTCAAGCTGAACAAGAACTTCGCGTCCAAGGTCGGCGCCGAGCTGGCGATCCTCGACAAGGAGCGTCCCGCCCAGCAGGTCGCGGAGATCGGCTACGTGATCGGCGACGTGCGCGGCAAGACGGCCGTCATCGTCGACGACATGATCGACACGGCCGGCACGCTCAAGGCGGCCGCCAAGACCGTCAGGGAGGAGGGCGCCGACCGCATCTTCGCCGCGGCCACCCACGCCGTCTTCTCGGGCAATGCGTACGAGAACCTGCGGACATCCGGCCTGGAGCAGATCGTCGTCACGGACACGATTCCGGTGGGCGGTCCCGGCTGCCCGGAGAACGTGCGCGTGCTGCCGTGCGCCGACCTGCTGACCGACTCGATCCGGCGGATATTCGTCGACGACTCCGTCAGCGAGGTCTTCGGCGGCGAGAACCAGCTGTTCTAGGCGTTTCCAGGTCAGCAGCACTGCGACCGGTGGCGACCGCGACGTGCAGCGCCATGGCTACGTCACCAAATGACGAGACCGGAGCCCGGCTGTGCGGGCCGGGATATGTTGCATCGTCCTGAAACGCCTGCTGCTCATCCCGCTCGCCGTCGTCTTGTTCGTGGCCATCAGCCTGCTGCTGGCCCGCTTCCTCGAGGTCGAGAACACCGAACGCGACGCCGATCTGGCTCTTATCCAGGCGCAGGCACGCGGCGACGCCGCGAGCGTGATCGCCCAGCTGAGCGGCTGCAGCCGCCAGCCCGCATGTGTCGCAACCGCGAGGGCCAACGCGAGCAATCCTCGCCTGCGCCGCGCCGGGGCCGTGAAGATCCTGTCGCTGAAATCCTCCACCTCCTACTCGCCGACGGGGGCGACCGGCAAGACGCGACTGGCGTGGACGGTGATCGGCAAGCTCCCGGTGGTTCAGTGCATCGACGTCCGCCGCAGCGGCAACTTTCTCAAGGGCGAGAGCGTCGCGCTGCTGTCGCTCAGCCCTCCCATCCCGAATGAAGCCGATTGCTAGAGTCTCAGCGTTCCCATGGCGACGACGACCACCAAGCTCAACGTGAACAGCCGCGGCGCGGAGGGCTCACGCGCGGCGCGCCGGCTGCGGCGCAGCGGCCGCGTGCCCGGCGTCGTCTACGGCGGGGGCGCCGAGTCCGTCGGCTTCGACGCCGACGCCCGCGAGCTTCGCCTGGCGCTCGCCGGCACAGGCGCCGTCCTGGATCTGAGCGTCGACGGCGGCCGCGCCACTCCGGTCGTGCTCAAGGAGGCCCAGCGCGACCCCGTACGGGGTCAAACGATCCACGTCGACCTGCTCAGGGTGCGCCTCGATGAGGCGATCCATGCGGTGGTCCCCCTGGAACTCGCCGACGTGGACGATGCTCCCGGCGTCAAGGAAGGCGGGGTGCTCGAGCAGATCACGCGCGAGCTGAACGTCGAAGCGCTGCCGACCGCGATTCCCGAGTCGATCGTCTACGCGGTCGGCGAGATGCAGATCGGCGACACGATCCTGTTGACCGCGATCGCGGCCCCGGATGGCGTGACCCTGCTCGACTCGCTGGAGGAGACCGTCCTCGCGACGCTGTCTCCCCCGCGGCTGCAGGCCGAAGCAGAAGCCGAAGACGAGATCGAGGCCGAGACAGAGCTGGTCGGCGAGGAGGCCGAGGAGGGCGAGGCCGCCGAGGGCGCCGGCTCGGAGGACTCCGCCGGCGAGGAGTAGGGCCTCTGCGACGGCCGTTTGGCGGTGGCGGCGGTGGTGCCGTCGATTGGCTGGTAGTTGGACTGGGTAACCCCGGTCGCGAGCACGCTGACACACGGCACAACGTTGGATTCATGATCGCGGACGCGCTGATCTCGCGCTGGGGTCTCGGGCGACCCAAAGACCGCTTTCGCGGGCGCATCGTCGAAGGTCGCGTGCGCGCTGGGCCGCCCGGGTCAGGCGACTCGCCGGCGCCGCGGGTCGCCCTACTGTGTCCGCAGACCTACATGAACGATGCCGGGCGCTCTGTCGGGCCGGCGCGCGGCGCGCTGAAGCTGCCGCTCGACCACGTGATCGTCGTTCACGACGAGATCGACCTGCCGTTCGGGGAGGTGCGCACCCGCCTCGGCGGCGGCCTCGCGGGTCACAACGGGCTGAAGTCGATCAAGCGCGAGCTCGGCAGCGCGGACTTCATGCGCGTGCGCGTCGGCGTCGGGCGCCCGGACTCCACCGACCCGGAGATCGTCTCGTCGTATGTGCTCGGGCGCTTCCGTGAGGACGACGCGCAGGTCGCGGAGCTCGTCGAGCGCGCCTGCGAGCACGTCGAGAGGGTGGTGCTCGGCAGCGAGAAGCCGGAGCAGGAGAGCTAGATGGCTGCCGAGGGCCAGGCCATGCGGACGCTGCTCGGGCTCGTGCACGAGGACGAGTCGGCGCTGGCGCTGGCGCGGAAGGGGGGCCACGCGTTCGT